>JALHIE010000004.1 GCA_022840285.1 Porphyromonadaceae bacterium
TGTAAAATATAAAATGTTATAGTACAGAGATATAGATAATAATGCATTTCCCTTCTATTTCTTTGTCAATGGTTTGAGGGAAGTGCGAAACATGAGTCACTTATATAGATTTGTGCGAACAGATACAGCAAATTATGGATGTAAAGGAACGCACGGCGAAAAGCTATATCCGTTTTATGCGGGAGAAGGAAATTATCATCAAAGATCCTTCAAATCAGAGTTATTTTATCAAAGGTCATTTTTAATCGGTTATTGTCATGAATATAGATAGAGAAACATTCATCGCCTGGATGGAACGTATAATGGACAGGTTCGAAATGGCGGATAAGAAAATCGAACGATTGACAACCCAACGTAATTGCTTGGATGGTGAACAACTTTTAGATAATCAGGATTTGATGTTTCTCTTGAAAGTCAGCCTTCGCACACTTCAACGCTATCGAGCAAAGGGTATTCTACCTTACATCAAATTAGATGATGGAAGATGTTACTATAAGGCTTCGGATGTGCACAAACTGATTAGGGAACGATTTTAATTATACTCTTTCCTTCAAAATACAGTTTTAAGCATATCCACCACAAATAGATTCCATATTTCTCAATTTCAAAATGAGTTAGAAGTCCATGAGACAAATTATTCCTGAAATTGACATCTATCCCATTTTGTAGAAAGGATTCTATTTCATATAGTATTTCTTCGTCAATCACGCCTTGAAGCATCGGGAAAATTACACCTAAAGAAGGAGCCTCTTGACGTTTTTTCTCTAAAGTAGTTATGTTTCCCTTTGTGATTTCAGCAATATTATGCAAAGCATGCTCTAAATATGGCATTAGGATATGAGATGCACTTATAAAGTCTTTATTTAAGCCTGCGGCAATTCCTTTAGTCCAAAATATCAAGTTTTCTTCTTCTATATATACTGGTTTTTCCTTTTGCAAATAGAAATAGATAAAATCCTCTTCCGATTTTATATTTGACCATTGATGAAGATTGATATATGTCCATATTGCGTACAGCCTTTTTTGTCGAAAATAAATATGAGCTTCTGTTTTTAATGACTTCTCTGACTCTGCTACGCCTACGACATTTCCCTTTTTATCTAACTGATTGTGTCCAAACATAGAAGACACAGGGCTTGCCTTTCTCACTGCTGCTTCATAGGAACTGACTCCTTCCGAAGTCATGAAAGGAATTGAAAGCATCAGGTTAATTGTGTCAATAAAATTACCTATAGTGATTTTTGAAACGGATTTTTCTACACTTTTAATGAAATCATCAGAAAGTTCTATTTGAGTTTTAATACCGCAGAGAGAAAGCATATCCATAAAATCAGACTTTTCTTGTAGCAACTTACCTTTTATCCTTTCAAACTCTTCTGGTGCTTGATTTTTAATTTGAAAAATTTCATTATATGCATTTTGGTAAATATCAACTAAATTCGGATAAAAAGTATTCGGCTCTTTATTATTCACAGTGGCATCTGCTTCATTTTCAAAACATAAAGCCATTTCTTTATGAAACATCTGCTTACTTATTACTTTAAGTGAGCATTGGGCTTTTATATACTCTCTTTTTTCGGAATAATTACCGTCAATCAAGCTGTTTTTTTGACATTCAATATAATTGCATAATTTTTCAAGTTTTTCTACAGGGTATGATTTTTTTATAGAATCAACAACTCTCTGAATCCAAAATGGATGACTAAATTTATCGTTAATTGCAGATAAGATATCTTTCAAAAAATCATCAGTATTAAGAATCTTGATATCACGAACTGTAATTGAGCGGATTAAAAATTCAATCTCACCAAATAACTGATAAGCGACAAGATAATTATTTGATATTATTACTTTTATGAAACGTTTATCTTTCTCAAATCTACAAAGAACATCACTACAGCGTGATTTCACTTCTGCGTTTTCAGAATTGTTCCATTCGTGAAATAAAACAAGCTTCCGTTCTTCCTCTGTTAGGATTAAATCTTTAATTTGATTTGACTTGTGGAAATCCGTCAGATTTGTCATGCAAATTTTATGTAATAATTCAACAGCTTGTTTTTTATCCTCAGTCTCAAATCTATTAGGATGAAGAAAGCATAGCAATTTAGAACCATGCAAGTCTTTCGGAACTATAATTTTGTTTTTTACATCTGTACTCATTGTCTATTATTCTACATAAATAGCTTTTACGAAAAGCACCCGGCGTCCCCATCGGGTGCTAACCACAAAAATCCTCAATTACGGATAGCATAAAATCTATTCATAATGGAATTTTCTGTGGTAAAGATACGGAATTTCAGATTATTTCCTTGATTTCCCTTTCTTTTCAGGGAAAACGAATACAACATTGAACTGGTCGTCAAAAGCCAGTGAAGCATCGAAAGACTTCCTGGCTTTACTCTTGAAGCCTTTTATTAATCCGGTTTTCTTGGCTGTTACCAGTTCCATAACCTGTTTGTCGGATAGCTGCTTATCGCTTTTATTCCTGAAAACGATTAGCCCACAATCGGTATTATCACATTTGGCAACTTTCGGATACAGCATAATTTTACCTGTTTCGCATTTCGGACAGATTAAATCCAGCTGCGTTTTTAAGGTGAGCTGCATTCCTAACAGTTCGCTGGTTATTTGTGAAGCATAAACTTCGGTACTTTTATGGAAAGTATCGGGATTCATTTCCCCGCTTTCTATTTTGGAAAGGGCATTTTCCCACATCCCTGTCATTTCCACGTCTGCGATTTTCTTGTCCCGGACTATATCGTAAACCGCCAGTCCCTTTTCAGTCGGCACAAGGGCTTTCTTCTCCCTGACAATATATTGACGAGTAAAGAGAGTTTCGATAATCGCTGCCCGTGTCGCTGGCGTACCGATACCGGAATCCTTCATGCTGGCTTTCAGTTCGACATCTTCCAGTTCTTTCCCTGCGTTCTCCATAGCCGATAGCAACAAACTTTCCGTATGCAACGGTTTGGGCTTAGTCTGCTTTTCCAGCAACTCAATATCGGAGAGAGCTAAATTATCACCTTCTTTTAATGCTGGCAAAACGGTATTTTTTTCGCCTTCTTCTTGGGTGTTGAAAACAGCCCGCCATCCGGCAGACTTTATTACTGTTCCTTTCACTGCAAAAATACTGTCGCCACTGGTGAGAGAAATTGAAGTAACTTCCTTGACACACTTTTGCGAAAAAGCTTCCAGCATCCTTCCGGCAACCAGTTCGTATATTGCTTGTTCATCCGCCTGTAAACTGCCGGGCTTATTCTCGGTTATAATCAATGCGTGATGGTCTGTAACTTTTTTATCATCCACTGTTCGACGGTTCAGATTACTACCTTTCATTGATTTTGCGTAGCCGGCAAACCGGTCGTAAGTATCCAGCAGGGAAATACGTTCCGGTATTTCATAGAAAACGTCCTGTGATATATAACGGCTTCCGGTTCGGGGGTATGAAATCAGCTTGCCTTCATACAGTTTTTGTGCAATAGACAGCGTTTTATCTGCGGAGAAATTAAGTTTTGTATTTGCCTCCTTTTGCAAGGTGGTAAGGTCATACAAAAGCGGTGGTTCCTGGTTCACTTCCTTACATTCCACCGATTCAACCTGCACCTGACCGCTATGCTTTATCATTTGCAGCTTGCCGATGGCAGGTTGCTGGCTATCGAATTTTTCTTCTGAAAGGGCTGAAAACTTGATGCTGTCTTTCCCGGTTTGTAATTTCAGTTGCCAATACTTCTGTTGAACGAAGTTCTTGTTCTCAAGATAACGGGAACATATCATCGCCAGCGTGGGTGTCTGTACCCGTCCCAAAGAATATGTCCCCCTTCCGGCAGCTATACTTAACGCTTGGGAAGCATTAATACCGATAAGCCAATCTGCTTCGCTTCTTGCCTTTGCCGACCGGAAAAGGTTATCGTACATTGTCCCGTCCTTGAGATTCTGCAATCCTTCCCGGATGGCTTTATCCGTCAGGCTACTTATCCATAAGCGAACGAAAGGTTTCCGGCAATCAAGATATTGGTAGATATACCTAAATATCAGTTCACCTTCTCTTCCGGCATCAGTCGCAACGATAATCTTATCGCACTGGTCGAATACTTCTTTGATAATCTTGAGTTGCTTAACCGTTCCGCTATCTGGCTTATATCCTTTGTCGGTTTTTACCTGACGGGGAATAAGCTGGAACAACTGCGGTAGTATGGGTAAATTTTCCCGCTTGAAGTTTTCGATTCCGTAGGTATCAGGCATGGCAAGTCCTACCAAATGACCGAACGCCCAGGTAACGATGTATCCGTTACCTGAAATGTTCCCGTCATTCTTTTGTGTTGCTCCCAGTACGGTGGCTATATCCCTTGCCACACTGGGCTTTTCTGCTATTACTGCTATCATTATATAATTGGATTTTTGTGGTTAATAATTATTTCATTTTGCGACCTTGCGACTTTTTAGGCTTGTCGGGTTTTTGTTCTTCTTTCTTCTCTTCCTGCTTTTTCTTCTGTTCCCCGGTAGGTGTAGCCTGTCCGGGCTTCAAAGGTTCTTTCGTATGCTTGGTCGCTTCGTTCGTTTTGCCTTCGGAATTGACCGCTACCTGTGTTTTATGTTCGTTGGCAGGGGTTATTTCTTTGGCTTTCTCTTTCGCTTTATCAGGATTGAATTTGTAGAAATCCAGCTTCCCTTTTTCATGGTTTACCTTTACATAGGCATTATATTCCTGCCCTTCTTTATCTTTCAGCCCTTTCACATAGATGGTTTTATCCGCCCGCAAATCAGCCTGCTGTTTGTCGGATAATTCCACTCCTGCAAGGGATTTGGGAATACGCACCCCTTCGGGCTGGTCGTTTCTTTGCTGTTGTCCCTGCTGCTGGGTTTGCTTTTGCTCTTTTTCGGGAAAGATAAATTCAAGGCTGCGTTTTTCCGCATTGACCTGAACGAAGGCAGAAAACGGTTTATTCTTGGCGGAAATCATATTTTCAAGGAATACCGCTTTACCTTCCATCAGGGCCGCTTTTTGTTTCTCATCCAGCTTAACGCCTTTTATTTCATCAGGGAGTTTGAGGGACGAAGCCTTCATGGATACCAGTTCATTGGTCTGTTTGTCGATACTGATAAAAGAAGGTACAAGTTCGCCTGTGCGATAGTTCTTTACATCAACAATTCTACCCATATTTCCGGTTTCCCGGAGATTCTTTTTGTCTTCATCGGTAAACTGGTGTCCAAAGAACGGACGGTCAAGTTCCGGTTCTTTGCGGATACCATGAATAGCCAATACCACATTCCCTTCACTGTCCGGACGAAACGAAAGACGGGCATCCGTTTTCATTACCATTGACCCGAAGTTGGCTTCAATCGGAAAGGTAGAAGGCGACTTATATCCTCGCAGCATAGGTTCTAAAGCCTTTGACTTTTCAAGCTGTTCTTTGGTGATACCCAGATTTTTCAGGTCGTCCCAGTTGATTTTGTTAGGGTCGATGAAATACTTATTCGTATCGGGCTTCTGTTCTTGTACTGTGGATTCTTTCGGATTTTCCACTTTCAGGTCTTTAGGCTCGATACGGATTTTATCAAGCATTTCATCCGCAGCAGGTGTCGGATTCTTGATATTCTCCTGAATGATTTTTACTGTCCGTTCGGTATCTTCGGGTGCTATTTTGAAGAAACTGAAACGGGTCGGGTCTTTTAGCTGGTTGAAAAAGTTCTTCAAAAAATTTTCAAGTGCGTTACCCTGCTTATCCACTTTCAGGAAATCGTTGTTATGTTTCTGCTTCGGCGGAACGGTTTGCAGTTCCCCGTTTTCATCAATACCCTTTACGGCATTAATCGTTTTCTTTTCCTTGTCAAAGACAAGAAGAATGTCCATCATCTGTTCATCAGAGCCGGACTTGTTGTTTGAATTTACATCCATAACTTTTATTTTAATGGTGAATAAAAAACTTATCGAACTAAAAGTACAGATGAAATAGTTTACATATAGGAACGTGGCGTTAGGTGGCTGTATATGACCTTATTTGTCTTATTCCCAAACACAAAGACGGTTATATCCTTTGTTTTTGTTAAATTTGCACCATTATTCAAAATGTAATTATGGCAACAAGAAGAAAGTGTTTCACGCAGCCAACGTTAGAGGTTATTTCTAAAATATTAGGTGATACAAATGAGGGACTAACGGGTAGTGAAATCCAATACTTATTAATGCAAAGTCAAATAACAGATATAGAACCAGCACTAACAAAATGGAGAAGGTTGTATAGTGCATTTGCGAACTATCAGAATACAAATCAATGTTCAAATTCTATTCTGAATTTTATTGCATTAGCGTTAGCACCAGCGAAGTATGTTGATTGCCCCGAAGTATTTACAGAAAAACGCAATCTGATAAATCAACAATTAAGTTTTATAGGATACCAATTTAATGATAATGGTAAGTTTAGTGAAATTACACAAGCAACCACAATTGCCGAAGCCCAAAGAAAGGCTGATGATTTGAAAACGAAGTTGGAACAGAGAAAAACACATACCGATATTTTCAAATACTGCAAAGCAGAACTATTAGCGAATAATTACTTTCACTCTGTTTTTGAAGCCAACAAAGGACTGTTTCAGAGAATTAGGGATTTATCCTTGCATAATGACGATGGGAATAGACTAATTGAATATGTTTTCAGTAGTACCCCAATATTGATAATAAATAACTTTCAGTCAAAATCGGAACAGGACGAACATAAAGGATTCTGTAATATTCTAAAAGGTTTATGTGGTATGTTTCGTAATCCCGAAGCTCACGAACCAAAAATCAGTTGGGAAATAACGGAACAAGATGCACTTGAAATATTATCAATGATTTCATATTGTCATAGAAGATTAGACAATGCACAAAAAATAAGATAAATTATGAGTAAATTACATGAATTATCGTGGCGTACAAACATCAATACATATACATTTCGTGGTAAACATATAGTTCTTTATGACGACCATCGAACTCTTTTAAACATACTTTTTGAAGCGAAAAAACTTGGTGAATTTGCAGAAACTCCTAATCTTATTTATTTTGACCTTCACGATGATGCTTGTACTCTTTTGCCTAAAAGCCAGTTATTAGAACGGATGGGTGTTAAAGATTTATCGGAAGCAACAAGTAAGCAGTTTTGGTCTTTTGTTGAATTTGATTTAGGAGTATTAGACGACGATTGGCTATTGACCGGAATGGAATTAGATTTAATTAAAAATGCTATCTTAATCGGACAGGAAGAGAATCATCATATTCAAGATATGAATGGTCGATATAAATCAGAAGATGGAGTAGAACATGAGTTATATAGTATCTCACATCTGCAATATAGTCTTAATAATAGGGGTTGTTTAGGTGATAGCATTATAAAGGAGCCGTATTATCAAAATGTTCGTGATATCATGCAATATCATCAAGGTCGGTTTGATGCAGAAGATATTAAGCCCTTTGTTTTAGATTTTGATTTAGATTGCTTCACAACTGAATGTCGAGAAAAAATATACGCATGGCCTGAGGATATTTTCAGAAAAGAATATATTGAAAGCCATAATGCGAGATTCTTTATGGAAAACTTATTAGATAGAGCTTCATTTATCACAATTTGTAGAGAACCTGACTGTTGCGGTGGCATTGGAGAGGCGAATAAGATACTCAATTATTTAGATAGATATTTTTTTGATGGAGCATTGAGTACAGAACCTATATCTTAGTCTATTGTAACAAACCGATTCATATATTCAACGCAGTTCGCCAACTCAATTTCTAATACAGATTTCCAATAATTATGACCAAAAGCAATTCTATCCCGGTTGCTTTTTTCAATAATTGAATCTTTTATTTCGTCTAAAGGTAATTTGCTGATAAAGGAAATTATTGTGTTTTCTAATGATGTTATTACTTCATTAATGTTAGCACTAAATCGTTCAAGCAAATGAAGTTTGTTATAGTGAGTTTCAATAATTTCAAAAATATCATTTGGTATATCACCATTGTTTTGCAAATAAAACGTTGTTGTTACAACATCCCCAGCAATAGCTAAATTCACGAACAAATATTGTTCAGCAGGTAATGGGTCAAGATACAGATTAAGAAAAACTCTTTTACCACCTTCAATCCAAACATAATTTTTATATCCATTACAAATAGTACAACTTGGGAAAAGATTTTTGGGATTAACTACAAATTCAGGAAATTCATCCTTGGGTAAGTAATGGTCAAAAGAATTTATTTCACTGATAGTACAATTTGGACAAGTATTAATGATTCTATTAGCAGCAGTAGTAGTAATTTTGACCTTCAAATTCTTAATTACAGAGTTTTTATATGAGTATAGCTTTAACAAATCATTTTTCTCATCATCTGTGTGTCCATAACTATCAATGTTTTCCAAAGTATTTCGAGCAAAATTGTCATTATATGCAGAGAATTGACCTTCAATAGCATCATCCATATTCTCAATACGTTCTTTATATGATGGGTCTTTCTTCGTAGTGTTTTTACTTTTGAGAACTTCTTTATGAAATTCAAAAGCATCGTCAGTATAATGTCGCAAATTTCTCATAATAAAGCGTTATTCCTTTTATTAATCATACTTTTAATGAAAATTCGGGAATTTAAACTCAATGGGATTTCATCAAATTCCAACAAAGATATTATTTCTTCATAAGGCTTTCCGGAATCGACTAATTCTCTTAAAATCTTCTTGTGTTGCTTTGGAATCCCTTTATTTCCAAATATTTCTTCTGTAAGTATACTTAAATTTTCGCCAAATGATTCCAATGGAATACGCCTTATAGACAAAGATGTATCTTCTCTATCCAAAACATAAACATTTTTGGAGAAAAGTTCTCGAACGACTAGAGGTGAATGAGTCGCAATTATACAATATGACTGAAATTCTTCAACTAATTCATATATAGTATTCATTAATTGAGTAATTGCATTTGGATGCAAATGGGTTTCCGGTTCATCGTATAGAAGAAGAGAATCATATCTAATATTTGCCACAATTTCGGTTATGATGTATAGAATTATTGCTTGTCCAGAACTCAACTTATCTTTTACATCATTGAATCTTTTAACATCAACTTTATAGCGGTTGTGTCGAGAGGTTAATTCTTCATCTTCTCGCTCAACTAAAAATAAATTTATCAGCTCTTCATCGATGAATGTAAGTAAGATTTTACGCCACTTATTTATTCTTTCTAAAGTTTCTATTTTTTTCCATGTATTGTGAAATCTTAGAGCTAATCCTTTTTCTGTGAATTGTTCGTTTTCGTCTTTTCTAACTCCACAATAATAATAATTAAAACTGCTTGTCTTTTTGGGAATTTTGAATCTATCAAAAATACTATATGAAACAGCAATAATTTTACTAAAAAGAGGTGTTTTAGGAGTAAAAAAATCGACTTTTTTTTCAGAAATCATTAGTGGCAAGGATGTTATTAACTGCGTTTTTCCTGTCCCATTCTTCCCAATTAAAGCATATATCCTATTAGGAATAAAATCATTACTACTAAATTCAAAATTAATATCAACAGAATCTTTTGAAAAAGCAGGCTTAAACTGATATTTAAAACTATAAAGATTTGATAAGTCGTAATCATATATCCTATATCGAGCTTCTCTCAACAATCTTTCGGCTTCGTCAAATCGAATTAAAGATTCTTTAAAATTTCCATTCCGTTCAAATTTATCCTGTATGTCAGGATAAAATGCAGCATCTTTTAACGCATACAATACACTGTCAAATCTCTTTTTTAAAGTGTTTCTTAGTTCATTATAGTATTCTTCTTCTTGTCCCAAAGAACAAAAATCATCACTTAACAGTTTGAAGTTATCTGGCAAGTATTCATTCGTTTTTGATTCATTTTGATATATTATTTTCACCCCACCAATACTAACCGGATTTTCATTTTCACTATCATAATAAAATAGATGATAGGTACTTTTTACACTAAAGTCATCCCAACTATCATAAACTAAAACAAAAGATGGAAATATTTGAGGTTTTGTATGTGAACGAACCCGGTCACTTCTCCCTGATGGATTTTTTTCAACATAAAAATTAATATCGTTTGGTTTTATGTCAGTAGGTATATTTTCTTTAGGAATTACTCCTAATTTATACAATGGGTATCCATCGCTATCATAATCTTGAAGAATCAAGGTATAGCCCTCTTTCTCTAAATAAGGGTTTATCAATAAAACGTACTTGAAAATATCATCTTCTCCATCCCTGTATTTCGGCTGCAAAACAGTTTCAATAAACAAAGAAAATTTCTCATCATCATCTAATAATTTTAAGCGTTCCTGAAAGACATAGTCATAACTATAATCGTCATTTCTAATAAGATGCTGAATAAAATCACCTAAAGCATTATTATATCTATTATCTTCTGATTTCATGGAACTTAAATCCCATATATCGCTCAGGAATGGAATTATACCATCATCCCCGTTATCACCAAAAGCATTGGCTTCTTTATTCAGAAGATTGTATAATTCTAACTTTATTTTTTTTGATAGCTTCATTGTAACTCTCTTAATGGAAGTCAATAATTTTGCAAAATTAAGAAGTTCTTAGGAATAAGAAACAAAAACAGCAACTATATTATTTTTAGAAATATAGCTGCTGTTCTCCACGCAATATCATGGGGTTTTATTCTTCCCCCTTTACCAAGTGCTGTAATTCCGGGTCATTCTTGATGCGCTCCATTTCATCAATGACAATCTGCTTCACATCCTGCTTTATCCGGTCATAATTGAGCTGAATTTGTTCTTTCATCAAATCGTTGCCATCTGCATCCCGGAAGTCGATAATCTCCGGTATCTTTTCATAGCGGGCAGTTTCACGTTTTACCTTCTCGTTATCCACTACGATTTCAGCATGGAAAATCTTTTGGTCTATCCGTTCATCGAAATTATCACTGACCGCACCAACGAACATCCCCTGCGTAAGATTGGATATTTTACTGGCAGGTATCAGGCTATCCATCTGTGTACTGATTGAGGTTGATTTATCCTGACGGTTGATTGTCATAGACTGGCGTTTCTGTAATACCTTCCCGAAACGGTCTGATAATGTTTTTGCTGTTTCTCCCACGACCTGCCCAGAAAAGATGTTTCCGACTGTATTTTGGATTACCTTACTTTCCTTATCGCCATAATCCCTTGTTAGCTGGCTGTAATCCTGAAAGCCCAAACAGACCGCTACTTTATTGGAACGGGCAGTAGCTATCAGATTATCCAATCCCCTGAAATAAATAGTCGGTAATTCGTCAATAATAACCGAACTTTTAAGCTGTCCCTTCTTGTTTATCAATTTCACTATACGGCTGTTGTACAATCCCAAAGCGGCGGAATAAATATTCTGCCTATCAGGATTATTACCGATACAAAGTATCTTCGGTTCGTCCGGGTTGTTTATATCCAGCGTAAAATCATCACCCGTCATTACCCAGTAAAGAGCCGGGCTTATCATCCTTGATAGTGGTATTTTAGCCGATGCGATTTGCCCCTGTAACTGGTCTTGGGCTTGCGATTCCCACGCATCCATAAAGGGAGAAAGATAGTTTTCCAATTCCGGGTAGGAAGTCAGGATAACGAATGTATCTGCATACTTCCGGTTCAGGAACTCAATGGCGTGCGGGAACGTGCAATACTTTCCGTCCCTATATATCTTGAGAAACCAAATAATCGCAGCCAGTAAGATAATCGGGGATTCCACAAAGAAGTCGCCCTGCTTCTGAATCCAGCTTCGGTTCAGGTTCAACATAATGGTGTATGCCGATTCGTAGGCATCCGATATATCTGTCATAAAAGCCGGATTGATAGGGTTACATCGGTGGCTTCGGCGTGGGTCGTCAAAATTGATAACATAGAAAGTGGGCTTCACCTTATAAGTATCCGAATGGTTCATCAGGTGATTATATGCGATTTCCGATAAGTCAGGGAACTTATAATCATAACAATAGAGTGCAAAACCCTTCTCTATCTGTTGTTTAATGTAATTATTTACCACTGCGTAGGATTTACCGCTACCGGGAGTTCCCAGCACAATAGTAGCCCGGAACGGGTTTACCACGTTTATCCATCCCTTGTGCTGTTTCTTCTTATACCAAAAACGTGATGGAAGATTCACTGAATATTCATTCTCCATCAGGCGGGTTTCCTGCATGAAGCTTTCGTTCTCCAAATTGAAAACATCGTCCATCATATTGTTTTTGAGTAGCCGGGACATCCATACCCCAGCAACCAATAAACATAAATATCCGCCAGCCATTGACAGAATATAAAATGTAGCGTTTGCCGAAAGTGGTAATGGCAAATACAGCATCCACCAGTTTAGAAAAAACAGGATAAAGCCAATAACAAGGAAAACATAAATCTTTGTCCATGTTACTTTTTCTTCCTTCACTCCTTTTGTTCCCAAACAACTCAAAGCAAGGAATACCACTGCAAATACCTTCGTTATCAGGATATGGCTGAAGAGCCCTGCAGTTCGCTGGAAGTTTAATAGTATCTTATCGAGTACGCCGATATTGATACCCCAGTTTACTATCGACTGGTAACAAAACCAGTAAATATTGATTACCACAAATAAAATACTGATTGCTCGCATAAAGTCCATGACTTTGGCAAGTCCTCTTAAATCATCTTCATTCTGCATAATTGATTATTTTTTAGACTGTTATTACATCTGTCGTCCGTAACGGCGTTTTTTCTTTTTCTTAGGAGTTGGTGGGGCTTTATCATTCCCAGCCGATGAATCGCTGCCACCGGGCAGGATACTGAAAAGGCTTCCGATTGTAGATTCTCCACTTTCGGATTGCCGTTCTGACGGCACGAACGGTTCTGCTGAAGGTGTGAACGGTTCTTTTGGAACATCCTGTTTTGTGTGTCCCTCGTTTACAAGGGATTCTCTAAACAGGTCATTAAATACATTGGCTGAAAATTCTTTTCCTAAACGAGAGCCATTCAGGACGGCTTTGTTTTCGTGGTCGATAAAGGTCGCACCATAGATACGGCCTTCCGGGTTTTGCCGGAATAAGACTTCAACACCTTTTTCTTTTAGTTTTTTTTCAAATTGTTTCTTTGAGCCGGAAGCTTTCAATGCTTCGCTTACCCGACCTTTGATATTGGCTTTCAGTTTACCGTCTTTCCATTTGGTCGCTGCTTGTCCTATCCTGCGCTCCAATGCTTCATAACCGACCGACTTACCCAGCCGGGAAGACTTGATAGGATTACCCAGCTTTTCGCCTTTATCATCGGTTGCGGAATAAACTATACCGTTATACGCCTTGCCCCGGATTTCTCCTTTGACTTCTTCCGCACGTACATTGTATAATGATAACAGGGTATTCAGTTCCCCGATACTTTGGAACTGGTAAGTATTTACCACACCTTTAACCGTATTGGAAAGCTGGTATTTTACATTACCCGCAGCATAATCGACCTTTCGGAACTGGTAGTGTTCCTGCTGTTGTTTCTTTTCGGCAGGATGCAGACCATATTTTGCTTCCAGTTCCCGTGTAATGTCCTTGCTTCGGCGATGTTCAAACTTATCATTGAGTTTTTTGCCGTTCTCGTCCACCCGCAGGGATACAATATGCAGGTGGTGGCGGTCGATGTCTTCATGCTTGTAAACTATGTAGGGCTGATTGCCATAGCCCAGTTTATCCATATACTCCTGTGCAATCTCCGATAGCTGTTCATCCGAAAGTTTATCGTCCGGGTGTGGATTCAGGGATATATGGATTATGGGTTTTTCAGTTTTAATGTCTTGGGGCAGGTGCATTTCAAAACTTTCCATGCAACGCTGGATGTTGAAATTACCGTCTTCACTTTCAAATATCAGGTTACTGAAAAGTACCTTTCCCTGTTCTTCATCGACCTTATTCTGATTGTATGCCAGCGCACCGAAAAGCGAACTACCCACATTTATTTTTGCAACCATCGCTGTTCAAATTCCTGTGTGAGTTCGATAATTTTCCGGCTTAATACCACCAGTTCTTCGGTCGCTTTTTCCAATTTATAGAGAAAAGAAAGGGCTTTCTTTTCGGTAAAATTGGAGTTCAGAGCCTTCACAATCTGATTATAGTTTACGCCGATTGCCCGGAATTGAGCGTAAAAAGTTGTCAGGCGTGTGTAATAATCGACTGCTGCCTTATCAATTTTTATCACTTTGAAAGAACCGCCAAAGATTCTTTCTGTGATAAAATGCGCTTTCGTCCGCATACCGGACTGTTCAAAGAGAGCCAAAAAACGGGCATGGTCAGTCGCATTGAAACTGACCGAATACCGGAAAACTGCCGGGTCTGCCTTTGGCTTTCGTCCTTTGCCACCGGATTGTGGCACATTAGATTTCTCTTTTCCCATACCATTATTTTTTAAAGGGTTTACGACTTCGGAGTACAACCCATCCCGGCTTGTCTGGGCAAGGGGTTCTAAGCTGCTGAAAGAATTTCAAGCTGCTGAGGACACACCTTGCTATTTGCACGGCGCAAATAAAATCCGTCATGGGACGGATTAGCAATTAGCCATAAGGTGAATGAACTCCGGGAAGCTACTGAACATATACCTTTTTATTGGTTCAGATAGGATTCCAGTGCAAAGTAACAGGGATTAATTGTGCTGTGCCATAGTGCATTATAGGACAAGCGAAGCCATCTAAAGCCATACGAAGCCATTTTCAAAAACGGACGGTTTTTCTCCATTTATTTGTTCTCAAAATCAGGATTGAAACAGATAAGTAAAGCGGTAAATACCGATAGAAATATTGGAATAAACCGGGCAATATGGAAAGACTGGTTTACTGATTTCAGGAAATCAAGAAATACTGGAATCAATATTTCAAGCAATCAATAAAACAATATGTCTGCAAGTCAATAAAGACAGATTGAATTAGAGATAACAATATGGAAATCAATACTGCATGGAATAAAGCAGTCAATCAATAATGAATAAAGAAATGCTTATAAAAATATACAAGAAAAGAAGAAGCCATCCGAAGATGGCTTTATTAGAGGCAGGGCGGGATTTGAACCCATGGAGCCTTCATCGTAATATATTGGTTACACTTACTGTTATCATGCGAACTTTCTGTTTCGGCCTGCCGCAACAGCCCCTACCGCCTTCATAATCGTTTTTTTCATACTTGACACCTCCTTTCCCAACATATTAAAGAGTGAAACCCCTCCCAGAACCAGCTGGAAGTACGTTGGCATTGGAAACCCAAGCGCGCATGACACTAAGCTTGTGATTACGACTAAGCGTCTTAATTGCTACAAAATTAACTAAATATTTCAAACTATTAAAATTAAAGAAATGAAGAAAGAAACATTATTCGTAGCCTTCTCCACCCAAAAAGGCGGGGTCGGCAAAACCACTTTCACGGTATTGGTAGCAAGCTATCTATATTACCTGAAAGGCTACAATGTAGCGGTTGTTGATTGCGACTACCCGCAGCACAGTATCAGTGCCATGCGTAAACGGGACGGTGAGCAGGTAAACAACGATGCCAATTACAAGGTGCTTGCCTTTAACCAGTTCAAAGCATTGGGAAAGAAAGCCTATCCGGTCTTGTGCAGCACTCCCGAAGCTGCCATCAGTACAGCCGAAGAGTTCCTGAAAACAGAACCGATGGAAATGGATGTGGTCTTTTTCGACCTGCCGGGAACGGTGAACAGCGAAGGTATTATCAGTTCGCTGGCTTCTATGGACTACATTTTTACGCCGATTACCGCCGACCGGGTGGTACTGGAAAGCAGCCTTTCATTCGCTATGACGGTAAACAACCTGCTGGTACAGAATGAAGCTTACCGGATACAAGGCTTGCACCTGTTTTGGAATCAGGTCGATGGCAGGGAGAAAACCGACTTGTATGGAATTTATGAAAATACTATCGGTGAACTGAAATTACCCCTTATGAAAACCTTTATCCCGGATACCAAACGCTACAAAAAGGAACTGTCCGGTGATAAGACTTCTGTCTTCCGTTCCACACTGTTCCCTGCGGATAAGCGAATGATAAAAGGCAGCAACCTTGAAGAGTTGGTGGCTGAAATAGGATACATTATAAAACTATACTAATATGGCAAAGCAAGAAAAAGTACAGGTGGATGAAGATTTTATGAAGGAAATCATTTCACAGGGTTTACCCATGAAACAGGAAATCCCACCTAAAACAGTAAGTAAAGATCCGGATACACCGGAAGTCCCCGCAGAACAGGAAGTAATACAGGAAACTGTGAAAGAACCTGTCCGGCAACCCGAATCAAAACCCATCAGGGAAACTACCCGCCGGAAGAAAAGTACCCCTGCTGATTACCGGGAAACCTATTTTCAGAAAATGGAACTTCCCGACCGCCAGCCGATATATGTAAGCCGTTCCACCCATGAAAAATTAATGAAAATAGTAATGGTTATAGGTGAACGCAAAGCGACTGTAAGCAGCTATGTGGAAACAATTATCCTGAATCACTTCGACCAGTATCAGGACGAAATCAACGAACTGTATAAGAAAACTTTTGAAAGCCCGATATGATACTAAAATTAATGATATCAGGGGTTGTCCTTTATTACCTCGTCCTGTTTTGGCGGTTCAGGAAGGGAAAGGAAAATACACCTTCCGAAAAGCCTAAGATTCACAAAAACGAAAAGGCTGTCGTTGGAAAAACAACCTTCCGGTTAAGACAAGTAACGCCATCCGAAGACACTGAAAGCCAGTTTTCTAAAGAGGTTGATAATGCTTCTATATTTGCCCCGGCTGATACGGAAGATACCCCGCAGCCGATGGATGTTGAATTTGAAATGAAGTATGAAGATGAAGTACCGGAAGATGAACTGGAAGCGGAAGAAATCGCACTTATCACAAGCGGTGAAGGTCAGTCGGCACGGGGTATCTCCTTTGAAGAAATGGCACAGGCGGTACAGGTCGTCAGGCAGCAGGAAGCCCCGGAAGAAGAGGAACGGAAAGCATTGCAAACACTGTCGGTTATGCAACAAACCAGCCTGTACGATACAATGATGGAACAGATAAACGGGGGTATGGTACGGGTGGCGGAAATGCTGGGTAAATACGATGCAGTATTTATCGCTCCGCCAAACGAAACCAGCCCCGAAGATTTACAGGCGTTCGACATGAACGACTATATGTAGAACCTTTAAAACGAATCAGGTATGAAAGAAAAAGATTACGGTTAGCCGGGCTTAACCACTCCAAAAGGTCGGAAGACCAACCACAAAAATTCTCAATTATTAATCCCGCCGGAATAGCGGACTATCCACCCGCTTTCCGGCATCATAAAATCAAATTTATAATGAAAAAGAAAATATTTCTTTCCGCAGCCATCGTCTTGGCTGCAACTTCTGCATTTGCACAGGGCAACGGCGTAGGTGGTATTACAGAAGCTACCAACATGGTTACCAGCTATTTCGACCCGGCGACAAAATTGGTGTATGCCATCGGTGCTGTCGTTGGTTTGATTGGGGGTGTAAAGGTATATAACAAGTTCAGTTCAGGCGACCCGGATACAAGCAAAACCGCAGCTTCATGGTTTGGGGCTTGTATCTTCCTGATTGTGGCAGCTACCATCCTTCGTTCATTCTTTCTGTAATCATAGGTGTTATGATTAGCTATTCAATTAACAGGGGGATTGGAAAACCTGCGGAGTTCAAAGGGCTTCGCAGCCAATACCTGTTCATTTTTGCTGGCGGACTACTTGCCGTCTTTGTATTGTTCATCATTCTGTATATGATAGATATAAACCAGTGGGTCTGCATCGGGTTTGGGGTCGTAGCGGCTTCGGCTCTTGTGTACTTCACTTTTATGCTGAATGACAAATACGGCACACACGGTCTTATGAAAGTAACCGCCCGCAGAAGCCATCCCCGGTATATCATCAACCGCCGGGCTATCCCCCGATTATTCACCTATAAAAGACAGAAGAACGCATGAGGAATATATTAAAAGCAGCCACATTGGAAAGCAAATTTCCCCTGCTGGCAGCCGAACACGATTGTATCATCAGTAAGGATGCCGATGTTACGGTGGCGTTCCGGGTTGAACTACCCGAACTGTTCACTGTTACCGGGGTTGAATACGAAGCGATACATTCTGCTTGGCATAAGGCTATCAAAGTATTACCCGATTACAGCATCGTACATAAGCAGGACTGGTTTATCAAGGAAAACTATACCCCTGAAATCCAAAAGGACGGGTTAAGTTTCCTGTCCCGCAGTTTTGAACGGCATTTCAATGAAAGACCGTTCCTGAATCATACCTGTTACCTGTTCCTGACAAAAACCACAAAGGAAAGAAGCCGTACCCAAAGTAATTTTAATACGCTTTGCCGGGGCTTCATCATTCCGAAGGAAATTCAGGATAAGGAAACGGTAACGAAGTTTTTGGAATCGGTCGGGCAGTTTGAACGGATTATGAACGATTCGGGATTTATCACCCTTACCCGCCTGAACTCGGATGAGGTTACCGGAACGCCGGAAAAAGCTGGGATTATCGAAAAATACTTTTCCCTGTCGCAAAGCGATACGACTACCTTACTGGATATGCAACTGAATCCCGAAGATATGCGTATCGGCGACAATACCTTGTGTTTGCATACGCTTTCGGATGTGGAAGACCTGCCGGGTGCGGTTACTACTGATTCACGTTACGAAAAGCTGTCCACCGACCGTAGCGACTGCCGTTTGTCGTTCGCTTCGCCTGTGGGCGTATTGCTTTCCTGTAACCATATCTATAACCAGTATATCTTTATAGACGACCATGCGGAGAACCTGAAACGCTTTGAGAAGCAAGCCCGTAATATGCACTCTCTGTCTAAATACAGCCGTTCCAATCAGGTGAACAAAGAGTGGATAGAAGAGTACCTGAACGAAGCACACAGTCAGGGTTTGACCTCTGTTCGCTGCCATTGCAACGTAATGGCATGGGCGGACGATAAAGAGGAATTAAAGCATATCAAGAATGATGTGGGAAGCCAGCTTGCCTTGATGGAGTGCAAACCCCGCCACAATACAACGGATACCCCGACCCTTTACTGGGCGGGTATCCCCGGCAATGAAGCCGACTTTCCGGCGGAAGAATCCTTCTTTACATTTATTGAACAGGCTTTGTGCTTCTTCACGGAAGAAACGAACTACCAATCATCACCCAGCCCGTTCGGGATTAAGATGGTGGACAGGCTCACCGGAAAACCGCTTCACATTGATATTTCCGATTTGCCCATGAAAAAAGGAATTATTACGAATCGTAATAAATTCATTCTTGGGCCGAGCGGAAGTGGGAAATCTTTTTTTACCAACCACATAGTACGCCAGTATTACGAACAGGGCACACACGTTCTGTTAGTAGATACCGGAAATTCCTATCAGGGATTATGCGAATTAATCCACCGGAAGACTGGCGGGAAAGATGGCGTGTATTTTACATATACCGAAGATAACCCGATTTCATTTAATCCATTCTATACCGAAGATAACATCTTCGATATTGAGAAGCGGGAATCCATCAAAACGCTTATTCTGACCTTGTGGAAGCAGGAACACGAAAAGCCCACCGGGGCGGAAAGCGTTGCCTTGTCCAATGCGGTAAGCGACTTTATCAGCCTGATTACACAGGATAAGTCCATCGTCCCCAGCTTCAATTCCTTTTACGAATTTATTAAAAATGAATACCGGAATAACCTGAACGAACAGAACGTCAGGGAAAAGGATTTCGATATTGATAATTTCCTGTTCGTGTTGCAACCTTTCTATAAAGGTGGTGAATACGATTACCTATTGAACTCGGATAAGGAACTGGACTTGCTGAACAAACGCTTCATCGTTTTTGAGGTGGATGCCATCAAGGATAACCCCGTTCTTTTCCCTGTGGTTACAATCATTTTGATGGAAGTTTTTATCAACAAAATGAGGCGGTTAAAGGGTATCCGTAAGATGTTGCTTTTGGAAGAAGCGTGGAAGGCTATCGCCAAAGACAGCATGGCACATTACCTGAAATATCTGTTCAAAACAGTGCGTAAATACTTCGGCGAAGCGGTGGTAGTAACACAGGAAGTGGACGATATTGTCCATTCTCCCATTGTGAAAGAATCCATCATTACGAACTCTGACTGTAAAATCCTGCTCGACCAGCGCAAATACATGAACAAGTTCGATAGCATACAAGCGATGCTGGGTTTGACCGACAAAGAAAAGGCGCAAATACTTTCCATTAACATGGCGAACCATCCGGGACGGAAATACAAAGAAGTATGGATAGGACTGGGTGGTGTACAGTCGGCTGTGTATGCCACAGAAGTGAGTTTAGAAGAATATTACGCATTTACAACGGAAGAAACCGAAAAACTCGAACTGTTCAAGCTCGCCGAAAGACTGGATGGCGACCTTGAACTAGCTATTAAACAGCTTGCCGAAAGCAAGCGTAATCCTGATTAAACGTATGGAAAGTACAACAAAAGACAGCAAACCTATCGGATTTGCTGATATATGCGGGAACTGGGTTACTGAAAACGGAACGGAATTTCAAATATTTTCCGGTGGTGGCAAATGCTTTATAACTTTTCATAAAACCTATAAGTGGGGAAAGAAGATAGGCAAAATAAAGCATTTTATCCACCATGTAAATAACGGTGAATTTTATTTCACTATGGATAAAATGATGTATGAATTATGGTATAGTAGAGCCGACAACACAATACGGCTAAAGCCTGTAACATACTGTACGAAAAAAGAATATGAATTTAAAATCACTTCATTATGAAACAAATAAGATTCATCTGTCCGGTGCTTCTGTGTGCTGTCCTGCTGGCTTTGTCTTCCTGTAAGGAAACAAACGCCGACCGACTGAAAGCCATGTGCGGGCATTGGGAAAGCGTTATGAACCGACCATCGTTCACAATCTTTGAAAGTGCCGATGGCTATAAAGTAACGATGCAATGAAGAACCCGCAGGGGCGAAACCCGTGCGGAAACCTATCAAATCATAGAAAAGGACGGATACCTGTTTATTGAAACGGGATTTTCGATACTGGTAAGCTATGATAGTGAAACCGACCGGATTCTGCTATCCTCCGGCGGTGAGTATGTAAGAAGTAAGAAACAATCAAAAAATTAAAGCGATGAAAACAAAAATAATGATGTTAGCTGTGGCACTTTGCCTGTTCGTAGGTAATGCCAGCGCACAATGGGCGGTAATCGACCCGACAAATTTAGCTCAAGGTATTGTCAATACTACCAAAGAAATTGCACAGACTTCAAAGACTGTCAGTAATACACTGGATACTTTCAAGGAAACTAAAAAATTGTACGACCAAGGCAAGCAATATTATGATGCCTTGAAATCGGTAAACAATTTGGTGAAAGATGCCCGTAAAGTACAGAAAACCGTGCTTCTGCTCGGTGAGATTACGGATATATATGTTACCAACTTTCAGCTAATGTTATCGGATAAGAACTTCCGACCGGAAGAACTCAACGCCATTGCTTTCGGGTATTCCAAACTGCTGGAAGAAAGTTCGGATGTATTGACCGAACTTAAAAATGTGGTAAATATCAACGGGCTGTCAATGACCGATGCCGAACGTATGGAACGGATAGACAAAGCATATAATTCCGTATTGAATTACCGGAATTTGGTTTCCTACTATACCCGCAAAAATATATCCGTGTCTTACCTGCGGGCAAAGAAAATCAGCGATACCGACCGTGTGATAGCCTTGTATGGAACTGCTAACGATAGATACTGGTAATTATGACGTTGTTAGCCGTTGATTGGGGAAACCTGCATGAGATTTTGAAAAATCTCTATGTGGATATGATGCCCCTGTGCAGTAATATGACAGGGGTAGCCAAAGGTGTGGCGGGACTGGGTGCATTATTCTATGTGGCAGCAAAGGTATGGCAAGCCCTATCGAGAGCCGAACCGATAGATGTGTACCCGCTTTTGCGACCTTTCGCCATCGGGTTGTGCATTATGTTCTTTCCGACTATCGTACTGGGAACGATAAACAGTGTGATGTCCCCGGTAGTGAAAGGAACACATAATATACTGGAAGGGCAAACCTTTGATATGAATAAGTATCGGGAACTGAAAGATAAAAAGGAATATGAAGCTATGCTTCGGAATCCTGAAACCGCTTACCTCGTTTCCGATGAAGAGTTCGACAAGCAACTGGATGAACTGGGCTGGTCGCCATCGGATTTGATTACAACGATGGGGATGTATATGGAACGGGCTTCTTACAATATAAAGAAAGCAGTCCGGGACTGGTTCAGGGAACTGCTGGAAATACTCTTTCAGGCTGCTGCCCTTGTCATTGACACGATACGGACGTTCTATTTGATTGTATTAGCCATACTTGGCCCGATTGCTTTTGCAATATCGGTCTATGATGGCTTCCAATCAACCTTAACACAATGGATAACACGCTATGTAAGCGTGTATCTGTGGCTTCCCGTATCGGATTTATTCAGTTCCATCCTTGCCCGGATTCAGGTCTTAATGCTGGAACGTGATTTACAGTTATTGGACGACCCCAGTTTTATACCCGACAGTTCCAATACGGTTTACATCATTTTTATGATTATCGGAATTGTGGGATACTTCACCATCCCGACAGTATCCAACTGGATTATTCAGGCTGGCGGATTGGGTGGTATGAACCGGAATCTTTCTAAAACAGCAAGTGGTGGCGGAAACCTTGCAGGTGCAGCAGCCGGGGCAGCGACCGGAAATATTTCAGGAAAACTAATTAAAAAATAAACAGTAAAAAATGGAATTTAAGTCATTAAAAAATATAGAAACCAGTTTCAAACAAATACGCCTGTTCGGGATTGTATTTGTATGCCTGTGTGCCGGGATTGTGGGTTATGCCCTTTGGAACTCGTACAGTTTTGCAGAAAAACAGCGTGAAAAGATTTATGTCCTCGATGGGGGTAAATCCCTTATGCTGGCACTTTCGCAGGACTTATCACAGAACCGTCCCGTAGAAGCAAAGGAACACGTTCGGCGTTTCCACGAACTCTTTTTCACCCTGTCGCCGGATAAGAACGCCATTGAATCGAACATACAGCGTTCCTTATACTTGGCGGATAAAAGTGCCTTCAATTATTATAAGGACTTATCCGAAAAGGGATACTATAACCGTATCATTTCCGGGAACATCAACCAGTCGGTACAGGTGGACAGTGTAATATTCAACTTCGACCACTATCCCTATCAGGTGGCAACCTATGCCCGGCAAATGATTATTCGGGAAAGCAGTGTTACCGAAAGAAGCCTTATCACCCGATGCCTGTTGCTGAACTCCGTCAGGAGTGATAACAACCCGCATGGATTTACCATTGAAGCTTTCGAGATTACGGAAAATAAAGATTTACAGGTATTAAAACGGTAAGGCTATGGTAAAGAAATCATTAACGAACCTGCGGGACTGGATAGACGATAAGCTGCGCTATGCTTGTGGAAGCCTGTCGAAAGATGCCCGGATAATCATTATCATAACCTTTATTCTCGGCGGAAGCATCCTATCTATTTACTGGACAGTTTCTTCCATATATAATATAGGAAAGAAGAGTGCAGAGAAAGAGTTTATGGAGATAAGACACATTGAACGCTTGGAACTAGAACGGAAAGACAGTATAAACCATTATCAATTACAAAAATATGGAACAGAATCAGAGTCAGAATTTGAATCAGGAAACGAGTAACAACAAAGAAGGAAAAGAGAAAAAGCAACTTTCCCCGCAGGAATTACAGAAACGGAAGAAACTTATCATCTTCCCGTTGATGTTCCTTGCTTTTGCCGGATGTATGTGGCTGATATTTGCCCCGTCCTCAAAAGACGAAGTAAAGCCGGACGAAATCGGCGGTTTTAATGCCGATATACCATTACCCAAAGAAGACGGGATATATAGCGACAAAAAGACGGCTTACGAACAGGAATCCATGAAATCGAAACAGGAAGACCGGATGCGTTCTTTGCAGGACTTCGGCTTTACATTGGGTGAAGAAAATAAGGTTACGGATAACTTGAGCCTGACCGCCGACCTGCCGGAAGAACAACCAGCAAGTAACAGCCGGAGTTATTACGGCGGTTCTTCCCGCAATAGTTCTTATGTCCAATCTTCGGCTTATGCCTATCAGGATATAAACCGCCAGTTGGGAAGTTTCTACGAAACACCCAAAGAAGACCCCGAAAAAGAAGAACTGGCACGGAAGATTGAAGAACTGGAATCCCGGCTGTATGAACGTGAAAATACCCAAAGTACGGCGGATGAACAACTGGCACTACTTGAAAAATCCTACGAACTGGCAGCCAAATATATGAATGGCGGGCAGGAACAGGCAGTAAAGCAGGTAACGCCGACTGCATCCATACAAGGAAAGGTTCAGGCGTTGCCTGTACAAGCGGTAACGGAACAAACCGTTTCGGGACTACAAGTGCCTATGAGTGATGCGGAGTTTATCGCAGCGTACAGCCAGCCCCGAAATTATGGATTTAATACGGCAGTCGGAACTGGGTCGTTAATGGGAAAAAATACGATTCTTGCCTGTATCCATGAAGACCAGTCGGTGATGGACGGGCAGAATGTCCGGCTTCGCCTGTTAGAGCCGTTACAGGCGGGTCATATCAGGATGCCGAAAAATAGCTTATTATCAGGAACGGCACGGGTTCAGGGTGAGCGCATGGATATTAATATTTCTTCATTGGAATATGAAGGCAATATCATTCCGGTTGAATTGGTGGTCTATGATTCGGACGGGCAGAAAGGTTTATCCGTTCCATCCTCGCTGGAAATGCAAGCCCTGAATGAAGGTATGGCAAATATCGGGGCTGGGCTTGGCTCAAGCTTTACCGTCAATCAA
Organism: Porphyromonadaceae bacterium; assembly: GCA_022840285.1. Lineage (GTDB taxonomy): Bacteria > Bacteroidota > Bacteroidia > Bacteroidales > Dysgonomonadaceae > Petrimonas. The sequence goes on from JALHIE010000004.1 coordinate 24,893, forward strand.
AATGCGGGGGCTGCCATCGTATCGGATTTGACAAGGGGCGTTCTGCAAGGCGGGTCGCAATACTTGTCAAAGAAATTCCGAACGATAAAAGTAAATCTCAAAGCAAACTATCAAGTAATGCTTTATACGAAGCAATAATAAAAGGGTCTGCGACCCACCACAAAAATTTCTCAATTATTAATCTGCCGGGAAGCGGGCTATCCACCCGCCGATGGCAACTAAAAATCAATTCGTAATGAAAAAGTTATTTATCATGTTCGCACTGGTTATCGGTGCGGTAACTGTCAAAGCACAAAGCAACGATTTGTTTCAGGGTATCACCCAAAAGTTTCCTTACGGGCAAATGGTTACGCCTTACGGGGTTCAGGTAACGTTTGCCAAAACGTTACACATTATTTTCCCGTCCACTGTCAAATACGTGGATTTGGGTTCTACTCACCTTATCGCAGGAAAAGCGGACGGGGCGGAAAATGTTATCCGTGTTAAAGCTGCTACCGAAGGTTTTCCGGGTGAAACCAACTTTTCGGTTATTTGTGAGGACGGCAGTTTTTATTCCTTCAACGCCAAATATGCCAATGAACCGGAAATGCTGAACATCGAAATGAAAGATTTCCTTGAGAATGAAAGCATAACCGATTATTCCCATACCCGGATGAACATTTACTTCCGTGAACTGGGTAATGAATCGCCGTTGCTGGTGAAACTGATAATGCAATCCATTTATAAAAACAATGACCGGGAGATACGTCACTTGGGATGCAAGCGTTTCGGGATACAGTTCTTAATCAAAGGTATTTATGTGCATAACGGGATGTTCTATTTCCATACACAGGTGAAGAACTCTTCCAATGTTCCGTTTGATACAGACTTTATCAAATTTAAGGTTGTCGATAAGAAGGTGGCAAAGCGTACCGCCATTCAGGAATCGGTGCTTTATCCTGTCCGCAGTTTTAACGAAGTGATTACCATAGGTGGGAAGTCCACTGTTCGCACGGTCTATACCTTACCGAAGTTCACTATCCCGGATGATAAAATACTGGTGGTAGAGCTGGTCGAAAAGAACGGTGGCCGTCACCAAAATATCCGCATCGAAAGTTCGGATATTGTGAACGCCAGAGTGATTAACGAACTTAAAATCAAATAAGATGAAGAAGTTAATCTGTTTTATAGTAGTGTTGTGTTTGTGCCAGACTTTTAACCTGGCACACGCACAACGTTACCTGCCCGGACAAAAGGGAATCCAACTTACGGGCGGGATGGCGGACGGCTTTAAGAAGCCCGGTAAACCGGAATCGGCGTATTATTTCGGTGCTGCGCTTGCCACTTATACCAAAAACGGAAATCGTTGGGTTGTCGGGGCAGAATACTTCAATAAGGAATATGAATATAAGAATGTAACCGTGCCTGTAAGCCAGTTTACGGGCGAAGGCGGGTATTATATCAAAATCCTTTCCGACCGCCGGAAAACCTTCTTTCTGTCCTTCGGGTTGTCGGCTCTTGCCGGATACGAAACAAGCAACTGGGGAGATAAAGAACTATACGATGGTTCTACACTCACAAACAAAGATGCCTTTGTTTATGGTGGCGCTGCTACACTGGAACTGGAAACTTACCTGACAGACAGGGTGGTTATCCTTATCAATGCCCGTGAACGGATGCTGTTCGGTTCTTCCATCGGAAAGTTCCACACACAGTTCGGGGTCGGTTTTAAATTCATAATAAATTAGTGCGATATGAAAAAGATAATCAGGAACATATTAATGGGGGTGTACTTGATGGGAGCAATGCTGCTGGTGTTTTCTTGTGATGATAAGCTGGATGTTCAGCAGGTTTACCCGTTCACGGTAACAACGATGCCTGTACAAAAACGGATTAAGATTGGAGAAACGGCTGAAATCCGTTTTCAGCTTCAACGGGAAGGCTATTACGAAGAAACGAAGTATTTCATCAGGTATTTTCAGCCGGATGGCAAAGGAACGCTGCGGATGGCAGACGGAACTGTTTTTCTTCCAAATGATTTATACCCGCTTCCGGGCGAAACGTTCCGCCTGTACTATACTTCGGCTTCCACCGACCAGCAACAAATTGATGTATATATTGAAGACAGCTTCGGGCAGGTGGTACAGCTAACGTTTGCTTTTAATAATGAGAATGACAAAGAAGAGCAGAAGGAATAAGCGACTTTAGGTAACTTATTGAAAAACACTTGACAAAATTGCTTGTCAGGTGTTTTTTTATGGGTATTTTTGCAGAGATTTTAATTTGAACGTTATGAGGATAAAAGGACTTTCTGTCGAAAACTATAGGAATTTGAGTACTGCAACGATTGCATTTGAGGAATCGTGTAATTTTATTGTGGGAGAAAACAACTTAGGAAAATCAAATATCCTAAATCTGTTGAATATTATTTTCACCAGAAGAGGTTTCGCTTATGATGATTTTACTGATGCTACATTACCCATAACTGTTAATGTTCGAATAAAACTTGCTATTGAAGAGATCGGACATTTCGAAGATCTATTTGATTTGGACGATTATACATATATAAACATTGCGTGTAGGCAAGTATCTCCAGATGAAAATATGGAGTTTTATCACTTAGAAACTGAAACCTATATTTCTCCTTCGCTTATAAAATGTTTAAATTTTATCTATTATGATTCATTAAGGAATCCTATATCTGAAATTAATTTTGACAGTAGTCGTGGTGTTGGTCGTTTTTTATCCAGAATGATAAAAGATTATTTGGCAAATGAAGAAGGCGTTAGCTCAGAGAACTTAATTGATACTGAATTTACAGAAAGTTTATTGGCAGATGTAAATGCTAAACTTGGAAGAATAAAGTCTTTTAAAGACAATGGAATATCTGCCGTTTTAGAGGGAGATGTCTTACAACTGATTCCCAAATTATTTTCATTACAAGATGGCAAAGGTGCATCTCTTTCAAAATGTGGATATGGAATCCAATTCTTATTATTGGTTACACTTTCTATATTAGATAAACTTCAAACGATTTCAGATCAAAGAAAAGAAACAGGGGTCTTTGTGAATGAAGAAACAGGAAGTAAATCTATATCTGTAGTTTTAGGTCTTGATGAACCTGAAATTCACTTACATCCTTACATGCAGCGCTCATTAATAAAATACTTAAATAGAGTCATCAATAATCAAGACTCAGATTTAAGCATATTGATAAAAGAATTATTCGATATTGATAGATTTGATGGGCAAATTATTGTCGCAACACATTCTCCGAGTATTATATTGAATGATTTTAGACAAATAATACGACTTTATAAAGACAATGGCGATACTAAAATTGTATCCGGAATAAATCTGACATTAGGAGAACAACTTGAAAAACATTTGCTGTTACATTTCCCTTTCATTAAAGAAGCCTTTTTTGCCAGATGTGCAATTTTTGTCGAGGGAGATTCTGAGTATGGTAGTTTTCCATTTTTTGCTCAGAAATGTGACATAGATTTAGATGAATATGGGATTTGTGTTATTCAAGCAGGTGGAGATTCTGTATTGCAATTGATTCAGTTAGCTGAAAAATTTGGAATACCTTGTGTTGGCATTAAAGATAGTGACGGAGATCCAACCCCAACAGGAATCCCAAATTTGTGGAAAACTACAGAACGTGATTTTGAGGCAGAATTAATGGCTTTAGTTGATTCTGGAAAAGAGAGCGTTTTATACGAGATTGTTATTGAGTTTGATTCCGAAGGAGAGGATAGGATAATGGAAGCTGCCGCATTGAATAAGAGAGCACATAAAAAATACAATTATTTACCTGCACCCACATCGACAAATTTAAAACTTTCCGAGATAGATAAAACCAATGTTGTGAATTTAAAAGCTTTTTATTCGACGTGGTTTTCTATAAATAAATCACAACCTTTAGGCCTTTTGATAGGAATAAAATTAGAAAAGGAAGATATACCTCAAATATATACATCCTTAATTGAACATGCTAAAGGTTTGTGCTCATGAGTCCCGAAGAAATATCTATTATTAAATCCCGAATAGAAGCAAAACATCAAGGGGATAATAAACAATTGGAAGTTATTTTTTCCCCCGACAAACGTCTTTTAGTTGAGGCTCCGGCTGGATATGGAAAAACTCATACAATGGTAAGCAGGATTGCATACTTGATTGCAATAGGGCAAATTCCTGTACCCAAAAGATTGTTAGCTCTCACGTTTAGTGTTAATGCTGCATATAAGATAAAGAAAGATGTAAGTAAGAATATCCCTGAATTGTTAGATGGATTTGACAAACAAATCAATATTAAAGATAAAACATATATATCTAATTATCATGGGTTTTGCCGAAGTGTATTAAAGAAATACGGACATATATTACATCCAGCTTTATCTAAATTAGACACATTACAATCGGTAGATGATAGCAGGAGTGATAATATTATGCGGACGTTTAAAAATATTTCAATAAATGATGCTGATGTTTTATCTAATTATAATTCTGCAGTAAGAGAGATAAAAGGGACTTATTTAAGGGAAAACATTAATAGATATAACTCCGTAGTTATTGCCGAAATATTGCAAAAAGAAGCTATTCCTTTCAATGCAATTATAACATTAACCATTAAATTGTTTCAAGAGTATCCAAGCATTTTATCATTTTACCAAAATTATTATACAACTATACTTGTTGACGAGTTTCAAGATACAAATTTGTTAAGCTATTGGCTTCTGAACTATTTGATTTCGGAAAAATCAAATGTACTCTTTTTAGGAGACTCCTTACAAAGGATTTATGGTTTCATTGGTGCAGTTCCAAACTTATTAAGTAGAGCCCAAAGTTATTTTAAGCTCAAACTTATTTCATTAGATAAAAATTACAGATTTGCGTCAAATGAAAATATGCTCCAATTGGATAAAATAATTAGACAAAATGCAGTCACTCCATTTCAGAATCCTAGTGCTTTAAGTTCAAAAGTAGAATTTAATATCTATGAAGATCAAGTCAAGGAAGCTTTAGAGGTGGTAATAAAATCACAAGAGATACAGCGTCAGTATCCAACTTCTAAAGTTGCAATATTAGCAAAGCAAAGAGGACCAAATATCGAACATATTATTAAAACATTTGACCACAACAAAATTTCTTTTTTTTATGGATTATTTACTGATGATGATCCAGAGTATTTGCAATTCAATAGGAAATGTCTTTATGAATTCATTGAGTTCCTCAAGATAAATACAAAGGTCACAAAGAAATTAGGTCGAAAGCATATAGATAAAATTAGAGAGATATATGTAGATAAAGATTCTCCTGTGATAAAAGCACTGTTGGAGTTACTGGAAATATTTTGGAGTCGCTTATTCATGGATTATTCATTCCTATCTAACGAAGACAAAATCAACTTAATAAAGGATACTTTTGAGCATAATGGCATAAAACAGTATATGGAATTTTTAGATACTCGAATTATTATTTCTACAGTTCATGCGGCTAAGGGCTTGGAGTGGGATTATGTGATATTGCCAGATATGGAAAAAGATTCGTTCCCTAATTGGTTTGGGCTATGCAGTAAATGTAAGTGTGGTGCAGATTGTAATTTCGTGATTAATAATGAAATAGAAAAATCATTTTTAGAAGAATTAAGTGTATACTATGTTGCTGTAACCAGAGCGAAAAAGCAGGTTTATTTTTCCGCAAGCAACACACAACTTACAAAAAACGGCACATACGAAAAGAATTACAGTTGTTTTATGAGATTACCAGGAATAGAGTTTGTGTAATCAATAAAAGAATACAAACATATTCTTTAAAAAGGCTTTTTGCTACTTTTTCTCCGCATCAGCTCATGGAAAAAGTAGCGGGCGGTAAACTCCACCCGCCTTTATCTATCTCTTAACAAGTCATTCATTCCGCCGTTTCCGGCACTCTTCCAACGTTTTGGCTACCGTAGAGAAAAGTTCTCCATCCGTATGGCGATAATCATACTGAAAATATTCTGTTCCCCTGAACGCTCCCGCAATGAACGTTACATATTTTTCCTGTTCCGGCTCTTGGGTCGTGGACACTCCGTTTTTGTTTAGTGATTCCATATATTTACATTAAAAAAGTGAATAATAAGGCAATGAAAACCGCAGCTATCAAAAGGCTATACAATACAGATACAAATAACCGCAGGATAAAGCGGATAACGAAAAACGCAATTATCAATACCGCCCATATACCCGCCGAAGTGGACAGAAAATAAATTACTGAAGCCAGTAGCCCCACCCGGAACAATAACCTGAATAAACCGCTTGTTTTCATTATAAATTTATTTGTAGGCGGGTTTCCCCGCCCGGTGAATAATCAGGAAGCCCGAAAAACAAAACTATCTTCAAACCAGTAATCACCCATAAATAGGTCGCGGGCAAACTTTTCATAATCAAAGTATGTTTTTGCGAACTCCGGCAGTTCGTAGCACTGTTCTACAACTTCATAGGCATAATCTTCTTCATCGTTATATTTGCCCTGAAAATCGTCCCTGAAAGAAGAAATAAGGTCGTTTGCATCTTCGGTTGAAAGGTCATGCGAACCGTGATTACACCACACCATAAACGCTTCCTGCTCGTCTTCGCTTAAATCGTCCATTGCATCCCGGATGTCGAAAAAGTTATCAGATAACCAACTTTCTCCTATTAATTCATCCGGTATATTTTCCCAGTCCTGAAACATATATTCCGGGTCTTCTTCGTCTGCGTGTAACTCCTTACAAGCTTCGTAAAACTCGTCTTTGTCCGAAAAGTCGGAAAGGTCAAACCACTTGCCCTCGATTGAGCCATCGTTGTACTTTGCGTATGTACCTACATAAATCCTTGCTTCGCTTAAACTTGTTGCTTCCATAACTTCTGATTTTTTTAGATATATGCGGATTCTTGAGGTGAGGGAGTTGAGTTTCATAACCTTTTTTTCCTGCTTCTCGTAAATCCGACTTTTTTTATATGCGTCTTTCCGTCGGGTCGGTCGTTTTCGTTTCATATATGCCGGAAAGTGTAGGCTTTAGTCTTTGCAAGTTTTTGTGGAAAAATACTCTCTGGGCGAAGCGCAGCAGGAAGATTTTTGCATCAAACCCTTTAGGGCTTGAACTTTCAAAGACGTTAAGAAGCCGTAAATACTTTTGCATATAGAAATGGAAAGGAATAACCGCCCCGGTGGAATGACTGCCTATGGGAGTGGTTTACGGTTAAAGAAGCTGGCAAAAAAGCATTAGTTATTGAAATAGGATGATGACAAGCAATATTTGTATCTTTGCCTAATCAATAAAACATTAGAAATAATATTAATGCAATGGATATACAGCCAAATAATAAAATTCGTCTGGTTAATCGTAATGACTTAGATGCGTTGAAAAAAGTAATAGATTCTAATGAGTTATTTCCATCGGAATTATTAGATGAAATGATTCAACCATATTTTAGAGAGGGGAATGATACCGAGTTTTGGATAACTTATGAAGAAAACAATACCCCTATTGCGGTTGCATATTATGCACCTGAAAGAATGACGGTGGGAACTTATAACTTATATCTAATAGCTGTTCACCCTCACTTTCAAGGAAAAAGTATTGGACAAAAAATGCTTGAATATATTGAAAATCATCTGAAAAACCGGGGTGAACGCATATTGCTGATTGAAACTTCCGGATTACCTGAATTTGAAAATACAGTGGCTTTCTATAAAAAGAATCATTACGAACAAGAAGCTATCATACGGGAGTTTTATGCAAAAGGTGAGGATAAAATAATTTTTTGGAAAGCATTAGATAAATAAACTATATGAAAATGGCGAACTAACAAAGCTCGCCATCATTAGGTTATCACAATCTGTGATAAGTTATTTTTCTTCATCAGGTATTCTGTATCCTATGGGTTTTCTTGGTTTAGGGTCAGGTTTACTTAATAGCTGGGTTAAAGCTTGGTATATCTCGCTAAACTGTGCATCTGTACTTTCTTCCAGTTCTTCGATACGTTTAAGAAGTTCATCATATCCGATAACCATTTGTCGCATCAGGACAAATGCCCGCATAATAGATATATTTACATCTATTGCTGTTTGGCTTCTCAATACCGTAGAAAGCATTGCTACACCCTGTTCCGTGAAAACCATTGGGCTGACAGAACTGTGTTTTAGGGTTTCGGGGAACTGGTCACAAATTGTGACCAGTTGGTGAAACTCTTCTTTATCCAGTTCAAACATAAAGTCAGAAGGAAATCGCTGAATGTTACGTTTGACAGCCTGTTTGAGAACTTTTGTCTTTACATTATATAACTCCGCTAAGTGGAAGTCCAGCATTACCCTGTATCCCCGGACTTCAAAGATTTTGTTTTGAATGACTTGTAATTCCATATCTATTTGTATTTTAGTATTATACAGTGAAAATCGTTACCTAATTCGTTACCCATTGGTTACCTACTGGGAATAGGTAACTATTGAGCCACTTTTTTATAGATTTTCTCAATACCAGTAAACTGTTCGGAAAGTCCTTTCATATCGCTGCTAATCTTGCTATTAGTAATGCGGGCGTAGATTTGGGTCGTTTCAATATTAGTATGCCCCAGCATTTTAGAAACGGTTTCAATGGGAACTCCTTTACCCAGTGTCGTTGTGGTTGCAAAGGTGTGGCGGGCAAGGTGAAACGTAAGATTCTTCTTGATTCCGGCAAGGTCGGCAATCTCCTTCAAATAGGAATTAAGTTTTTGATTGCTGATTACAGGAAGGATTTTTCCGTTAGGTAGCTTATCCTTATACTTATCCAGGATCATTTTGGGAATATCCAATAACGGAACATTTACATCTATTCCGGTCTTTACACGCTTAGTCATAATCCAAAGGTTACCGTCAAACGATTTGCGGATATGTTCTTTTCTAAGCCCTGCTACATCTATGTAAGCCAAACCGCAAAAACAGGAAAAGAGAAATAAATCCCTAACGTGTTCCAGTCTTTCGGAAACAAGGTTGAGTTCAAGGATTTTCTTGATTTCATCTTCTGTAAGATATCCTCTATCAACCCTTTGTAAGCGTATTTTATAGTTAGCAAAAGGGTCGCCGACAATCAACCCATTATTACGGGCAATCAATACTATGCGTTTGAAGAACTGCATAAACTTGGCAGTCGTGTTATGGTTACATCTGCCAACTGTCATAAGATATACTTCAAAGTCATTGATAAACATATTGTTAATAGACTTCAAAGCTATATCGGAAAGGTTGTACTTAGCTTGGATGAAATTCGCAAGATGCTTGCGGGTTACTTCATACTTTTGATAGGTAGATGCAGATTTAGATAGACCTATAAGCTGCTTCACATCATCATTGTGCTTCTGAAATAAATTCAGCAACGTTTCGTGGTTCTCCGTATGCCCTAAAAATTCATTCTTGATTTGCTCGGCAGTAACATAGTTTTCACGCCGTTGTTGTTCATGGTAGATTTGGTGTAATGATGCTTTTATATCTTCCAGCAACTTATTGAGTTGTGCGCAGGACTTCCCGGTTGCTTTACCAGCTTTCACACTCCAATTATCGGGATGGATGCTTTGTTTTGTACTAAACTGGCAAATTTTTCCATCAACGGTAATTCTTGCCATAATAGTTACCTCTCCATTACGTTTTTCTGACCCTTTTTTCAGGTAGAAAAGGACTTTGAATGTACTCTTCATAATCTCACTTTTTAATGTTACAAAATTACTTTTAATGTATTAATTGTGAGATATATACAGGCTGTACAAATTTGGACAGCGAGAGGTCAATTTTGGACAAATCGTTACCGTTTCTGTCCGGAACGGAATCGGTAACGATTTAGGCACAGATTTGTGTCTTTTGAGGTCTTTTTAGTGTCTTTTATGCTGGACAAAATACAAACAAAAAAACCTACAAATCATTGACTTGTAGGTTTTTGTCCGTTTATTGTCTGTTTTTGTTCAGACCTTTCAGCGGAGAGAGAGGGATTCGAACCCCCGGAAGCTCTCACTTCAACGGTTTTCAAGACCGCCGCGATCGACCACTCTGCCATCTCTCCTTGCCTTTTGTTCAAAAAGCGAGTGCAAAGGTATAATTATTTTCGAAAACAAAAAAGTTAGATCTAAATTAATTTCACAGAACGGCAGTCTCACGTATAAAAAAAGAAAATAAACACTATCTTTGCTGAAATTTTAGAAAATAGAAATGTTATTTACCGAACTTCCACTGTGCGATGCCCTACTAGATGGGTTACAGGCAATGAACTTCAAAGAGACCACACCTGTTCAGGAGCAAGCTATACCCGTTATTCTCCGGAAAAAAGATGTTATCGCCTGTGCACAGACAGGAACAGGTAAAACCGCCGCTTTTCTGCTTCCTCTGCTTAACAATCTGCAGACCGAGCCGCACGAAAGTCAAAAGGTGAATGCCATCATCATGGCTCCCACCCGGGAGTTGGCGCAACAGATCGACCAACAGATGGAAGGGTTTTCTTACTTTACACCGTTTTCATCGGTAGCCGTTTACGGCGGTAACGACGGTGATGCCTGGGAGGTACAGAAAAGAGGGTTGCTCAGTGGCGCCGATGTGGTGGTCGCGACTCCGGGCAGGCTGCTGTCGCACATCAACCTGTATAATATTGACTTTTCAGGAGTGAAGTATTTCATTCTGGATGAGGCTGACCGCATGCTCGATATGGGTTTTTACGACGACATCATGAAAATTGAAAAAATGCTGCCGAAAGATCGTCAGACGATCATGTTTTCGGCAACCATGCCACCGAAAATCCAACAATTGGCGAAGACCATTTTACACCATCCCGAAGAGATTACTATCGCTGTATCACGTCCTCCCGAAACCATTTTGCAAACAGCCTATATCTGTTACGAACCGCAGAAAATCGAAATAGTCAAACAGCTCTTTTCCGACAAGAAACCCAACAAGGTAATCCTATTTTCAGGAAAAAAACAGAAAGTTAAGGAGATTGCCAAAACGCTTCGTAAAATGGGATTGTCGGCTGACGCCATGCATTCCGATCTGGAACAATCGGAACGCAACTCGGTCATGCACGAATTCCGCAACGAAAGGGTTGATATTCTGGTAGCCACTGATATCGTCTCGCGGGGTATCGATATCGATGACATATCGCTTATCATAAACTTTGATGTGCCCTACGATGCCGAAGATTATGTTCACCGTATCGGTCGTACGGCACGCGCAGGCGATTCGGGCATGGCCATAACATTTGTCTCGCCCGACGAACAATCGCGCTTTTCAAGGATCGAGAAGTTTTTGCAGAAAAACATCTACAAAATACCTGTTCCCCCGGAATTGGGAGACGTTCCCGAATACAATCCCGGAAAACAACGCAAAGAAAGCAGAAATCGTTCCGATAAACCCTTGAAAAGTTCAGGAAAAAAACTGGCTCAACAAACACGAGGGAAAAAAGGGCAAAAAACCGCCCCAAAGAAACCGCAAAACCGGTCCGACAAAAAAGATCAAACCGGTTCATGACTTTCTACCGTCACCCACAAGTTGCTTCCTGCTCCATCTCAATAATATCCATACCTTTCAGAATGGCTTCTTCATTCATGGGCAGAAGCTTGTGATGACGTTCGGGCAGTGTTTTCTTTAATCCTTCCATAACGTTTTCCAACTGAACCATAGGTGATATTTTAAGTAACCCACCCAGTACAATCATATTAAACACCTTTGTGTTGTTCATTTTCATGGACTCGTCCATAGCCTTAATTCTGTATACATTGATGTCTTTACGCCTGGCTTTGTGGTGAATTCCGTAATCGTCGTATATAAGTGCTCCACCCGGCTTTACTTTCTCTTCAAACTTATCCAGCGAAGGTTGATTCAATACGATGGCCACATCGTACTGGTTAACCACCGGTGAACTGATGGGTTTGTCGCTGATAATAACGGTAACGTTGGCCGTTCCGCCACGTTGCTCGGGTCCGTAAGCCGGAAACCAGGATACCTCTTTGTCTTCCATAATACCGGAAAAGGCAAGAATTTTACCCATCGATAAAACTCCCTGACCGCCAAATCCCGAAATAACGATTTCTTGTAACATATTTTTCAAGTTAAATATTCTTTAAATCTCCTATCGGGAATACAGGAAACATATTTTCAGCCATCCAGTCGTTGGCGTCAGCAGGTGTCATTTTCCATCCGGAGCTACAGGTGGATACAACCTCAACGATAGAGGTACCTTTGCCGGCCATGGCGTTTTCGAACGCCAGTTTTATCATTCGCTTGGCTTTCTTGACCGCTGCTGCGGTATGAACGCTTACGCGAGTTGCCAGACAGACACCGTCGAGCAGTACCAACAAATCCAATATCTTTAACGGCCCACCCATGGTTTGTACATCACGTCCATCCGGGCTGGTGGAGGTTACCATCTTGCTGAGTGTAGTTGGTGCCATTTGTCCACCCGTCATCCCGTAAATTCCGTTGTTGATGAAAACGATAGCGATATTTTCCCCACGATTGGCTGCGTGGATGGTTTCCGCAGTTCCGATGGCAGCCAGGTCACCGTCTCCCTGATAGGTAAACACCATCTTGTCTGGATTCAGCCGCTTTGTCGCAGTCGCTAAAGCGGGTGCTCGCCCGTGAGCAGCCTCCTGCCAGTCGATATCCAGGTACTTGTATGCGAAAACCGCACATCCTACCGGTGCAATTCCGATGGTTTTTTCCTGCAAGTCAAGCTCCTTGATCACTTCGGCAATGATTTTGTGGACGACACCGTGTGAACAGCCGGGGCAATAGTGCATGTGGTTATCGTTCATAATCTCCGGTTTAGCGTAAACCAAGTTTTCGGGACTAACTATACTGTTTATATCCATAATTCTATCTTTTTGAAAATCTGTATAAAAAATAACAAACAATGGCGCAAGCGCCTGTAATCCAGGTAAGTTTCAGGTTTTGGTTGGAAACGAAATAGACGACTATTGTTGCTAAAAAGAAAAGCAAGAACAGCATCGAAAACAGTTGTTGTATTTTTGGGCTCACGGCTATAGGTTTTTATTTTACTATTTTTTCCTTTAATGCATATAGCACTCCATCAGGGGTAGGAACAATTCCGCCCAGGCGTCCGTAATGTTGCACGGGTACTTTCCCGTTTACTGCCAATCGCACATCTTCTACCATTTGTCCGGCGTTAAGCTCCACTGTCAACATACCTTTTACCCTATCAGCATAAGTATTGAGTATGTTGGACGGGAAAGGCCACAACGTTATGGGCCGGAGGAGTCCAACCTTTATGCCCTCCTGCCTAGCCATATCTATGGTTTTAAGGCAGATACGGGCTGCCGAACCGAAAGCTACCAGTAAATAGTCGGCGTCTTCACACGCAATCTCTTGATAACGTACCTCTTCCTGTTCAATTATCCTGTATTTTGCCTGAAAACGCTCGTTGTTTTTTTCCATAAGGGCTGCGTCCAGCTCCAGCGATGTAATGATATTGGGACCTCTTTCTTTTGTTTTTCCAAGGGTTGCCCACGGGCATTGTTCTCGAATTTCCTGCTCGGTTCTCCGACGCTGATAATCAGGAAGTTTCACTTTCTCCATCATTTGTCCGATGACACCGTCAGTCAGTATCATCGCCGGGTTGCGGTATTTGAAAGCTAAATCGAAACCCAACGATACAAAGTCAGCCATCTCCTGAACGGAATTGGGTGCCAGCGTGATCAGCCTGTAATCACCGTGTCCTCCCCCTTTTACGGTTTGAAAATAATCGGACTGCGAAGGTTGAATGGTGCCCAACCCCGGTCCTCCTCGCTGCACATTCACAATAAGACAGGGCAATTCTGCGCCCGCAAGATAGGAGATTCCTTCCTGCTTGAGGCTGATTCCCGGACTGGATGAAGAGGTCATGGAATATTTTCCGCAAGCAGCACCGCCATACACCATGTTAATGGCTGCCACTTCGCTCTCTGCCTGAAGAACCACCATACCTGTTGTTTTCCATGGAGCGGCCTCCATAAGTGTTTCTATAATTTCGGATTGTGGAGTAATGGGATATCCGAAGTATCCATCTACGCCGTAGCGGATTGCTGCGTGAGCGACAGCTTCGTTCCCTTTCATTAATGTTACATCTTCTGTCATGATTCAATTTCAGTTTTTTGATCTTCTAATGAGTATGAGACTTAAGAAACAAAACGTTTACTTACTTATCCAGCCGCTTCCGATAAACGGTCAAACAACCTTCAGGACAAACGGTTCCGCAGTTAAAGCAACCGATGCACTCTTCCGGGTTTCTCATGTAAACGTAATGATAACCGCGATCATTCACTTCTCGCGGTTGCAATTCCAGCACGTCCGTAGGACACGACACAACGCAAAGATTGCAACCCTTGCAACGTTGCGTATTAACAACTACATAACCTTGTACTTTTGCCATTTTATTTATTTGTGGTTTTTGTTGGTTTTTGCAAAATTACTTTTCTGTGTTAAAATTCAACCTTAAGTATTTTAATACAACCCTGATAAAGAGTCGGATTATCATTAAAATCCATTTCTCTGCAACAAAAAAGTATGAATGTTTTTAAAAAACAAGAACCGAACCAACATAAAAAAATCGAAATATAACTTAGACACCTTTTTTTCACCAAAAGAATGCGTCGTTCACCATCCATTTGCCCTGAACTTTCATCACTTGTTCAATGACATCACGGGCAACACCTTCCCCGCCCCTAACAGGCGAGACGTAAATGGAAATATCTTTAATTTCTGGACAGGCATCAGCGGGAGCCACCGGCAATCCTACTTTTTTCATCACCAAATAATCGATAATGTCGTCGCCCACATAAACGATCTCTTCCGGTGTAAAGCCCGTTTTATCCAAATACTCCTTCAACTGTTCAGTTTTATCGTACGATTTCAGGTAGATGTGCTTTACGCCAAGTGACTCCAGGCGATGACGAACAATCTCCGAACGTCCTCCGGTTATCACCGCCACATCCAGTCCCGAACGTATCGCGTGATGAATGGCATAACCATCCCTCACGTTAGTTGATCGCATCGGCTGACCGTCTTCGGCAAGCGTTACGGTTTGGCAGGACAAAACTCCGTCCACATCGAAGATAAACGACTTTATTTTGGTAAGATCGTAATTGATGGTGCTCATGCAAATCTATAGATTGTATACATACTTAACATTTGTATTTTCCCAGGTGAACTTTTTCCCACAACAATTGATCGACGTTATTGGGAGAGCGGGATTTTTCTTTATTTCCGAAAGAGATGACACAGAGCACTTCCAGCGGCATCGGAACACCGAGTATCTCGTTGATGTATTCTCCGGAAGTGATCGTTTCAGAAAATTCACGGTTTCTGACCTGAACCCAGCAACTGCCAATTTCAAGCTCTTCGGCCTGTAACTGCATATTGATTGCAGCAATGGAGGCATCTTCAATCCAGGCATCGGTTTCAAGCGGATTTCCGAGAACCACAATCGCCAGTGCCGCATCCGCAATAAAAGCAGCGCTCCGGTCCTTGCACCTGGAAAGTTTTGCAAGCATCTCCCGGTCTTCCACGACCACAAACTCCCAGGAATGTTTGTTTTTGGAGGTGGGCGAAAGCAACGCTGCTTCCAGGATAAGCTGAACAGCTTCTCCCGCCAAGGGTCCATCCGCATAGTTCCGGTAACTTCTCCGATTGATCAGAAGTGTGTTAAAGTCTTGCATAGTTCCTTTTTCTTTCGACGCACAAAAATAGCCATAAAAATTAAGACAACACAGCCGCAAACCGGAAAAATGTTCCGGTTATAAAAAAAGCAAGAAAGCTTCTGAAATCAGATACGGCAAAAATTAGAATCAATCTAAATAAAAAATTCTTATCTTTGCATCCAAAACTACTTTCCATGTATCACGTTTGCCGAACATACATTAAACCCGGGATGCGGTTGTTTGACTTGATCGAAGAAAATCCATCGCTGCTGTTGGTGATGCAGCATTTCGATTTTGATTTCAGGGTAGGTGACCTCACCGTCAGCCAATTGTGTAAAGAAAAGGGGATCAATGAGAACCTGTTCATATCGATTGCCAACCTGTACAACGGATTTAAACCCAAAGAGAATCCCATCGATTCCGTCGACGATGTGAAGCAGATTGTACGCTTTTTGAAAAACAGCCACGACTATTACCGCAACGATAAATATCCGCAAATAAACACGTACATCAAGCAGCTACAGGAAAACCATCCCGAAAAGGAATTAAAGTTGTTGGAGCGATTTTTTAACGAATACTTTGCTGAGGTTATCGACCACCTGGATTACGAGGACAACGTGGCTTTCCCGTATTTCATAGAGTTTTTGGGCAACAGGGATAATCCGAAGAGCAACGCATACTCGGCTCAGGAATACAGCGAACACCATACCGACATAGAGCTGAAAATAAAAGACATAAAAAACTTATTACTGAAGTATGTATCCATTAATGACGACCTCAATTTGCGTCGCAAACTGCTTTTTTCTTTATGTGAACTGGAATATGACCTCTATATTCATTCGCTGATTGAAGAAACCATTCTCATCCCTTTCGGATATAACATGGAGAAAGCATGAACAGACAGCGGTTACATATCGCCATCATGGTGCATTCGCAGATTATTTACGAAGGGTTGCATGCTGTCCTTTCCCGGTCGGATATCGACTGCATAATCTGCAAAGTGGATTCTCTGCAGGATCTGGAAGACATTCTCCTTTCAAGAAAGGTGGATCTGTTGATCATCAACCCGCTCTTGCTGGTGAACAGGGAGAAAGACGTAAAAAGGATCCGGAAAAGTCACCCTCACTTCTCCATCGTGGGAATTCATTTGGGCATCGTTGACAACCATTCGCTGGCGTTGCTCGACTCATCGTTTACCATTTTCGATACGGCGGAACAAGTTTTGTCCAGGTTGCAAAAAACGGGGACCGGCGGCGAGTTGAAATTTCCGTCAAACGACGACAACCTGACCGAAAGGGAGCTTGATGTACTTACCCAATTGGTTCACGGTTACTCCAACAAGGAGATTGCCGATTCGCTCAATATCAGTATCCATACGGTAGTTACACACCGGAAAAACATCGCAACCAAAACCGGCATACGGAGTCAGTCTGGATTGACCATTTACGCTATTACAAAAAAAATTATTCAAATAGAAGATGTGGATCTGCAAAGCCATTGAGTCGTCACACCAACGCCACAATCGCCACCGTAAGAACAATGCTTAATGCAATCATCGCTATTCCCCTCCGGCTTTTCCGGCTTCCGAACTTAAACATAAACAACGAGGAAGCCGCTAGAAAACAAAGCATAAATCCGTAAACAAGAGCGAGTACAGATATCTTATGCGTCCCGGTAATCTTGTGCAAATTCACCAACTTATCAAACGGAGGGATATACACCTTACGCGTTACGACTGATTTTCCGGTAGCAGCATCGTAAAAACCTTCCTTGAAATAAATTGTTTTCCTTTCTTCCCTTTCCACTTTAAAATTCCGGATACGGAGCTGTTGTCCCACATCATTACCCGAAAGATTCGTTGCCAGTTGCTTTTCCTCAATTCTCTCCATCTTCAGCAAGTCGGTATTCCGGTAAATAAGCAAAATTCCCGAAAGCGCATAAACAAGGGTCAATCCGATGGTTAGAAATCCGATATCGCGGTGCAATACCCGCATGATGTGATAAATGTTCTGTTTTTTCTTTTGAGTTTCCATTTTTTCTACCTTAGCCGTTAAAACTGATAATTCAGCGCCACCGCAATATTCCGTGGATCTGTCGGGTTGAGATAGCCGCCCCTATAATAGGCCGTATAGCCCGTGGAATCAAACAAGTTGTTCATAAACACCCGGATGCGGTAATTTCTAAACCGGTAACCTACCTGGGCATTCACTGTCGTATAAGCATCCGCGAGAAAGGGAAGTGTGTTTGCCTGTACAGCGTGTCCCGGCACAACGCGATAGGTGTATTCGGCTAGCGGTCGCTGACCCACATAATACACGCCCACACCAAAGGAAAGGTTGCGCAAAGCGCCGTCAAAAAGGGTATAGTTTACCCATCCGTTGGCAGTATTCCTGGCGGTGTTCATCGGAGCAGACCCTTCGTGATAATAGGGGCTGTCGTGATAGGCGGCGTCCAGGTAAGAATAGCCTGTTACAACATCCAGGTTATTCAGCAAACGTCCGGTAAGCTCCAACTCCACACCTTCCCTTCTCAAGTTTCCGGCTTTCATGTAGTAGCCCGTGTTTTGTCCGGCATCGTTCAACAACGAATAGGTTAGGTTGTTGTTTTGGATATGGAAATAGGTAGCATTGAAACGAAGGCGGTTGTCGAACCACTCTGTTTTCAATCCCGCTTCAACCTGTTTTTCACGCGTAGGACCGACGGGCGTAACACGGTCCTCGAGCAGGTTTGCAGCACCACGCAACGAAGTGGTGGTCGTGTACGACGCGAAAAGGTTGACGTTTTCGTACGGCGTAACGATGATGCCGAACAGCGGATCCCACACATCACCGCCAGTAGACGAGACAACGTTGTCGCTCAACCCGTTCACCTGGCTGTACCGTAATCCGAGCGATATTTTCAGGTAACTGTTAAACGTCATTACTTCCTGCAACAGTAAACCGTAGGAGTAGGATTGCGACGTGGATGGATCGCCATCCTTAAGCACGACATTGGGTATGACATTGGGAATAGCTTGCAACACGTCGATCGTGTCTACGATAATGGAATTGGTGCTGACGGTGGAAACGTCCGACCAGCGATAATCGAACCCCACATTAAACGTATGTTTCACGGAGCCAGTTTGTATGTCCTTACCAATGAGGTCTGCCTGAAAAACACCGTTCTTGTCGCTTCGCTGCCCGCCGCTGTAATTTCTTGATCGCAGGTTGTACGCGCTTGTAGATGCGGCAGAGCGTAGTGCCGAAACGTGCGCACGGATAGAACGCGAGTTCAGATCGGCACCGGCATAAGCCACGCGTACGGTGAATCCGTTTCCAAGTTCGCGCGTGAGGTGTAGCATGTATGTCAGGGTGTTGGTAAACTGGCGATCGTTCAAAAAACCCAAAAACTTATCGTTCGGCATTTTATATATGTTGTTCACGCTGTCAGCGCTTAGGTTCACAGTCCCCTGGTCGGGGGTACGCGAGTCGTGCAGGTAATCCATTTCAATCACCACATTGGTTTTGTCGTCGGGATTCCACGCAAACGATGGATTGACGTAAAAGCGGTCTTTAGAAACATGTATGCGGTAATTATCCGCCCGCTCATACGCTCCGTTGATGCGGAAAGCGGCATGTCCACGTGCATCCAACACGCGCTGAATGTCGAACGTAGGACGCACCTGTCCCCAACTGCCGAATCGCAAACCCAGGTTTCCGCTATTGATGAAGCGGGGTGTTTTAGTGGCAATATTCACGACGCCTCCGGCCGAACCGATGTCGTTTCCGACACCTTGTGCAATGGCGGCCGAGCCGCGTAACACCTGTACGGTTTCAATGCCCTGCATGTCCGCGAGAAAACCCTGTCCGCGAAAATCAGAATGAATACGCACACCGTTTTTAACTACAGGGATACCGCGATAGCCACGCGAAGTTATGCTTTCCGATGTATTGCCGTAAGTAGCAAATGTGCCCAATCCAGGGGCGTTTCGTACAGCATCGTTAAGCGTCATTGCACCCTGTTCGGTTATCATTTTTTGCGAAATCACAGATACGCTTTGTACCTGTTCATCCAACCTTAGCGGTATGCGCGTAAGCGCCTCCATTTTTTCGGGACGTTCGCGCCGTACCCCAAACACCTCCACCTCCACCAACATCCTGTCGTCGGGTTGCAGGTTAAAATTTTCTTGCCGGATTTGTTTTCCGGGTTTAAATTCGATTTCTTGAGTCAGCGACCTATAACCCATATATCTCACGACAACTCGATGTCGTCCGTCGGGAATATGGTCGATACGGAAATTCCCCGACGTATCGGTATCGTCACCGACACCCAACTCTTCAACATAAACGGTTGCGCCCACTAGCTCCTTGTAATTTTCGTCCGTCACTTTCCCTGTTAACACATGGTTGTCGCGTTGAGAAAAAGCGATTAACGTGCTTGCCAGTATTCCGGCAATAATTGACAATACAGTTTTTTCTGTCATCTTTATTAATTTTTCCGGGAGCAAAGAAACGGCAAAAACACTCTTTCCACAATCCCATAAAATAAGGATATTCGCCGTTTGATATACCATAAATCGGGTATTTCAACCTACCCATAACCTAAGGGTGAAAAAGTACCGTCTCTTTCGTTTCACATAAATTAAAATATGTATATTTGCGATTCACTAAAATCCCCCGTCGGGGAATAATTTTTTCACCATAAAGAATCAACTCAAAATCATTTGGATTATGACCGGAAAATTAACTCTACTGTTTTTGTTATCACTTATTTTATCAGCCAAAGCGCAAAATAGCAGCAACCATCTTTTCGACAAAAGGTACATCAAAACAACCCTGATCAAAACAGCCAACTGGCAACTCTATCATCCCAAGCACGAGCCAAGGGATTGGACAAACGGTGCTTTTTACGCCGGTCTTTACGCTGCCTGGCAAACCACAAAAGCAGATGGAATTTACCAGGCGATGCTGGATATGGGGAATTCAGTTAATTGGACCCCATACGGACGCTGGTACCATGCCGACGATATTGTCATCAGCCAGATGTACCTCGATATGTACCGCCACGAAAAAAATAACGAAATGCTGCAGCCTACACTGGATACATTGAAAATTTACACGAGCAGGCCATACCCCAAAAGAGGTAAGGTAGATGTAATCAAGTATTGGTGGTGTGATGCGTTGTTTATGGCTCCACCTACCCTGGTAAAGTTTGGTATGGAAACCAACGACCAATCGTTGCTCGAAATCAACGACACCTACTTCAAGGAATGTTACGATTTACTGTATAACAAGGAAGAACATCTTTTTGCCCGCGACTTAAACTATGTGGTTAAACCGGATGGTTCCGGTCGCCTGGAAGCTAATGGAGAGAAAATATTCTGGTCCCGTGGGAATGGCTGGGTTATGGGCGGATTGGTACGCATACTTCAGGAATTGCCCAAAAACTATCCTGCACGTGAATTTTATGAAAGTTTGTTCAAAGAGATGTCCTCGAGAATTGTCGACTTACAGCAGGAAGACGGATTATGGCGGGCCAGTCTGCTTGATCCGGCGTCTTATCCGGGAGGAGAAGTGAGCGGATCCGGTTTTTTTTGCTACGCCTTAGCATGGGGAATAAACAACAAGTTGCTGGACAGAAAAACATATCTTCCCTTTGTAAAAAAAGCCTGGATCGCGTTGAATAAATGCGTGGATACTGAAGGACGAGTGGGATGGGTTCAGCCCATCGGAGCCGATCCGAGAAAAAATTTCGATGAAAACAGTTGGGAAGTATACGGAACCGGTGCTTTTCTTCTTGCTGGAAGCGAAGTAATAAAATTAACATTGTAAGAATAAGGAACTGTTTTATTTTTTTCTAATCAGAAAAATTATTTACTTTTACAAAAATATTAATTCAATACTAATAAAATTTGAAAAGCCCATGAAGATTCATGAGTATCAGGCAAGAGAATTATTAGCATCTTACGGGTTACCCGTAGACAAAGCCTATATCTGCCGCAACGTTGAGGATGCAGTACGGGCATATCAGGAGCTGGATGTACCCTTAGTGGTAGTGAAAGCGCAGGTCCATACCGGAGGAAGAGGAAAAGCAGGAGGAGTGAAGCTCGCCAAAGACGAAATAGAACTCCGGCAACACGTAGCCAATATCTTGTGGATGGACATCAAGGGATTTATTGTCGACAGAGTACTTATCGGCAAAGCGGTAAGCATCGCTTCGGAATATTATGTGAGCTATGTCATCGACAGGAAATCAAAATCTACCGTTCTGATGCTGAGCCGCGAGGGCGGAATGGATATTGAAGAGGTAGCGCGCAACACACCTGAGAAAATCCATAAAATAGCTATCGATCCGCTTGTTGGTGTACCCGACTACCTGGCTCGTGAGGCCGCATTCAAATTGTTCGACGACATCAAACTGGTTCGAGAAACTGCAACCATTTTCCAAAAACTGTACAAGTTGTTTGTGGATACCGATGCTTCGCTGGCAGAGATCAATCCTTTGGTACTTACCGATGAAGGCCGGATTAAAGCCATCGATGCAAAAATAACTTTCGACGATAATGCCCTCTACCGTCATCCCAAAATTGCGGCTCTTTTTGAACCGACAGAAGAAGAAAAGAAAGAGCAAAACGCTAAAAGCAAGGGTTTCAGCTATGTGCATTTAGGCGGTGAAATCGGGTGTATGGTGAACGGCGCCGGACTGGCCATGGCGACCATGGACATGATAAAACTGTATGGCGGAGAGCCTGCCAACTTCCTGGATATCGGAGGGAGCTCAAACCCCACCAAAGTCATTGAGGCAATGAAACTTTTGCTGAGCGACAAAAATGTGAAAGTAGTACTCATCAACATCTTTGGAGGGATTACCCGTTGCGACGACGTAGCCAGAGGATTGCTGGAAGCATTCAGTCAAATCAAAACCAATATTCCTATTGTTATCCGTTTAACCGGAACCAACGAAAAAGAAGGCCGTGCTTTATTGGAGGGCACTAAATTCCACTTGGCGGAAACCATGGGTGAAGCGGGTAAAAAAGCCGTTGAGCTGGCAAAATAGGTTCAACTTTTAACTTTTAACGTCTAAAAAAATGAGTATTCTAATCGATAAAAATACACGACTAATCGTTCAGGGAATTACCGGACGCGACGGAGGATTTCACACTTCAAAGATGAAAGCATACGGCACCAATGTCGTTGGGGGAACATCGCCCGGAAAGGGTGGAGAAAATGTGGAGGGAATTCCTGTTTTTAATACGGTACGTGAAGCTGTAATAGAGACAGAAGCCAATACATCGGTCATATTTGTTCCGGCACCATTTGCAAAAGATGCCATGATGGAAGCTGCCGATGCAGGAGTAAAACTCATTGTCTGCATTACCGAAGGTGTTCCTACCCTTGATGTGGTTGAAGCTTATCGCTACATCAACCTAAAAGGCGCCAAGCTAATCGGTCCCAATTGCCCGGGCTTGATCTCTCCCGATAAGAGTTCGGTGGGTATAATGCCTACCGTGATTTTCAAACAAGGTTCCACCGGGGTAATCAGCCGGAGTGGTACGCTCACCTACGAAGTGGTCTACAACCTCACTACCAAAGGGTTGGGGCAATCCACAGCGGTAGGTGTGGGTGGAGATCCCATTGTGGGGCTTTACTATCAGGAATTGCTGGAGATGTTCCAGAACGATCCGGAAACCGATTCCATAGCTCTTATCGGTGAAATTGGCGGGGATGCAGAAGAACGTGCCGCCAAATACATCAGCGAACACGTAACTAAACCGGTGGCCGTATTCATTGCAGGACAACAGGCTCCTCCCGGCAAACAGATGGGCCACGCAGGCGCAATCATCTCCAGCGGATTGGGTACTGCAGCAGAAAAAATTGCTGCGTTCGAAGCCGTAGGAGTTCCGGTAGCCAAAGAGCCGAGTCAAATACCGGAATTATTGAAGAGTAGGTTATAAAAGATCGTCACCCAACGCTTTGGCCTTGGCTATGGATTGGGAATCCGATGCATCAATATCGTATTCCGAAAGATCGGGAATTAGTAACTCGGTCCCAACGGCAACAACGTTGGGATTTTTTATTTTATCCCTGTTCTTCAGGTAAATATACACCCAGAACTCCCGACTTCCGAACTTCTCTTCGGCTATTATCCTGAGTGTTTTACCCTCTCGCACAACAATTCTCTCAATCCTTGTCGTAGGTTCTTCTATTCTTTCAGCAGCCGGAGCCTCAAAATGAAGCAAGTTTTCTCTTACCGGGTGGTTTTCTGTTATGGTTGCCGGCAGGTTTTCGGCTTGCCGCTGGAAGAAAAAAAAAAGACTTGCCACCGCAATGGCAACACCCCCAAAAATGGGTATCCAGACAGGAGAAATCCTTGAACGTTTTGGGGTGTTGTCAGGAAATATTTTATCCGGTCGGAAGATTTTCGGACAAGGTTCCATTTTCTCTGTGTGCTCCTCGGTTGATACAGCTTTTCTTTCTTCATCTTCAACTACTTCCTCCACTCCTTCGAATGTGACTCCTTCGTTCAGCAGAATTGACTCAAAGTGAGAAAACGGCTTATTTACAAGTTCTTTCAACGTTGTTGCCGGGAAAAAACTCAACCGGTTATGTGCGGGAATTTCTATCTTTTCGCCAGAATTCACATCGACACTTTCTCGGGCTTGAATCGGGACTAGCTTAAATGTTCCAAAATCTTTGATTCTGACCGCTTCATCTCCTGAAAGCGTCTCCTTGATGAGTTCAAACAACAATTTCAAGAATGCTTCCGACTCTGTACCGGAAACATTGGCCCGCTTAGCCAGCAAATCAGCCAGGTTAGCAAGGGTAATCCTATTTTCCATCATCTTCCATGGTTTTCAGTTGTTCTTTAATGTCCGAAGCCGGTTTAAAGATGGCTACAACGGATGGCGGAACCAAAAACCTCTGTTGCGTTTGAGGATTCACAGAGATTCGCTCCGACCTCTTTCTGGTTTCGAAAACTCCAAAATGCGGAATAAGAATTTGAGTATTCTCCGATAGTTTTTCGTTTAACTCTCCTACCGTCGCATCCAGCAAATCCGACACTTTCGATTGAGTAAAACCGAGTCGCTGAGCCATTTCAGCAATAAGTTCCTTGTGTGTCATAGTCAAACAATTCCTATTAAATCAAACGGCATAGCCGACGTAATCTTCACCTCATAAAATTCTCCCGTTTGCAGAGGAGTTTGTTTTTCAATCAACACTTCCCCATCAACTTCCGGAGAATCGAACTCGGTACGCCCTACGTAATAATCGGGATCTTCCCGGTCGATAATCACTTTCAGGATCTTACCCACTTTCGATTCGTTAATGGCTGCAGCAATGGATTCCTGCACACCCATCAACACATTCATCCTTTCCTGCTTCACTCCGGCGGGCACGTCGTCAACATAATTTTTATCGCAATAGGTGTCCTCTTCATGCGAGTAAGGGAAAGCACCTAAACGCTCAAACCGCGTCTGTTTTACAAAATCGAGAAGCTCTTCAAAGTCCCGTTCCGTTTCCCCCGGATGTCCCACCATCATCGTTGTGCGCAGGTGAATTCCGGGCACTTCCTCTCGAAAGCGGGCAATCAGATCAATCGTTTGTTGCTTCGTAATGTTGCGCCTCATTTTCCCTAACATATTGTCGCTGATGTGTTGCAAGGCAATATCGAGATAGTTACAAACGTTTTCTCGCTCACGCATTACGCGGAGCAAACCGGTAGGGAAATGTGCCGGATAGGCATAATGAAGGCGAATCCAATCGGCACCTTTTATGTCTGCAACCCGCTCAACCAGTTCGGGCAACTTCGTTTGTTTATACCTGTCGAGTCCATAATAGGTAAGGTCTTGCGCGATGAACTGAAACTCTCTCACGCCTTGTGAAACCAGACGACTGACTTCTTCTTCGACCTCTTCCATCGGTCTCGATTTGTACTTACCCGTCATGATGGGGATGGAGCAATAAGAACAGGTGCGGTCGCATCCTTCGGATATTTTCACATACGCATAATGCGGAGGTGTAGAAAGCGACCGGTCAAACGCCAAGTCTTTGTAATAGGATTTGCCTAAGTCGGAAATCAGGTTTTTCCAGGCGAATTTACCGTAAAACTGGTCTACTTCGGGTATTTCGTTCTGCAGTTCGTTCATGTACCGCTCCGACAAGCATCCCATTACGAAAAGCTTTTTCAGTCTGTTCGATTTTTTGGCTTCGGCAAACTCCAGGATCATATTGACGGACTCCTCCTTGGCATCCCCGATAAAACCGCACGTATTTATCACGGCTATTTCTCCTTTGGGATTAGACGGATCATGCTCTACCGTATAGCCGTTAGCAACAAGTTGTCGCATAAGCAATTCGGAATCTACCAGGTTTTTGGAACAACCCAGGGTTATAACATCTATTCTGTTTTTCATTCTCCAAACAACGAATCCACAAATTCTTTCCTTCTGAAGACCTGCAGGTCTTCCATTCCTTCACCCAGCCCGATGTATTTTACCGGAATTTTAAATTGGTCCGAAATACCGATAACGACTCCGCCTTTTGCCGTTCCATCCAGCTTGGTAACGGCTAAAGCGGTGACTTCAGTGGCAGCTGTGAACTGTTTGGCCTGTTCAAACGCGTTTTGTCCGGTGGAACCGTCCAGTACCAGAAGGACTTCGTCCGGAGTGTCGGGAATCACTTTACTCATCACATTTTTGATCTTGGTAAGTTCGTTCATTAAACTAACCTTGTTGTGCAAACGGCCTGCAGTATCAATGATTACCACATCGGCATCGTTCGCTTTTGCTGAACTTAACGTATCGAAAGCGACAGATGCGGGGTCAGCACCCATCTTTTGTTTTATCACGGGGACTCCTACACGTTTGCCCCAGATATCAAGCTGTTCGACAGCCGCAGCACGGAATGTGTCGGCCGCACCCAGGTATACCGACAATCCATTTTGCTTGAACTGGTACGCCAATTTACCTATAGTAGTGGTCTTTCCCACTCCATTCACCCCAACCACCATAATAACGTATGGTTTTTTGCTTTCAGGGAGAGCAAACTCAACCCTATCGGCAGAGTTATTCTCGGTTAACAATTCAGCTATCTCCTCCCGTAAAATTCTCGTAAGTTCATCCGTACCCACATATTTATCCCGGGCAACGCGTCCTTCTATCCTGTCAATTATTTTTAGGGTAGTATCAACACCTACATCCGAAGTTACCAGTATCTCTTCCAGTTCATCAAGCACATCATCGTCCACCCTCGATTTTCCGGCAACGGCACGAGTCAGTCTGGAGAAAATATTTTCCTTGGTTTTCTCCAATCCCTGGTCCAGTGTCTCTTTCTTTTTTTTCGAAAAAATTTCGAATAATCCCATAATGCGTAATTTTTACTTTTTCAATTTCCTTTACGAAAGCCTGTTTCGTGACTTTCGCAATATCGTACAAATCTACAAAATAGTCAATAAAAAACTTCCCCACAAGTTCTTGCAGGGAAGTTTTTACATATTTTTAACGGATTTATTTTTTAAAAAGCTCCGGTTTTTTCAGATTTCACCATTTTAATTACTTTGGTGTGGCTACGTCCTGTTGTTGAAGTTTTATCGCGGAATCCTGCGACTGCTTTCTTTGCCATAATTTGCTCCTTTTATTTAATTTCTTTATGAACGGTCATTTTCTTCAAGATAGGGTTGTATTTTTTCAACTCCAATCTTTCCGTCGTGTTCTTTCTGTTCTTCGTAGTAATGTATCTCGAAGTTCCCGCCATCCCGCTTTCTTTATGTTCGGTACATTCTAAAATTACCTGAACCCTATTTCCTTTAGCTTTTTTCGACATTATTCTTATCTCCTGATAATTAAGCGTTTAAATACCCTTTTTCAGCAGCCTGCTTCAAAGCGGCATCCAATCCAATTTTATTAACGGTACGTAAACCTGAAGCAGAAATATTCAGGCTAATCCAGCAATCTTCTTCCACCCAATAGAATTTCTTTTTGAACAAATTAACGTTAAATTTACGTTTTGTTCTTCTGTTGGAGTGAGAAACGTTGTTTCCAAAAAAATGTATCCACCAAAAAAATCGGCAAATAAATTTTCGAGAAAATCGGGATTTGTTTCTAATTTGTTTCTAATTGTTGAGATTGAAAATCTTACTCAACTCATTGTATAATCCGTTTAGGTAGAACAACGTACTTTTCTGGGTATTTGTCTTAAACTCTTTATCGGTACCCGATGCAGCAGTTATCGCAGCAGAAGTAATGGTCTCCTCTGCAGTAAACGTTTTGGGAAAGAACGAAGAGTTAGGAGATTGACTATTCTGATAAGTGACATCCCTAACAACCAACATGCAGCCGGTATTGCTAATGGTGGCGTCAAACCGGTAATTCATGATCACCTTTTCCCGTACCCCGTCACTGTTCTGCGGCAACAAAAGTTCTATCTTAGATCCTACAGTTATGCTCTTAGCTTTGTCATCGAAACGTATTCCCGACAACAAAGGATTGCCTGCATAGTTATCTTTTCCCCATTTGTAAAGCAATGCGTATCGCTGATCAGCTGTAAGTTCCTGATCGATATGTATGAACTGCTGAAACACCACTTTTCCGTTTACCACCGGCACGGTGGTGAAAACAGACTGGCTTTTTACCTGAATCAGTACTGAAGCGAATATTAATGCTGTGAAAATAATCTTCTTCATAACTTAAGTTTTAGTTTCTTGCATAAATCTTACTTTATACAATGTATATGACTACAAACTTAATGAAAAGATTAATCAGCGACAAACGGTTTGCAGAAAAAATATCCAATTTATTTTATTTATCGCTTAAAAACCATTACTTTTGCAACTCGAAAATTGATAATATAATTTTTTGAACAAAATGTCCAGTAAACATCAGGAAAGCAAAGCCGAAAAGGGTTTTGAGAATATCGAAGAGGCGCTGACTTCGTCGGAACGTTTTATCGAAAGGAATCAAAAAAGTATTTTAATCGCCTTGGCAACAATTGTTTTGGTGGTCGGTGCAATCATTGCGTACAACTATTTGTATAAAAACCCAAGAAATGAGAAAGCACAGGCAGCTATCTACAAAGGCGAAAGATTCTTTCAGAATCAGGAAGACTCTCTTGCTCTTTTCGGGAACGGTAACGATTATATCGGTTTTGAAAACATCATAAAGGATTTCAGCGGAACTAAAACTGCCGATCTTGCCCGTGCCTATGCCGGAATCAGCTACAGCAGGTTGGGGAACAACGAAAAAGCGCTGGAGTATCTGAACAAATTCAAAGGTGGGGATTTATTGATTACCCCGGCTATTGAAGGTGCGATTGGAGACGTATATATGAACATGGGGGATACCGAAAAAGCCATTTCTCATTTCAACAACGCAGCCAAAAGAGCCAACGATGAAATGTTGAGTCCCTTGTACTACAACAAAGCGGGCTTTGCATACTTATCCGTAAAGAACTATGCCAAGGCCGTCGAAATGTTTCAGATGATTAAGGACAAATACGTCAACTCACCACAGGGGCAGGAAGCAGACAAATACATTGAAGCCGCCAAGCTTCAAAAAACAGGGAATTAATGGCCACTGAATTACAAAATCTCTCCTCATACGACCCTGGAGCCACGCCGCGAGGTGAAGGGAAAAGAATTGGCATTGTTGTTTCGGAATGGAACAAACCTGTTACGAGCAGCTTGTTGAACGGCGCCATTCAAACACTGCTTAAGTTCGGTGTTAAACAGAGCGACATCGTGGTTGAACATGTTCCAGGAAGTTTTGAACTCACCTACGGGGCAAAAAAAATGTTAGAAAAAACCCGGCTCGACAGCGTTATTGTAATCGGATGCGTTATTCAGGGTGAAACACCGCACTTCACGTTTGTATGTAACAGCGTTACACAAGGAATCACTGAATTGAACATTCTCTACAACATTCCGGTAATCTTCGGTTTACTGACGACCAACACATTGGAACAAGCAAAAGCTCGTTCGGGCGGAAGACACGGAAACAAAGGCGATGAGGCTGCAATTACTGCATTAAAAATGATTGCGCTCAACGAAAAATACAAATAAATGTATTACCTTTGTTCCTCAAAAATTTTGGGCAGTTACCAGAGTGGCCAAATGGGGCTGACTGTAACTCAGCTGGCTTACGCCTTCGGTGGTTCGAATCCATCACTGCCCACAAAACAAAGTCGATAGAGCATTAGCCTTCCAAGCTGAGGGTCGCGGGTTTGAGTCCCGTCTTCCGCTCTAAAAGGGGTAGCTATCAAATAGTTACTCTTTTTTTTAAGCAACTGTGACAACCGATAAACAACATAGGTCTGTGATTCGCGATTTCACACAAGGGGGTATTTTTCGTCAACTTATCACCCTGGCGATGCCGTTAATGGCTGTCAGCTTTATCCAGATGACCTACAACATGGTTGACATTATCTGGATCGGTCGCCTGGGAAGCAAATCGGTCGCAGCCGTGGGAACGGTGGGTATGCTGATGTGGATGATGAACTCTTTCGCTCTTCTTTCCAAAGTGAGCGCTGAAGTTTCCATCGGACAGTCCATCGGTGCCAAAAGATTGGACAAGGCCATGCTCTATGCTTCACACACCACCACTTTAGCCATTATTCTGGGCTTGTTCTTTGCCGTTTTCTTTTTCCTTTTTCCTCAGCTCATCCTTTCTTTTTTCAGGCTGGAAGCAGACATCACGCAGGAAGCCATTCGTTACCTGAATATTGTTACTTTCAGTGTGCCTTTCATGTTTCTTATCCTGAATTTCTCGGGGATTTACATTGGAACCGGAAGAAGCGATATTCCTTTCTATTTTAACGCGGTAGGTTTGGTTTTGAATATTGTGCTCGATCCACTTTTCATTTTCGGTTTCGGATTTATTCCTGAAATGGGATCTCAAGGTGCCGCACTGGCCACTACTCTTTCACAGGTAGTGGTATTTATGCTTTTTATTCGCCATCTACGAAGAAAAAAAGGTGTTTTGGGACAGTTCGCCTTCTGGATAAAACTCCGAAAAAGCTACACACTCAATATCCTGAAACTGGGAGTTCCCGTAGCGGCCATGAACGTCTATTTTTCTATTATCAACATGAACCTTACCCGTATAGCTTCCATTCACGGAGGACACCTGGGAGTTACCAGCCAAACCACAGGTGGGCAAATAGAGGGAGTTACCTGGAATACCTCACAGGGGTTTGCAACAGCTCTGGGCAGCTTTGTAGCACAGAACTTTGCTGCCGGTAAGATGGACAGAGCCCGCCATGCTTATCGGTATACATTAAGGGCTATGATGGCTTTGGGGCTTGTAGTGACAACGTCGTTCATGTTGTTTGGCAGTGAAATTTTTTCGGTTTTCATTCCCGAAAAAGAGGCCTATCTTGCTGGTGGCGATTATTTATTTATTATCGGTATATCCCAATTGTTCATGATGCTGGAGCTGACCACGCAGGGAATGTTCAACGGAATTGGAAAGACCACTCCTCCAGCCATCGTAAGCATCGTATTCAACACCCTACGCGTTCCGCTAGCCGTGTTCCTGGCTTCTGCCGTTGGCGTCAACGGTGTTTGGTGGGCCATTTCAATCACTTCTGTTGTGAAAGGAATATGCTCGGCCACGTGGTATTATTTTTCACAGCGAAAATACAGGTAATTAGTGATAACAAGAAAAAACAGACAAATATGAAATCTCACGCAACATTTGTTTTCCTTATTTTAGTCTTGGCGCTGACAATGCAAGCTTGCTCCTCGTTGAAACACAGCAACGAAAAAGAACAGAAAGTCCTTATCCAGACCACTGAAGGCGATATTACGCTAAAACTATACAACGAAACACCGTTGCATCGCAATAATTTTATTAAGCTGGTGAATGCAAAAACCTATAACGGGTTACTTTTCCATCGTGTAATCAAGGAATTCATGATCCAGGGAGGAGATCCCCAGTCCAAAACGGCAGGGCCGGATACAATGCTGGGCGACGGCGATGTCGGCTACACCGTTTCCTCAGAATTCAGGACTCCTCAAATTTATCACAAATACGGCACTATTGCCGCTGCGCGTGAAGGAGACGACAGCAACCCGCAAAAAGCATCATCGGGTTGCCAGTTTTACATTGTAGTGACTTACAAATTCAGCACACAAGCGCGACAAGATTACATAAACGTCGGCGGAACACCACACCTCGATGGCAATTATACCGTATTTGGCGAAATATTGAAAGGGATGGAGGTCGTGGAAAAAATATCGGAAGTAGAAACAGACAAACACGACCGTCCCATAAAGGCAATCCGAATAAAGAAGATGAAGCTGATACGGTAACACATACAAGGGCTACGAAACCTATCACCGGCTGAATTAATCGAAATGCTATACTTTGATAAAGGGCTCTATGAAAAAAATCACCTTTCGTTTGCTTTAGTTAGTTATCCTAACTATATTTGCGGATGGCAATGGTGCCAAGACAACCGGCTTAAAACGTAAAAATCATGGAAGCAGCTGTTTGGGATACTTATGTAACAAAAAAAGACGGAAAGGTTATGCATTTTGACATCATTGTTCCGGCGGATTTAAAAGATGAAAACGTAATTCACAATTACGGGAGAGAATACCTTAAAGCAAAGGGGCAGGAAGGACAGCCACTCACTTCCAAAGAAAGCAAATATTGCCATACGGAAAAAATAAAACCCCAGTGGATAGCCGATATCCGGGAAAAGGGATATTATATTTACGAAATGGAGAATTGTGATTAACCACCTTATCCTCGGGGAATAAAAAAAGATATCCTATATAATTGAGATTGACAAAATATAAATAGATGGAGGATTTTCAGTTTTATTCCGACCAAACTACCGAAGGGAAGATCGTTGCTTCCCTGGAAAGGATATCTCAGGCATTTCGTGTACTGCTGTGGAAGAAAAGCAAGGAGTTCTCCCTCACTCCACTTCAGGTGCAAATTTTGATTTTCCTGTTCACACAAAATGAAGAAAAAAAGAAAGTGAGTTACCTGGCAAAAGAGTTTAATGTTACCAAGGCGACGATAAGCGATACCGTAAAAACACTGGAACAGAAACACCTTGTAGTCAAAGACAATGAAGCTACCGATTCCAAAGAGATTTATAGCCCTATTGCAGAACTGAGCTGGGGTGATAAAAAAAACGTATTGTCAAGTTTGATAAAATTGATCATCCATTTAAACAAAACGGGAGTAATTTCCGTTCTTCGTATGTGTACCACCTGTTCCTACTATCGACCTTCTGATGATGAAAAAAAAGGCCATTGTACGTTGTTGAAACGGGACTTGGACCATGTTCATATAAGAGTTGATTGTCGGGAACACAAAATGCTGGATTTTCCAACTACAGTATAACAACAGAAGAGATGAAAAAGCTGATTGTAATGCGGCACGGGAAGTCATCTTGGGACTATGCTCACCTGGATGATCACGACCGTCCATTGAACGAGAGAGGCAAGAAAAATACGGCTAAAATGGGAGTTTACCTGCTTCAGAAAACGGGGAAACCGGAGCTCATACTCTCTTCATCTGCCGAACGTGCATATGCAACAGCCGTTATTGCCGCCGAAAACATGGGATATCCGAAAGAACAAATTGTGACGGACTGGATAGACGACATTCTGCAATCTATCTCAAGAGTCCCCGACACCATCAGTTATTGCCTGGTTGTTGGCCATAACCCCGGATTAACCCACCTGATCAACCATTTTGGTGTAGCGCTTGACAACTTGCCTACGGCCTCGACAGCCTGTTTTGAGTTTGGTACGCAGGTATGGAAAGATATTTCACCGGCAAATGCCCGTTTTCAATGGTTGAAGCAGGTCTAGCATGGGGCAGCAAGGGTTAAAATCCATCTATAAACTTGATTTTAAAAAGAATACTCGTTATTAACAGTAATTTCTCTTTTGTTACAGCCGACAAAAAGAGCGGTTATTATTGTCAGCAATAAAAAGATTCGTTTCATATATCTGTTTTGTTTTGATGTTACGGGAGATTACGGAGAGAGACACGACATGCCGCGTCTCTACGAAAGATCATTCGAGACTAATTGGTTGCCCGCACGCACCGCACCGACAAAAAGTAATTCCTTGGAGTGTAGAAAGGTAATGCACGGTCTGACAAGAAGGCAAGATAGTAGGCGTTTCTCGGTTTATCACGGGCGCTGCTGCTCCAGTACCTGCCGATTTCTCCACCTTCTCCGGCTACAGCATCAAAATCTCTCCTACCCGAAGCGGGAAAGCGGGTAACGCTGTTGCCAACGGTGTAGATGCAGCCGCTCGGTATCACGGTTGTTCCCGCCTTATTGCCGGCAATGGCGCCGAAGCTGCCAAATTTTGCATAGGGAACAGAAGTAGTTGTATAGTGGATGTACTCCCCTGATGTTGTTCTCGGAACCCCGGCAACGTCTAACTCATTTGCGGTGGGCATGCGCCAGCTTCCCGAAACGGCGCCTGTTCTGCTCAGGTATTGGCAAATATCTTAAGAAAAGCATTCGTTTCTTCTCCGTTAGGAATTTCTAGGCCGAGATAATTGTTGGCAAGATAATATCCCGTCCCTTTTTTCCATGTGCTCGCCGAGGGGTTGGACGATTGGAAAGAAGGGACATAATAGTGCGCGGGATTTTCGGTATAATCGTGCGTGGCATCGCCTGTGGGGGAAAAAGCCACCAATGAGCCCCACTCGAAATAGACGCCCTGTTTGAGGTCGGAGTTTTGGCTTGCATCCACAACCGTTTCGTCAAACGTGAGCTTTTGCCCGGCTTCATCCCAATAGATGTTGCTGCCCGCCCACACAATGGGGCGGTCAAGTGTTATGGCGGTTTTATTGTAGTTCACCGAACCGCAGAGGAGGTAGGCTTTCCCCTTTTCGAGCGGGGCTCGAGTCGGTTTTATGTCGGCAGAGATGAGCGCGCCGGCTTTTAATTTTATTTGCTGTGTCCTGTTGTCGTTAGGCATTATCCACTGCGCAAACTGCACGCTCTCCCATACCGGAAGGATAATCTGTTGCCACAAGGCTGCACCGCTGCCCTCGGCTGTAACCGATTGGCTTACTAAATCGTATTGGCTGCCCGCGCCATAAAACCAACTATCGCCCGCATAATCCAACGAAACGGTCGTTCCGAACGTATTGCCCGGATTATGCGATACCGTATGATAATTGGCAAGCGTGAGGCAGTGCAACGCTCCCAAATGATCCAGCGCAATGTTGCCCGTTGAGCTGCCGGTAACCACTTCCGCCTTTCCGGCAAGGGGCGTAACCAAATCCTCCAGCCTTTCAAACCCCACTGGCGAAATGTCCACTTCTATCTTCGTGCCATCGGTGGTTGCCGTGGCACCGTGTACTAAATAAACGGTATAGGGCGCTGAAACTCCCTCCGGCAGGGTAACATTGAACGTCGCTTTTTTGTCATCCGTATCAGGAACAACGGTTACAGGTTCTCGGTTACAGGTTCTTCGCTTCCTTTCACAACAGCGCCGTCTTGCTTCTTAAAAAAAAATTGCACCTTGTCGTCCGTTCTCCATTTCACGAGAATACTTTTACCCTCTTCCGACCTTGACAGGGCAACACGAGTTTGCGGTTTTTCTTCGGGCACGGTGGCGGTAAAGATAAGAGAAACGCTATTAATCGGGTCTATACCGTCTGTGGGTATATCGTTTTTGTTGCAGCCGATAAAAAAAGCGGCCGCAACTGTTGCTATTAAAAAGATGTATTTCATATTTATTTCGTTTATTTATGTTGCGGGTTACCCCTAAATTTCCCGAATGAAATTTTTTCTGTGATAGGCTTTGCTTCTACATTGAATTTTGTCAATTATCGAGTCGTGAATTTTCATGTTTCCTATTCGCCGCGTAAAGACGTAAAATCCTTGTCGGTCAGTTGCAAATTAACACCGTCCCACAGTGCATAGACGCAGTAAGCGTTACCAGCTTGGTGCGGGACAGCGGAGGCACTTGTTGCGTTTATACTCTCCTTTTGCACACCATCTATTTTCACTTTCAGTCTGGTAGCTGGCATCGTGTTACCGGTCAGCAACACAAAGCGGGAAAACTTCCGAACATCGCCGCTCCATATAGAACCGGAAATAACTCCCTGAGAAACACCATAATAAAACACTTCTTTAGAAATCAAATCATAGCGGGGTGCTCCTTCGCCATTTTTATAAGCATAGAAGCCGGCAGCAGCAGCGGGATTGACCTGTATCAACTCCATTTCCGTATATGCAACTTCAGCTCCAGCAGCGTTTTTGAAGCTGATTATCTGCATCGCACCCAAATAATTAAACGCAAGTACGGCTGTGGGTGCACCGGGATGAATCTCCGCAGACGCGGCAATGGGCGTATAATAAGTATCCGGAGAAACACTGCCAAAACCGCCGGAAAAAGGGAAAAAAGGAGTGTAGCTAAAACTAACCAGTATTTTTCCTCCGTCGATTTGGGAAGAGGAGCCGTGCACACAATAGAGCGTATAGGGGTTAGCCGTGTTAATATAATCGGGAACTGCAATGGCGAGCGTGGCATTTTTTTTGTGGGCCGACAAATCCTCATCGGTAAGGGTGATTTCCGTCCCCTTCAAGATGGTTGGCCCCTGCACAAAGTAAGGCTGTACTTTGTCGCCCGCTTTCCACGTTACGGAAATCTTCGTTTCATCCATAGTCATAGAGAGGCGCGTGGCGGTCGCGGGATTGTTGTCGTCGGATCCAGGCGCGGCGGCAATTACGGTCAGTAGTGATGCATCATGATTTAGTTCTATCGCATCATCTGTTTTGTCGCAGCTTGTTACGATAAGGGCTAAGACTGCTAGAAAGAATAATTTATAATTCATAATGTATAACCTGAAAATTAATGTTGTTGTATTTACAAAACCAAAAGTCGCGGGCCAGACACCCAACAACAGACTTATAGATTGATAAGCTACTTTGCATTGTGACTTCCGTAAAAAAATAACCACTTCATGTAATTTCTTACCAATCGTGAATAGGTATATCCGGAACACTTCCGTCTAAAATGTTTTGATTCAATTCAATATCGATCATTTCGATATCAGGAGCTTCATAATGCTCAACCGCATTGTTCGTTTGCAAATTTTCTTGTCTCATATCTAATTACAGGGTTAAAAATAAAATTCTTCGGAGAATTTGCGACAAAGCTACTGGGAGAAGGCAAAAGAAGGGTTGTGTTTCCAACAAAAAATTCGTGTTTGCAACAATCGTGCAAAAACTGCCTGTTTTTTAACAATTGGAAGAGACGGGAGACAGAAGGCGGAGGATAGGGGGTTCCTGCAAATACCTTTGTCAAAGTCCGGAACTTTGACAAAGTTGCAACACATTTTTCATTTCAAATGCGTCTTCCGCCACGAGGAAGGGCTCATGCCAACACTTTTGGAAAAACGGGTACTGAAGTTTCCTTTGTCCGAAAAACCCACCCGTTCGCCTATTTCGTTTATCGGGGTTTTGGGTTCGGCAAGCAGGAGACATTGTGCTTCAGCAATGCGCAGGTCGCTAATCCATTCTTTAAAGTTTTTGTTTTTGCAGGTATTAATGTAAGAGGAAAGATAGGTGCGGTTGGTACTCAATTCATGGGCAACCATTTCAATATTAAGTTCGGGCTGAAGGTAGCGTTTATCTTTTTCCCATTCACCAACAATATCTTCCAGCATGAGAACCGAATCTCTGACGACTGGCTCTTCCTCCATAACTTCTTCCACCACTGGGGCTATAACAGGAAACTGAAATGCATAATTAATAAACCGTATAGCATAATACGGATAAAGGATATTGAGGAATAAGGCAAAAACGCACAACCATCCATGCGGCATAAATAAACTTACAAAAGCCATTATACCGCTTGAGGTGGCCAGAAACTGCGTGGTTACTGTCCATTTCAGCAGATTGGAGCCGGGTTCGGAAAAATAATTGTTGAGCCGGATAGAATATTGCCTGTAATTACGAAGAAAAATCACCGTATAGGCCACCACCACAAACACATAGTAGACAATGAAAACAACATAAGCAAAAAGGAAGGCCAGTGATTTGGCAGAGAAAATCTCGAACAAGAATACGTTGCCGGCAACCAGCACAACGGGAATAACCAAATCCCTGACAAGACTCCTCCATGAGAAGAAACCCGCGTTTATCAACGTTATGTTTACAATGGAGAACACAGGGGCCACACACGCTCCAATCCA
>JALHIE010000093.1:0-492 GCA_022840285.1 Porphyromonadaceae bacterium
GGATGACCTCTTTCTCCCTTGAGAATGAATACGAAAATACTTCAGGGGCAGTCAAGTTATTCTACAATTTTGGAACACATAAAATTAACGACGGCTATTCAGCAGGACAACAGCCCAAACCGTTTCGCTTCCATTCGAACGACCGGATGCTCGGTCTTTCAGTCTATCAGTCCTACACTTTTTTCGTGGGGAACAAGACGACAGCGGGAGTTGACTTTCAACGTTTCGGAGGAAAAGCGTGGAACAGATTTCCCGACGAATCGGACAATGTTCAGTTAGCTGATGTGCACCTGAACAACGTTGCCGGGTACGTCAATATCCAGCAAAGTTTATTGCAAAACAGACTCACATTGAATACCGGGATAAGGCTCGACAATCACGAAAAGAACGGGTCTGAATGGATTCCTCAATTCGGATTAAGTTTCACCCCATCCGCCTCAACCGTTGTGAAAGCCATTGTCAGCAAAGGATTCCGAAGCCCCACCATTCGTG
>JALHIE010000093.1:544-7976 GCA_022840285.1 Porphyromonadaceae bacterium
GACAATATGATTCAACAAGCCGAACCCGGGATTGGCAAATGGGGAAATACCGGTAAAGTAGAAAACAAAGGCTTCGAGATCAGCACCCACTATCAGGTCGCCCGTGATTTTCGGCTTTCGGCCAATTACAGTTTATTGAGCATGGCCTATAAAATATTGGCAGCTCCGGAACACAAACTATACGTCAGTGCAAATTACACGAAGAACAGGTGGAATTTATCTACCGGTATCCAATACGTCGGAAACTTGTATAAAACCGTAAAGCCAGAGCCGGTAAAGGAGAACTTTGTCCTTTGGAACGCCCGCATCAATTACCGGGCACTCGACTGGTTAAACCTGTTCTTAAAAGGTGAGAATTTATTGGGACAGGAATACGAAATAAATGCCGGATACCCAATGCCGAAAACTACTGTCTTCGGCGGAATCCGGTTACATTTTTGAAATTACAGAACGAACAACAAATTAAAAACATTATGGACAGACGAAATTTCTTGAAAGCCGTTGCTCTTACCGGCGCAGCTGTCACAACCATTAAAGATGCAGATGCGATGAGCGTACTCACTCAATCGTTTCAGACTACAAATGCTGCAGCAAAGTACGACATGGTTGCCGTATTGGGCGGGGAACCCGAAGCCATGTTTCGCAAAGCCATTGCTGAAATGGGAGGAATCAAACGCTTCATCAACAAGGGCGACAGAGTCTGTGTAAAACCGAATATCGGATGGGATAAGACACCGGAACTGGCAGCGAACACCAATCCAAAACTTGTACAGGAAATTATCAAACAATGCTTTGATGCTGGGGCGCAGGAAGTAACGGTCTTTGACCATACGTGCGACGATTGGCGTAAATGTTACACCAACAGCGGGATCGAAGCTGCCGCAAAAGCTGCCGGCGCAAAAGTTGTTCCCGCACATCAGGAATCCTATTACAAGAGCGTCTCTTTGCCAAAAGGCAGAAGCCTGAAAGAGGCCAAACAATGTACCCATTCTAAAAAATCACGGCGGTGCGCAATTGACCATCTCCATGAAGAACTACATGGGAATTGTATGGGACAGGGGATTTTTCCACGCCAACGACTTGCAGCAATGCATTGCCGATGTATGCACCTATGCAAAACGTCCTGTCCTGAATGTTGTTGACGCCTACCGGTTGATGAAAACAAGCGGCCCGAGAGGGAAATCGGACGCCGATGTAGTATTGTCCAAAGGCCTCTTCATCTCACAAGATATTGTCGCCGTGGATACTGCTGCCGCCAATTTCTTCAACCAGGCCAGGGAAATGCCGCTGGACAAGGTTGGTCACCTGGCAAAGGGAGAGGAACTGGGTGTCGGAACAATGAATCTTGATAAACTGAATATCAGGAGGGTGAGAATTTAACCAATCGTTGTCGAACAATTATGCTTAAAAAAATCCGGATAACCGTATCTGTACTACTTTTTTCTTTAATAACGCTCTACTTTCTCGACTTTGCTGGTTTCCTGCCGGAAAGTATCGGTGTTCTAACCGATATACAATTCATTCCCGCGTTGTTAGCACTCGATGTTGTTGTTCTTGTCGCGCTGATCATAATAACCCTCATTTTCGGCAGGGTGTATTGTTCTTCCGTCTGTCCCATGGGTATCTATCAGGATATCGTGGCATGGCTTTCAAAAAAGTTGAAAAAAAAGAAACGGTACACCTACAGCAGGGCAAAGACCATTCTCCGATGGAGTATACTGGGAGCCACGCTCGTCGCTTTTTTGTCCGGCTTTACTTTTCTACTCGGACTCCTCGATCCATACGGTGCCTACGGGCGGTTTGTAACGCATCTTTTCCGCCCTGCCTACCTTGCCGGAAACAATTTATTGGAAACTGTTTTTACATCGTTCAACAACTATAGCTTATACAAAGTAGGTATCTACTCACTGGGAGTCTTCTCGCTAATTACCGCCTTAATCACCCTGCTCGTTATCGGTTTTTTGGCTTGGAGAAACGGGAGAACCTATTGCAACACTATCTGTCCGGTAGGAACCACACTTGGTTTTCTGAGCAGGTTCTCGCTTTTCAAAATCCGGTTTGTTGATGAAAAGTGCAACAGCTGTGGTTTGTGCTCCATGAAGTGTAAAGCGTCCTGCATCGACTCAAAAAATAAAGTCATTGACCACGACCGGTGCGTTACCTGCTTCAATTGCATTGAAGTGTGCAACCGCAATGCAATGAAATACACGCTTGTCGGGCCCAAGAAACAGGAAGCGGTTGAAGCAATTCCGACTTATACTTACATCAAGGAAGACAAACCGATAGACGAATCGAAAAGGCGATTCCTGTCGGCTACGTTAATAACCAGCCTGACTGCCGGAAAGCTGTTGGCTCAAACCGCCACCGGGTCTGTATTGTCTAAACGCGAATTGAAACGTCAAACACCCATTGCTCCTCCCGGAGCACTCAGCTTCGATCATTTCCGCGAGAAATGCATTTCTTGTCACCTATGCGTAAGCAAATGCCCGTCGCACGTGATAAAACCGGCTTTTCTGGAATATGGACCGGGAGGAATGATGCAGCCCAAACTTTATTTTGACCACGGATTCTGCAACTACGACTGTACGGTTTGCTGTGACATTTGCCCTACAGACGCCCTGGTAAAACTTACCCGGGAGGAAAAACACCATACACAGATGGGAAAAGTGAATTTTATTTTGGAAAACTGCATTGTCTACTACGACGAAACAAACTGCGGCGCCTGCTCCGAGCACTGTCCCACTCAGGCCGTCTATATGGTTCCCTACAAGGGTTCGCTAACCATTCCGGAAACAAATCCGGATATCTGCGTAGGATGCGGCGGATGCGAGTATGTGTGCCCTGCAGTTCCCTATAAAGCCATTTACGTGGAAGGACTGACCGCTCACAACACCATTGAAATCAAGCAGGAAAAAGTGGAAGAAGTAGTTATTGATGATTTCGGTTTTTGACAAGGCATCCGATCTTATCCCAACAGTTTTTTCACCGTTTCCGAGATAGCCCGTCCTTCGGCTTTCCCTGCCAGTTGACGGGTGGCGACACCCATCACTTTACCCATCTCTTTCATTGACTGGGCACCGGTTTCGGTGATGATCTCCTTCACGGCCGACTCCAGCTCCTCCGATGAAAGTTGTTGAGGAAGAAATTCCTGTATAACACGCAACTGTGCCAACTCATCAGATGCCAGATCTGCTCTTCCCTGCGCGGTATAAATCTCCGCACTGTCTTTGCGTTGTTTCACCATTTTTTGCAAGATGGCCGTTGCTGCTTCGTCCGGAAGTTCATCGGATGCACCTTTGGCTGTTTTGGCTTCCAAAAATTCTTTTTTCACCCCTCGCAGTGCCTCCAAACGAACTTTGTCTCTGGAAAGCATCGCTTTTTTTATTTCGTCGCTAATTGTATCGAACAGGTTCATAATATTTAAAGTTTAAATGTTTAAAATTCAAAATTCAACGTCCGGGCTTATCCCTTGCTCTTCGCTAATCGAACAACGATGTTGCCGAACGGGTCTCTGTCTTGAATAATCGGGGATTGAAATCCCGGTCGCGTTTAAAAACCGGTGTTTTTTCAAGTGCCTCCAGCACCTTATCATCGTCGAGCTCATCCACAGTAAGGATAAAAGGTTCGAATTTATAATTGGCAGTGGAAAGCATTTTCAATCCCAATGTACCGTAGTACTTATCGATAAGCTTCTGTTCATCTTCCTCCTCCTGCCGCCGTTGATCCTCTTTTATTTTTCGTTCCAGTTCTTCCGCTTTCGTTTGCGCTTTATGCTGTTCCTCGATTCCGGGAACATCCATGATCGAAAAACCGGTTGCCAGCAAGGTAACCTTGACCTCTTCCCCCAAATCCTTTTCTACGGCAGCACCCCAGATAACTTCGATTTCGTGGCCGAATTTCGACATAAAATCGTGCAGGGCATTCATCTCCTCCATCATAAGCGGATTTTCTTCTCCAAAAGAGAGGTTGATCAAGATCTTCTTTGCACTGAAAACATCGTTGTTGTTAAGCAGAGGCGAGTTGATTGCATCTTCGATGGCCCTGTTCACGCGATCCTTTCCGGAGCCAATACCGCGACTCATAATGGCTACACCGCCGTCTTTCAAAGTGGTTTCCACATCGGCAAAGTCAAGATTTACGTGTCCGTGTATAGTAATGATCTCGGCAATGCTCTTGGCAGCTGTCGCCAGCGTATCATCGGCTCGGGCAAAGGCATTCAGCATCGTCAGGTCGTGATAAATATCCCGTAGGCGCTCGTTATTGATCACGAGCAGTGCATCCACATTGGCAGCAATCTGTTCTACGCCCTTCAAGGCTTGCACAATTTTACGCTGCCCTTCGAAAACAAAAGGAATAGTAACGATTCCCACCGTGAGAATACCCATATCCTTAGCGATACGTGCCACGACAGGAGCAGCCCCGGTTCCGGTTCCTCCGCCCATTCCAGCCGTAATAAACGCCATGCGGGTACCGTCGCTCAGCAAATCCTGAATCAGGTCGATGCTCTCCTCAGCAGCTCGTCGGGCCACATCGGGTTTGTTCCCTGCGCCTAACCCTCCCGTGGTATGTTCGCCCAGCTGTATTTTTACTGGTACAGGTGAACTTAACAAGGCCTGGTTATCGGTATTGCAAAGTGCGAAAGAAACATCGTGTATTCCTTCTTTAAACATGTGGTTTACTGCATTCCCGCCACCACCACCCACACCGATAACTTTAATGATCGCTTCGGTACGGCTGTTTATTTGAAAATCTAATATATCAGTATCCATAGTGGAAATAATTTTTTCGTTCACTGATCGTCGTCCTCTTCCTCAAACATGGTCGAAAACATGTTCTTCATTTTTCCGCCCAGGTTGATGGATTTCTCTTTCTTACCCTTACTTTCTTTTTCTTTCTGCTCCTTGCCTTTTTCACCTTTTTCCCGTTCACCAAAGAAATTGCTCCATACCGACCCCCTGGACTTTTGATCCGACTGTTCTTCGTCTTCGTACTCTTCAACCGTCTTCTCACAATTTTCACTGGCAAGCAACAACATTCCCAGCGCCGATGTCAGGGCAGGATCGTTGGCAAACTCCGGCGTGTTGTTCACCAGGGTCTTCCGGGAAGACGCCTTGCGGACAGGTAAGTCGAACTGCTGATTCAAATACTCTTCCAGGTTTCTCAGTTGAGACGCACCGCCTGTAATCACAAGTCCTGCACCCAGCTGTTCCTGGTAGCCGGAAAGCCTGATCTGTTCCCTGATGTTGGCTGTGATCTCGTCAAGACGCATCACAATGACCCTGTTTAACTCCACCAGGTCGATATCGGGTTTTGAAGAAAAAGGTGAAGAGAAAAGCGAGCTTTCGTTGTTTTCCCGGGCTTTGCCAAATTTTATCTTGTATTGCTCCGCATCGCTTTCCACAAAATTAAGTTCCGCTATATCCCTCGTTATGCTTCTCCCTCCAAAGGGTATGGTCACCATACGGCGCAAAAGACCTCCTTTGTAAATGGATAACGTAGTCGTTCCGGCACCAAAATCGATAAATGCGCATCCCAACTCTTTTTCCTCTTCGGTAAGGGCCATAGCTGCTGCAGCAAGCGGGCCAACGAGGTAACCCGCAATTTGCAGGTGTCCCTTCTCAACGATGGTTTTCTCGATGTTCGATGCCAGGTTGGGACGGCCCACCACAACCTGATATTCTGCCTCTACAACGGAGCAGGTTACTCCAACCGGATTTTTCTCGGGTTTGTCGTCCAAAAAATACTCCACATCACCAATCGCGTACTTTCTCTTCATATCGGGTTTGTACTTGTCGGCCGCATTACGAAGTTGCTCCACCACCTCTTCAGTGACGATGCCGGAAGAAGAGAGTTGTTTCATCTCCCGGATTACCTCCGTTTGTACCGATTGTCCTCCCAAAGAGACATACACTTTCCCGATTTTCTTTCCCAGCGCGTTCTCAAGCATGCTTATCAGTTTTCTTACGATCGCACCGGCTTTATCAATGTTATAAATTGTCCCCCGGCGGATGCTGTTCTCCGACGGCAAAGAGACACACTCCAAAACGGAAATAACGTTGCTTTCGTTTTTACGTCCGATAATGCCGGTAATTTTGGAAGTTCCCAAATCGATGGCAGCTATAAATCCTGATTGAGTCATATGTTTTATTTTTTCGTACAAACCACCTGGTTGTCGTATTTCAAACTTATTTCCGAGTACCTGTTCCAGCCTACTACGTTCAATCCTTTCTCGATGAACAAGGCAAACCGGGCAAATTTTTCGGGATAATTATCCAATTTTCCAAAGGCAATCCTGAAATCTCCGGCGCGAGGAATCAAATCGACATCTTTGTTGGGCTTAACCACAACCTGGTCGATCCATGCGCTCCATTCGGGATTTTCGTTCAGAAACGCAGCAAAGTCGTACAGCTCGTTCTGCGCAAACTCCTCATCGATAGCTCCGGTAGCCAGAGGGACATATACCGTAAAATTGGGCGATACGGGCATCCGTTCGCGATTGTCATCGATGTAAAAGCTGCCTTTTGTGTCGGAGATAACCCGCAAAACCGGTTCACGTTGATAGATATTGGCCACGACCCGACCGTTTTGTGCAGTATACACTTCAGCCGACTTTACCAACTTGTTGGTCAGGATCGTATCCAGGATTTCCAACGTATTTATCTCGCTCA
This sequence comes from Porphyromonadaceae bacterium, assembly GCA_022840285.1. Classification (GTDB taxonomy): domain Bacteria; phylum Bacteroidota; class Bacteroidia; order Bacteroidales; family Dysgonomonadaceae; genus Petrimonas. The sequence goes on from JALHIE010000093.1 coordinate 7,213, forward strand.
TTTTTTTTCCTACCGGATACACCTTTTTCCTTTTCAGTAAATCTTCAACGTCTGACTGATGAATGAACCGAGTATGCACGCTGTCTTTTACAATGACTTCAAATTTATTGCACACCGTGTTCCTGGATGAATTACTGAAGTAAATCGCCGAAAAAACAAGATAACCGGTTATCAGTAACGAAGCCAATATGATGAAAAAATTTTTCATTTACGCAAAGATACAAATTGTGTCGGATTTATTTTCCGATACTTCTTTTTTCTAACAGCTGTTTAATCGCGGGCAACAAGTGCTCTATATCCCCTGCCCCCAAAGTGACTAAAACGTCCAACTGTTTACCTTTTAAGAAATCGAGCAGTTCGGTTTTTTTCAAAAGCATTTTCTCTTTTGAGGTGATTTTTTCGAAGATGACTTCTGAGGTGATACCCGGTATGGGTTCTTCCCGTGCCGGATAAATATCGAGCAGGATCACATCGTCGAGCAGCGAGAGGCTTCGGGCAAAATCATCGGCAAAGTCACGCGTTCGCGTATAAAGGTGTGGTTGAAAAATGCCCGTGACTTTCCGGTCGGGATACAATTGCCTGATTGATCGGATGGATGCTGTCAACTCCTGCGGATGGTGTGCATAATCGTCGATAAAGACTGTGCCGGGAGTTTTCAACAAAAAATCGAACCGGCGCTTCGCCCCCCCGAAAGTTTTCATTGCCGCACGCACCTCATCCGGTTTAACACCGCTCAAGACAGCTGCGGTTATTGCGGCTACCGC
>JALHIE010000238.1 GCA_022840285.1 Porphyromonadaceae bacterium
AGTTTCTCTTACTGAGGTAAAAGAAAAATTGCCTACATTTACAAGATAATTAAAGATTTATACAAACGTTTTTCATATGAGAATTATTAGAACCATTCTAAGTACTGCCGTGTTTCTATTGGTGGCTGTGGTGGCATACGCACAGCTGAGTGACCAGCAGGTCATTAGCGAAGTAAAGCGTTTGCAGGCTACAGGAGCCTCGCAACAACAGATACTTACCGAACTGGCGGCCAAAGGCGTTACACGGGAACAGGCCGAGAGGATCTATGCCGATTACCAGGCACAAGGCGCAGCACAAACCGGAACGGTTGTGAATACGGAAAGCCGCACGCGGGAACTTTCGGAACCTGTGGAACCGGAAGTCATCGTGGTGCAGGAAACCCCTTCACGAGGACCAATATCGGTTTTCGGCAAAAACCTGTTTGCCTCCAAGAACCTGACCTTCCAGCCCAACATGAACATGCCCACACCCGAGAATTACGAATTGGGTGCGGGGGACGAAGTCATCATAGATATCTGGGGCAACAGCGAACTGACCGTACGCCAGGAGATCAGCCCGGACGGGTACATCAACGTACCCAACATAGGGCCCATCTACCTGCAGGGAATGGACATCAAGGAAGCAAGCGCCAAGATCAAAACGGCCTTCGGACGGATTTATTCCGATCTGCGCTCCGCACACCCGCGTACCTACATCAAGACTTCCGTCGGGAACGTCCGCAGCATCAAGGTCAACATCATGGGCGAAGTGGTATTGCCGGGTACCTACACACTCAGCTCCTTTGCCTCGGTCTTTCATGCCTTGTATTCGGCAGGAGGGATCAACGACATAGGAAGTTTGCGCAACGTGAAGGTATTCCGCAAGGGCCAACTGGAAAAACAAGTGGATGTGTACGATTACCTGTTGAGTGGCGACAGCAGCGGGGATATCATATTGAAGGAAAACGACATCGTGAAAGTGGAACCCTACACCAAACGGGTGCAGATCAACGGGCAGGTCAAACGCCCC
>JALHIE010000239.1 GCA_022840285.1 Porphyromonadaceae bacterium
CGCGACCACGAGGGCGGCGTCTTCGACCGCGGCAAGGATATAGTGATCGTTCTCTTCCCCGACCGGGTCCGCGACCGCCAGGAGGCCCTTCGGGTCGGTCGAACGATAGGCGAAGATGTTGACGACCTCGATGGCGCCGTAGCCCCACCGGCGGGCGTAGCCGCAGCACCGGGTCACGGTCGGGTCGAGGCGGACCTCGTCGGCGGTGGAGGGGTTGAGCATCACAAAGACAACTTTGTTCCCGGGGTCGCCCCACTCGCGATAGAGGGAGTAGCGGTAGGTGCGGGAGGGGTCGAAGACCGCCGGGGGTTTCGCCGGGGCGAGGAGAGGGCGCTGCATCCCAGAAGGATCGGTCGCGATCCGACAAAAGGGTAGCGGGGGGATCCGGGGCTCAGTCCGTGCTCCTTCCAGAGCGGTTGGACTTCCACTGGGAGTACCCCCACGCCACCTGCAGATAGATCATTGATTGCAGCACCGCCGCGAGCGGGAGCGGGATATGGAACTGATTCACCAGGGTCGGGAAAATAAACACGACGGCCTCGATAATTTTGAAAAGGAGGTTTATACCAGCCACTCCGAAGGTCACGGCTAAGTCGAAGTAACTCATCTGACTCACTTCGCCCCCCGTCTCAACATCGTGAAGATCGGAGATGTCCCCGACTGTGTAACTTGTGGTTGAGTCGTTTTGCGTCGCGAAGAACGTCTGATCGAAGAGCCCGATCCCATTCACCAGGCCGATGCACGCCTGAACCACGATTAATATGAAGGTAATGTCCCATGCTCGCATCCTAAACCCCCCCCTCGCCCTCAGAATACCGCATGTAGAGCAGTACGCCAAGCACCAGCGCACATAAGGTTATCAGGATCGGGGTGCCCAGCCAGCCCATGTACGTGAATAACAGCCCGAAGACCGGGACGAGCACCACCCCGAACTTCAACGTCTGGAACCCGAAGATCGCCGCGATACAGACGATAAACCCAATGGCAAGCCAGTTGTATACCC
>JALHIE010000094.1 GCA_022840285.1 Porphyromonadaceae bacterium
TATTGTAAACATACTTTCAATTAATAAAAACAATCACATTTGTCCGGTTAAACTTCATTTTTCAGCAATTTGAAAAAATGGGGTTTTCAGAGCAGACTCTTCGTTAAATAAATTATTGAAATCATGTATGGGAGAGGAAAGATTCATTTTGCATCAGTTTTCGAAACAAATATAGATACAAAACACAAAGAATTGAAATATTTTAATTAAAATATTGTTTTAAAAACATATGAGCGGTCTTTTGGTCATAATAGAAAACCATAAACGAAACCTTTTGAATTTCGTTTATGATTTTACTTGACACAACCGGTTACTTTTGCAGTGAAATGGTAAATCCACCCAGTCCCATTTGTTTGTAATCGATATGGAGTTCCATTTTGTCTCCTCGTTTCAGGGTGTGTGTTGTCTTTGACTCATTTAACGCTTCGTCCGAAAATTTCGAGGCCTTTCCATGCGTCGGGAACGAAAGGCGGGTTAGGTTCAAACGGATACTTGATGTTGGTGAAGACAGGCGGATCGTACTTGTCACTCTGTAATTGCCAGTTGCCAGGTACCTGAATATCGTCCCAATCCCGTATGTTTGTCGTGCGGTAAAAATTGGACGGTACCAGCGACGGGTTATTGTAATGGCTAAATTTCCACGTTCCGTTCAGAAGCTGAACGAGCGGAGACTGCTGTAACTCGTTATTTTCCCAGTCGTTGACCTGTGCAGGGCCCGAACGGATAAAGATGAATAGCGATACAAAAAGAATAAATACTTTGTGAGTCATGTTGTTATCTGTTTTTCTCGATTTTTTCATCGGGATATTCTTTCCGGAATCCTATCCAATAATCTTTTATCGTCGATTTCACCTCCCTGTGCAATACCAACAGGCCGAAAAGGTTGGGAATGGCCATAAACGCTACCGTGAGTAGCGACACATTCCAGATGATAGTAGTATCGGTAAATGACGCAAAAAAGAAGGCGATCACGAAAACTATGCGGTAAGTCAGCACATAATTGGCTCCGAACAGGTAGGTTACGGCCCTGTCTCCATAATAGGACCAGGCAATGGACGTGGAAAAGGCAAACAAAAGAAGGCCGATTGAGACGATGTATTTTCCGAAATCGCCGAAAAAGCTTTTACTGAACGCGGCTGTTGTAAGTGGTGCGCTGTGAATGAGTGAGTTTCCCCGGAACGTTAGATTGCCTGGAGTAGTGGTCACTTTACCGTTCACGACATCGATCCGGCCCGTGAAAGGTTGATCCGATTCCAGAATCCTCACATCCCCAGCCAATGAACGGGCGTGGATAATGGATATATTTTCCTGCAGCTGACCGTTTTCAACGTTCAGTATCCCGGTAAAAAGGGGAAGCCTGGCCGTCTGGTTGAGGTGATTCTCGAGTATCGTCACATCGGACGGATTGCTTTCACTGTAAACCGCCGTTAAGATTTCGATGTCCGTTTTCTGAAACTGATTGGGCAGTTTCTCTTTCCATACGCCAGACGATAGCAATACCAGTCCCGTCAAAAAACAAATAATGATCGTGTCGATAAAGGGTTCCAGAATGGCCACCATCCCTTCGGAAACGGGTTCATGCGCTTTGGCAGCAGCGTGAGCAATGGGTGCCGAACCTTGTCCGGATTCGTTGGAGAACAACCCCCGGTTTACGCCCTGATTGAAAGCAAAAGCGAATCCGGCGCCCAAAAAGCCCCCCGTAGCCGCCGTTCCCGTGAACAGGTCGCGGAAGATGGAGGTGAAGGAGGGGATTATGTTCTGGTAATTAAACAAGATTACAGCTATTGCTCCCACAAAATAGAGAACGGCCATAAACGGAACCAACCGTTCGGTAACCTTGGCAATCCGTTTGATTCCACCGATAATAATCAGGGCAAGGAAAAAAGCCATAACGGCTCCCGTAATGGCGTGTTTGACGCCGAAAGTGGCGAAGACCGAGTTGGAAATGCTGTTTATCTGTGGCAAACTTCCCGAACCAAAAGAGGAGAGGATGGTAGCGACGGCAAAAAAGCCGCCCATCCAGTAACCGGTTTTTATCCGGCATCCATTTTTTGTGGAAATGTTCAGTCGTTTTTTCATGTAGTACATCGGACCGCCGGCTACCGTGCCCTTTTCGTCGAAATCACGGTATTTATGCGATAATGTTACCTCCACGAATTTCGTGCACATCCCGAGAAAAGCGGTCAGCAGCATCCAGAAGATAGCTGCGGGTCCTCCGAGGTGGATAGCCAGCGCTACCCCCGCAATGTTTCCGGTTCCCACCGTTCCAGACAATGCGGTTGCCAATGCTTGAAAATGGGTGGTGTCTCCCTTGTCGGTTGATTTATCGTACCGCCCTTTTACTATTTTGATGGCGTGGCGGAAATACCTGATCTGGGGAAACCGGAGGTAAAAAGTAAAAAAAGTACCCGTTCCCAACAAGAGAAAAATGAACCAGAAGTTTCCTCCGATGTAGTTATGCAGGGTAATCAAGAAGTCGTTTATTTGTTGCATATGTGACAAGGTGGTTTTAACAGCCATCTTCCGTAAGTGTCAGGTTGTCACGTCACCCGTATTCTTTCACGACAACCGGTTTAATGAGTGGAGACAAATGTTTCGCAAATATACATATTTCATTAAAAGACCGGTCAAAAGACTTAAGAAAATATAAAGAAATTATGGACCACTATAATCCAAAGTTTTTATCTTTGCAAAACAAATCGCACTTTGTTTTCCATGCAAATAAAATGAAGACTTTCGTCAAAACCCTGTTGTTGATTATGTTTCCGATCATAATGCCTTGTTGCTCAGTAATTTCTCGTTCTCCGGTTTCTACAGAAGTTCCCGTTAATAATCCTCGTATGAGGTTGACTATTTGTTCGAGCACGATGGCTGTAAGGTTTACCGGTTTTACGATAGGGGACATTACGTCTATTTTACCAATTGCCGGGGAGAGGTGACAAGCATAAAAAACGATTCCACGGCAGCCAGAGTGATAAATTCCGTACGATGATTACGATGAAATACAAAAAAATAACAATAACATGGGGGAAAAAATGGAAAAACAACAACCGGAAAGGTTAAAATCGCTGGATGCCCTTCGCGGGTTTGACATGTTCTGGATCATGGGGGCGGAGGAAGTGTTTATTTTGCTTGGATCGCTGACCGGTCTGCCTGCATTACAATGGTGGGCCAACCAGATGACTCACGTGGAGTGGCACGGATTCCACGCATACGATATGATTTTTCCGTTGTTCCTGTTCATTGCCGGGGTCTCTTTTCCGTTTTCGGCTAAGAAACGTTTGAGTAGCGATGGGGGTAGGAAGTCGCTTTACAGGCATGTCTTTAAAAGGGGATTGCTTTTGGTCCTGATCGGGATTATCTACAATAACGGGTTGAATTTTGATGTGGCAAATTTGCGCTACGCGAGCGTGCTTGGCCGGATCGGACTGGCCTGGATGTTTGCCGCTCTGCTGTTTATGAATACCAGAAATGTGAAAATCCGCTTGCTGTGGTTTAGCGGGATCCTGATTTTCTATTGGTTGTTGTTTGTGTTTTTCAAAGCGCCCGATCTGGGAGATCCCGATCCTTATTCCATGCGAGGAAATATTTCGAGTTATGTCGACCGGATTTTGTTGCCGGGTAGATTTTGTTGTTATGGGGTAGGTGACAACGAAGGGTTGTTGCCGACCGTTGCAGCTGTTGGTACAGCACTTCTGGGTATGCTTGCCGGAGAGCTCTTGATGACTAAGTTAAAACCGACAAAGAAAGTATTATACCTTGTAATAGCAGCTGTTCTTCTGATGATTGTAGGACAGGTATGGAACCTTGCTTTTCCGATTAACAAGAACCTCTGGTCGAGTTCATTCGTTTGCTGGGTGGGCGGGTTGAGTATGTTGCTGCTCGCAATTTTCTATCTGGTGATCGACGTGTGGAAATTCCAGAAATGGGCTTTTTTCTTTGTAGTTATAGGGATGAATCCCATAACCATCTACCTGGCAAACCGGGTAATAGGATGGGGTAATGCCAATAAATTTTTCTTCGATGGGCTAGCCGGCTTGTTTCCCGATGCATGGGCGCCGTTTATCATGGCTGTGGGTTATGTGGTCATCGGTTGGCTGTTTTTATACGTGCTTTACAAAAAGAAAGTGTTTTTGAAAGTTTAACAGAGACGATCTTTATGAAACGAATAAAACCGCTTTTGGTGACAGGAGTGTTTTCTTTTGGAGGAATCTTGTTTGCTCAGCAAAAACCTAATGTAGTATTTATTATTACAGACGACCTCGGTTACGGTGATTTAAGTTGTTTCGGGCAAGAGAGGTTCCTGACGCCAAACATTGACCGGTTGGCGTTTAATGGAACCCGTTTCACACGAAGCTATTCCGGTACAACCGTGAGTGCCCCGTCACGTGCCAGCCTGATGACCGGATTGCATACCGGCCATGCGCCTATCCGTGGCAACAAAGAGATGGAGCCGGAAGGTCAATTTCCGTTACCGGAAGATGCTTACACTCTTTTTCATCTGTTTAAAAATGCCGGCTACAAAACAGGTGCCTTCGGGAAATGGGGGTTGGGATATCCCGGCTCAACCGGCGATCCCACGCACCAGGGGGTGGATGAATTTTTCGGCTATAACTGCCAGCGATTGGCTCATAACTACTATCCAAGCCATCTGTGGCACAACGAAAAAAAAATAGAGTTGCCCGAAAACGATAACGGGCAATCCGGAGCTTACGCCCAAGACCTTATTCAAAAGGAAACGTTGAATTTTATCAGCAACAACAAGGAGAGACCGTTCTTTCTTTATGCTCCCATAGTGCTTCCGCATGCGGAATTGATTGTTCCCGAAGATTCCATCATTCAGCAGTTACGTGGAAAATTTCCGGAAACACCATACAAGGGAATCGATGAAGGTCCTTCGTTCCGGAAAGGAGGATATGCTTCACAGAAATATCCCCGTGCTACTCACGCTGCTATGGTAACGCGAATTGATGTGTATGTGGGACAGATTATTGAAAGGCTCAAGGCCGAGGGTATTTACGAGAATACGTTGATTGTTTTTACAAGCGACAACGGACCGCATCGGGAAGGAGGGGGGGATCCCGATTTCTTCAACAGCAACGGTATCTACCGTGGTTACAAGCGCGATCTCTACGAAGGAGGGATCCGTGTGCCGACCGTTGTATCGTGGAAAAACCGTGTCCCCGCCGGAAAAGAAAACAACTATGCGTTTGCATTTTGGGACTACATGGCTACTTTTGCCGAACTGCTGGGTGCAGAATACCCAAAATATACCGATGGAGTGAGTATTCTTCCCACACTCCTGAATGAAGAGGGACAGAAGAGCCGCGATTTCTTCTATTTCGAGTTCCTGGAAATGAATGGTAAACAGGCTGTTATTCAAGGCGATTGGAAATTGATTCATCAAAATATTCGAAAAAATCCTGCCTTTGAACTTTATAACCTGGCTTCCGATCCGTCGGAAAACCACAACGTTGTTTTACTGTATCCCGGGAAAGCAGAAGAGTTGAAAAAAATTATGCAGTGCGCCAGAACAGGTGATCCTGTCTGGAAATTATTTGATGACTAGCTTATCGTAGAACGGCATAGTGGATTTGGACAATTGTTGCATAAATTCTCGCGAAAATTTGGATATCCAAGCTTCCCGGTTAAGTGAAAATCGATTATCGGAAAAGGAGTCAGTTCGCTTCTAACCATCAGCCTTTAAGGATGATAGGCGGTGTTGTCTGCCTGAAGAGTTTTTGCTCCTTTTTGTTGCCTCCTTTTTTTATGGGAAAAAGTTTTTTTAAAATTAAGTGTCACATATATAGCTATTTGTGTGATGGTTGTGCTTGTGTAGTTATAATTTAACATTAAAATTAATCCGAAAATACAAAAAAATGTTCATTCAGTCCTAACATCTCTGTCCTGTACCGCATTATTTTTACCGTCGAAAAATGCTGCACGCATTGTATGTTTAACATCGGCATTTTGCTTCATCGCTTTCTTTCGAAAGAGAAGTAGCGTTAAGGTTATATATCGCTCGTTTTTGTTACGAAGAAAATTTAATGTTTAATTATTTTACAAATCCTTTAAAATTTTATCGTTATGCGAAAAAAACTGCACAACAATTCACAAATCATGCCGAAAGATGGATTTCTGTCTGTACAAGGTATGTCGGGAACGTATGTGGCACCCGATATTGAAGTTATCGATATTGAAGCGGAACAGAGCTTCTTACAGACTGGAAGTAATGGGGGCGATATGCCCGGAGATCTATTATAAGCTGAGCAGAAAAAGGTAATGATTATGAAATTTAAATTATTTTTTTATGCAGCTATTGCTCTCATTGCAGCTGGCTGCAGCAACGAAACAGTTGATCTCGGAGATGACCTGACTGCTGAACCGGAAGATCAGGTGTTGCAAGTAACCGCTTCGTTCGAAGAGCCGGCCGGAACACGCGGCTACCTCGAAGAAGCCGGGGCCACAATAATTAAGTCCATTGGATTTGAGCAGGATGAGACTAAATACAGCAATACAGCCAACGTGACAAGTGTGAGTGCGGATGGCAGAACGGCCACTTTTACCCTCACCGTCCCCGCCGGGATTGATACCGGTAATGCATACACGCTCTATGCTTACCGAAGCAGCAGAAAAAGCGACAAAACCGCGGGAAGCGTATTGGATCCTGCTGATCCGACTATAGCCATTTTACCGCTGGAGCAGTTTGACTACCTGGCGACCCTGGCTGATCAGGCAACTGTCTTTTCCATATGGAGCAAAAAAGTGATTGAACCGGCTATGACAACGATTTCACTTTCTTTCAAGCACCTGGGGTCGATGATGACGCTAAACCTGAAAAATGTGGGCAGTGCAACCATTAGCGATCTGCATTCAATTGTCCTCCAGACCAATCCAAGTCAGAACTGGATAATCAACCGATTAAATGGAAACGGTGGGGCACTGTTTGATATGGCGGCAGAAACTTATGTGGGAGGGAGTGAACAGTTTTCAACAACCTTGACTTTTTTTACTCCCTCAGCCACACTTGCTCCGGATGAAGTGGGAACCTACTACCTCTGGTTTGTTCCGAAAACGGACATCGCTGCATTCGACTTAATGCTGGCTTCCTTAAAAAGTCCAGGGACTCTGTCAGACATAACCGGCCTTACAAATGTCAACAAGAGCATCACCAGAAGTCTTCAGACAGGGAAAAATTACCTGCTGTTCGCTACAATAGAAAACGATGAGGCATCCACTCCTCCCCGTCCGTACCTGTTGAAATTCACCGACTCGACCTTTATCGCTCCTTAATGGAAGTGTGATCAGAAAGTGTTTACCCAAGAGGCATATGCGTCCATATAATTTTTGAGGAAATCGCGCGTATCTTCACTCAGAAGATTTCCGTTTTCATCGAAAAGAGTATGGGCGCTTCCGATATACGCCTCGGGTTGCTGCATCATGGGAACATTCAGAAAAACCATCGATTGACGCACGATATGATTGGCGCCAAATCCACCGATGGCGCTCATCGATACGCTGACAACCGCTCCCGGTTTTCCACCCCAAACGCTTTGTCCATAGGGTCTCGAAGCAACGTCGAAAGCATTTTTCAGCGCGCTGGGAACCGACCGGTTGTATTCGGGTGTAACGAATAAAAAACCATCGGCAGATTTTATTGTAGTGAGGTAATTGCCCTATTTCCACAATCTCTAATTCCAGGGAATCGGGTGCTAGCCGTATGAGTTGATTAGCTACCTTTCTGTTAAACGATTCTTTTCTTAAGCTGCCTACTAAAACAGCTATTTTCTTCTTGTTCATGCTAAATATTTTTTAAAGAAATGTTGGTTTAAATACGGATAAGTACGGTATCTCTTATGTACTTCGAGTTGTGAACAAGGAATTGGATAAAAAAGTTTTTACCCATTGGAATTTCGGTAATTATTTAACCAAATCTAACCGAAAATCGATAGATTTAAAAAATATTAATAAGATACGTATAAATATATTCTATTTGTATGGGCGGCTTTCCTCGTAAAGATTAACGCATAGAAAGGGCGTGTCTTGTCATGCTAAAGCACCAATTCATCAAATGCCTTTTGCTGAAATTCAGCGCGGATGTTGCCTGCGTCTGAATTGAAGCCCGGACGTTGTATCATCATTATGTACGCCACATTTCTCACGGGATCTATCCAGGCTTGTGTGCCCCAGGCGCCACCGTGTCCGAACGAGCCGGACGACAGCATGGCTGCTACTCCCGGATGTGGAGCCCGAAGAATACAGGTGCCTATTCCCCATCCGTAATTAGCCCCCCGGCTTCCGTATTGGGCTTCCTGAAGGAAACCGCAATCCAGCTCACCTGTTTTTACCGAAGAGAGGAAAGCCATGGCGTTCTCGCTGAGATAGCGCTTCCCTTTATAAACGCCGTTTCCTAAAAGCAACTGCGCGAAATGCGCGTAATCGGGAGCGGTAGAAAACAGTCCGCCATTTCCCAACGGAGCACTTCCGGGTTGGCCAAAAATTTCAGCTACTTCGACTTTCTCAAAACGTCCGTTATCCTTGTTTTTGATGTAGCCGGAGGCACGTTGGATTTCACTCAGCCGGGTAGGATAAAAAGTGGTACTCTTCATCTCAAGTGGATCAAAGATCCGTTGCTGGAGAAATTGATCGAAACGTAATCCGCTGACCACTTCTACAATACGTGCTCCAGTATTGATTCCCGATTGACAGTAGCTCCATCTGCTGCCCGGCTCAAATTGCGTAGGACCGCTGACATACGAAAGGATCAGGTCGGCAAGCTCTTTTGCGTTCATGGCCGTTTGAACATCCGCTTCCCGCAGACCCGAAGTATGGCTCATTATCTGTGTGATGGTGAGATTAGCCTTTTTTCCGGATGGCGTTTGTAAGTTCCCGAATTCGGGAATGTATTTCGAAACCGGATCGTCAACGGAAAGTTTCCCCTCGTCCTGGAGCATCAATAGAGCAACGGCTGTAATTGGTTTTGACATCGAAGCGATCCAGAAAAGGTGATTGGGCGCCATGGGCGACCGTGTTTCGTAATCAGCCACGCCAACGCTCCCAAGATGCAGAACGTTATCTTTCGAAACCACTGCGGTAACCGCTCCGGGGATATAGCCCGAATCAACAAATGCCTGCATGACGTCGTCAATGGCCTTGACATTGGGTGTGCTGCTGGTATTTTGGTTGGAATGAAACGTGCAGGAAAAAAGCAACATGCCGATAATTAAAAAATAGAATGTTCTCATGACCATGTGTATTATGTGATTATCTTTTCTTTTCAAAAAACAGTTTCATCAGTGTTGAACATTCGTTAGCCAAAACACCTGATGTAACGGTAGTTTTAGGATGTAAAACATCGGCCGCTGACTTGGAAAAACCCCGTTTTTCATCGCTGGCGCCATAAACAATCCGCGAGAGCTGCGACCAGCCCAGCGCGCCGGCACACATGGGGCAGGGTTCAACGGTGACAAAAAGTGTACAGCCGGTCAGGTACTTTCCCCCCAGCACATTGGCAGCGGCGGTTATCGCCTGCATTTCGGCATGTGCGGTAACGTCGTTAAGGGTCTCCACCAGATTGTGTGCCCGGGCAATGATCCGGTTGTTCGCAACTACAACCGCACCCACCGGAACCTCGTCCTTGTCGAAAGCTTTCTGGGCCTCGGTCAGCGCTTGGCGCATAAAAAAAATGTCGTCCAGCATCTCTTATCTTCTCATTTCATTTTCTTCAAAAAGGGTGGGATAATCCATGTCCATATTTTTGAGAATATGATTCAGTATGGTTTCCCTGAACCACCGGGAGCGATTGGTTATTTTATATTTCTTCAAATAGAAATTGATAACATCGTATTCTTCGTCGCTAAGCATAAACTCCGCTTTCTTCGACCTTGGATTGGGGCGGCCTTTTAATTTGTACTTTTTTGTCGTTCTCATTTCTTGATGAAGAAATTATCCTCAAAAAATTTCGTAAATCCTTTTCAGACACAAAAAAACAAAATATTTTAACACGAAAGAAAAGAATATTGCATAAATTTGTATTTTAATCAAAAAATGGCACAACACAATGAGTTAGGCAAAAGAGGCGAAGAGGAGGCCGTGGAATACCTGAAATCGAAAGATTATAAGATTGTCTGTCGAAACTGGAGATTATACGGCTACGAGATTGATATTGTTGCAGAGAACGAAGAATTCATTGTTTTTGTCGAGGTGAAGACCCGGGCATCTGCTCAATGGGGAAACCCGGTGGGTTTTGTGGACAAATCCCGAATGCGCAGAATGATGGATGCCGCCGATCATTACCTGATCGAAATGGATGTCGACAAGCCTGCCCGGTTTGATATCATCGGCTTGGTCTGGAATGGGAAAGGTTTTGACCTGGAGCATGTCGATGATGCCTTTATGCCTTTCCTGTGAAGTTGGTTGTTTGTATTAGATACTTTCCAGTCAAGCATATATGAATATAGAAGAGCTTTACAATTACTGTCTTTCCATTCCGGGTGCGGAAGCAACAACGCCGTTTGACGATGTTACACTGGTAATGAAGGTGTGTAACAAGATGTTTGCCCTTATCCCGCTGAGTGCCGACAGGTTGTCTGTCGCGCTCAAATGTGAACCGGAAAAAGCGGTGCGGTTGCGTGAAGAATACAGGTGTGTGGAGCCTGCTTTTCATATGAACAAAACGTATTGGAACACGATTTATATAACCGGAGAAATGCCGGATGAGGAATTGAAAATATGGATCAGGCACTCGGTGGAAGAAGTCGTAAGGAAATTACCCAAAATAAAGCAGAAAGAGTACTATGGATCAGTTGAGTAAAGGCAGAAAAATTGTGCGGTTGGAGGAAACGGAATCGACAAATTCCTACCTGAAAGGGTTGTTGAAAACAGAACGCCTGGAAGAAGGTTCTGTTGTGGTGGCTGATTTTCAAACGGCAGGCCGTGGACAGATGGGCAACAGCTGGTATTCGACAAAAGGAGATAATTTGCTTTTCAGTCTGTTGATTTATCCGATAGAGATTCCTGCTAACGAGCAGTTTATTATCTCTCGGATAATTTCACTGGCCATAAAAAATACCCTGGATCAGTTTACGGATGATATCCGGATCAAATGGCCCAACGATATTTACTGGAAAGACCGGAAAATTGCCGGTATTCTCATAGAAAACAGTTTGCAGGGGAAAAC
>JALHIE010000095.1 GCA_022840285.1 Porphyromonadaceae bacterium
AGTTCGAAAGCGGCTTTCAGGGCTTCGTCATCGTTTACGGCAACTACCTGTGCCCGCCGGGAGGCCGCCAGGTGGGCGTGGATGGGACCAATACCCGGATAGTCCAGCCCGGCGGAAATGGAATAAGGTTCCGTGATTTGTCCGTCTTCGGTTTGCATCACCAACGTTTTGCACCCGTGGATAATTCCAATAGAGCCCATTTGTATGGTGGCTGCCGTTTCTCCGCTGTCGATTCCCTTGCCGCCTGCTTCGGCGAGTACGATTTTCACCGCATCATCGTTCAGGAAGTGATAGATGGTTCCCGCAGCGTTGCTTCCCCCTCCCACGCAGGCGAAAAGATAATCGGGAACGGCACGGTTTTCCTTTTCCATCAGCTGCTTCCTGATCTCTTCACTGATGACTGATTGTAACCGGGCTACCATATCGGGATAGGGGTGAGGCCCAACGGTGGATCCGATGATATAATGTGTGTCCGAACCGGAACGACCGTTGCGCCCAGCATCTGCATCTTCTTGACGTTTACCGCTTGACGTTCCACATCGGTTTTCCCCATATAAACAATACATTCCATCTGCATCAACGCACAAACGGTAGCGGTTGCCACACCGTGCTGCCCGGCACCGGTTTCGGCGATAATCCGGGTTTTCCCCAATCGTTTGGCGACAAGAATCTGGCCGACTGTATTGTTGATCTTGTGTGCTCCGGTGTGATTTAGGTCCTCCCGTTTGAGGTAGATGCTGCATCCGTGTTTACCGGAAAGGTAACCGGACCGGTAAAGCGGAGAAGGCCTGCCCACGTAATCCCAGAGCAACCGATCAAAATCTTTTTTAAACGATTCGCTTTCCAGGATTCTGAGATAGGCGTCCTGCAATTCGGTAACGCACCTGTGAAGGATTTCAGGAATATAGGCTCCGCCAAATTCACCGTAAAATCCGGACTGATCTACTGAAAATTTCTGCATATACTGTTTTTTTTTGTTTGATACCAACGAAAAGAGCCTGTCGCAGGTGCGACAGGCTCTTCTATGTTTATTGTTATTGAGTTCTTACTATAGATACGACTGCTTCCCTTACGACCGGTCGGGTTGTACGTAGCGCCACCAATATCCGTTAGCAAGAGAAATGTTCATATTCCAATTATTTTGCCGCAAATGTAGGGTTAAAAAAATAAAAAGCAATGTGTTTTTCAAACTTTAACATTTAAAACCTGAATCCTACGGAGAAAGAAGAACGGATAAAAGCCCACGGGCCTTTGGTTTTTGCTTCAGCGGAGGTGGAAGTGACTTCAACACGCTCTACCTCCGCAATTTTTTTTCCTCCGATTTCAATGTCGTTCAGGTTCTCCATAATCTCCTGTTCCAGGCTTGCTTGCTCTTCCGCAGACATTTCATGGCTGGAGGTTCCGTTAAACAGGGCTTTGTTCGTGCCGTAGTGAGCACCAATGATTGTCCAGTCAAGCGCAATCCTTTTCTTTTTCCCGGCTAACCATTGTATTCCGATAATTGCTCCTCCACTGTGGGTATTCAAACTACCCTCAAGGTTAATTTCTTGCGGTACGCTATGCTGATCTTCAAATTCTATTAAGAAGTTTGAAGCTTTAAAGCGCTCGTATTTGTAGTAAGGGGCAATATAGAAGCCTTTACCGTAGCCGGATCTGCTTAAGTAAAAACGCACCTCGGGTGTAAAGGAGAATGTGCCAATCCGGATGTCTTCGAGTTGAGGATCGTCTGAAAAACGGCTGATGTAGGGGACCTCGCCCTGGGGCATAATGTTCACTCCCAGTACGGCGCTGATGTTCTTGTTAATGATCTGTTCTCCGTAGAACCCGAAATTCCGAGTCGCCCACCCCAGAACATTGGTCTTTAGGATGGTTTTTCCTCCCGGCAGCAGCCCGTCAGCTGCATTCGATTGTCTGTTAATTTGTTGCGCGTTGACACCACTCATAACCATCAGTGCCAACAGGGATAATAAAGCTGTTTTTTTCATGTGAGTGTTATTAAAAAGTGATACGGGGATTTTACCGCAAAAATAGGGAAATACTTTTGTAACAAATAAACGATAATTCCGGTAAATTGTTCAATAATTTTATATTATTTTTTATAATAAAAAGGTATGGCTGTTAAACCAGAATTTGGTCTGTTGAGTAAAAAATTGTTTCTTTGTCACGGCGTGCGGTTCATTTAGTTCAGTGGTATATAGGAGATGTGTCTATCCGGATTGTTTTACCGCATTAGTAAGATTGAACACTGTTTGGTTATCAGACTTTGAAAGAAAGGGTAGGTCTGCCTTTTACAGACCGCAGGGATGAGGCACAGTATATCGTCTGTTGGAAGATTTGGCCGTAGCAGTAACGAGTGCAAAAGTAAAATAAAAAATCAGAAAAGGGATGAATTCTAAAAAATCCAAAATAAAATACAGAGTTGAGAAAGATACGATGGGAGAGGTAAAAGTTCCTGCTGATAAACTCTGGGGTGCGCAAACCGCACGTTCGCTCCGCAATTTTAAAATCGGAGCGCCTGCTTCCATGCCCCTGGAGATTATTTATGGATTTGCATACCTGAAAAAAGGTGCTGCGTACGCCAATTGCGAGCTGGGGGTGTTGTCGCAGGAAAAACGGGATCTCATTGCGCAAGTTTGTGAAGAAATACTGGAGGGGAAGCTGGACGATCAGTTCCCGTTGGTTATCTGGCAGACAGGCTCTGGAACGCAAAGCAACATGAACGTAAACGAAGTGATTGCCAACCGCGCTCATCAGATTTCCGGGAGAGAAGTCGGCGATGGAGAGACGGCCCTTCACCCGAACGATGATGTAAATAAATCGCAGTCATCCAACGATACGTTTCCAACGGCGATGTCCATTGCCTGTTACAAAAAAATTGTTGAGGTAACCTTGCCGGGATTGCGTAATTTACAAAGAACACTTGCTGTAAAATCCATCGAAACGGAAGAAGTGGTCAAGATTGGACGCACACACTTTATGGATGCTACCCCCCTGACACTGGGGCAGGAGTTCAGTGGATATGCTGCTCAGCTGGAATACGGTATAAAAGCCATTGAAACCACCTTGACTCACCTGGCCGAACTGGCCCTTGGTGGAACCGCAGTAGGGACTGGCCTGAATGCTCCCAAAAATTACGATGTCCTCGCAGCAAAGTATATAGCGGAGTTTACAGGGTTGCCTTTCGTGACTGCAAAAAATAAATTCGAGGCACTTGCCGCACACGATGCCCTGGTTGAAACGCACGGAGCATTGAGACAGGTGGCGGTTTCGCTTAACAAGATAGCCAATGATGTCCGTATGCTTGCCTCCGGGCCACGAAGCGGAATTGGAGAGATAACGATCCCTGCCAACGAGCCGGGTTCTTCCATCATGCCGGGGAAAGTGAATCCTACTCAGGCAGAAGCTGTGACGATGGTTTGCGCACAAGTCCTGGGAAACGATGTGACGATGGGTGTTGCCGGCATGCAAGGTCATTTTGAGTTAAATGTTTTTAAACCGGTTATGGCGGCGAACTTCTTACAGAGCGCCCGGCTTCTTGGAGATGCCGCCGTATCTTTCAATGAACATTGTGTCTCGGGAATAAGGCCGAACTTGGAAAGAATCAACGCGTTGGTCAATAATTCCTTGATGCTTGTAACGGCTTTGAATACAAAAATCGGTTACTACAAGGCGGCTGAGATAGCTAAAGCCGCTCACAAAAACGGAACCACCTTAAAGGAGGCGGCGGTTCGGTTGGGTTATGTTACTGCCGAAGACTTTGATGAATGGGTGAAACCCGGGAATATGACCAAACCTCTGGATTGAACATTCTTACTGAATTTTACTAACTCAATACAATAAAATTACTTTTTATGAGGATAGCTCAACTTTTGATGGTTCTGTTTTTTTTAGCAGTGACTTTTTCTGCTGAAGCGCAAACCCGTGTACAATTAACTTTAAAAAAAGGCTGGAAGTTTTCGCGCGAAGACAACGCATCCGCGTCGGGAATAAATTTCAACGATGCCTCCTGGCAATCGGTGGAGGTGCCCCACGATTGGGCTATTTACGGTCCGTTTGACCGGTCTAACGATATCCACCGCATGGCTATTGTTCAGGACGGTCAGACAAAAGCGATCGAACATTACGGAAGAACGGGCGGACTTCCTTTCACCGGTGTCGGATGGTACAGAAACAGATTCTCGATTCCGGATTTCACCGATAACAAGCGGGTGAAAATTCAGTTCGACGGTGCGATGAGCAATGCGCGGCTTTACGTCAACGGGAAAGAGGCCGGATATTGGCCGAACGGATACAACACGTTTTATTTTGATATCACCGATCTTATAAACAACGATGGAAAGGAGAATGTGCTTGCGGTCCGTCTCGAAAATTTTGAAGAACAATCGCGCTGGTATCCCGGTGCGGGACTCTACCGAAACGTTCACCTGATCGTTACGGACAAGACACATATTCCCATTTGGGGGACTTACGTTACAACGCCTATTGTGGAAAAAGATGTTGCGCGTGTGAATGTCCGCACCCGGGTACATGCCTCCGGAGAAAGCAATCTGAAACTGGTTACCGAGATCCGGGACAAGTCGTTCAATGCAATCGCTTCCGCAGAGCATACGCTCTCTAAAGCCGACATGGGTGAATTTTCACAAAACCTGGCCGTGGAAAATCCCCAATTGTGGGGGATTAAACAGCCAAACCTGTATACCGTGGTGTCCAGGCTCTACGAAAACAATCAATTGGTTGACGAGTGCACCACACCTTTCGGCATACGTACCCTCGAGATTAAGCCCAACGACGGTTTTTACCTGAATGGTGAGAAGATAAAATTCCAGGGCGTATGCCTGCATCACGATTTGGGACCGCTGGGGGCTGCAGTGAACGAAGCTGCTGTCCGTCGCCAGATCCGTACGATGCAGGATATGGGTGTAAACGCTATCCGCACCTCACACAATATGCCTGCACCTGAATATGTCCGGATTGCCGATGAAATGGGAATGATGCTGATGGTGGAAACGTTTGACGAATGGGCCATCCCGAAAGTGAAAAACGGCTACAACCGCTATTTCAACGAATGGGCGGAAAAGGACCTGATGAACGTGCTGCATCATTACCGGAACAATCCCAGTGTGGTGATGTGGTGCATTGGCAACGAAGTGGAGGAGCAAAGTAACAAGCACGGTTCGAGGGTGGCACGTTTCCTGCAAGACATTTGCCATCGCGAAGACCCGACTCGTCCGGTGACCAACGGAATGGACCGTCCCGACCATGTATTTTCCAACAACATGGCGGCCGTGATGGAGGTTCCGGGATTCAATTATCGTCCGTTCCGTTATCAGGAGGCGTACGACCGCTTACCGCAACAGATAATCTTAGGCAGTGAAACGGCGTCTACACTCAGCTCGCGTGGAATATACAAATTCCCGGTGGAGCGAAAATCGATGGCGCAGTACGATGACCATCAGGCCTCTTCATACGATATGGAACATTGCGGTTGGTCGAATTTGCCTGAAGATGATTTTATTCAACACGAAGATTTGCCGTATACCATCGGAGAATTTATCTGGACAGGCATCGATTACCTGGGGGAACCGACGCCGTACTACAGCGCGTGGCCCAGCCACAGTTCACTTTTTGGTGCGGTTGACCTGGCGGGAATTCCCAAGGACCGTTTTTATCTCTATCGCAGCCACTGGAATAAAGAGGAAGAAACGCTGCACATCTTGCCCCACTGGAATTGGGAAGGGCGCGAAGGGGAAGTGACGCCCGTTTTTGTGTACACCAGTTATCCGTCGGCAGAGTTGTTTATCAACGGGAAAAGCCAGGGAAAACGCACCAAGGAGCTGTCTATCCCGCTTGAGGGAAGTTATACGGCGGAAGCGCAAAAGAGTTTCGAACGGCAGAAGCGCTACCGGTTGATGTGGATGGATACCCGTTATGAGCCGGGAACGGTGAAAGTGGTGGCGTACGACAACAACGGAAAAGCGGTTGCCGAGAAAGAAGTGCGTACCGCTGGAAAACCGCACCGCATCGTTCTGCAGACCGATCGTAACGTGATTGACGCCGATGGCGAGGACATTTCGTTCGTCAACGTGAAGCTTGTGGATAAAGCGGGAAATTTCTGCCCGGTTGACGACCGGGAGATCTCTTTTACGGTAAAAGGCGCCGGTATATTCAAGGCTGTCGCCAACGGAAATGCAGCCAGCCTGGAATCGTTCCAGCTCCCCCGGATGAAACTTTTTAGCGGACAGCTTACCGCATTGGTGCAAGCCGGAGAAAAACCGGGAAACATCGTGCTGGAGGCAAAGGCGAAAGGAGTGCAAAGCTGCAGGATAGAGATTTTAGTAAAATAGACAATGGCAAAAAAGAGAAAGCAACTTCCTTTACTGGAAAAGGTGCCTATTACCGGTGTAGCGGCAGAAGGCAAGGCTATTGCCCGGGTGGACGGAATGACGGTTTTTGTCCCGTTCGCCGTTCCCGGTGATGTAGCCGATATACAGATCACCAAAAAGAAAAGCAACTATGCTGAAGGCAAAGTGACCCGGTTTGAATCGGTTTCCGAAAACAGGGCGGACCCTTTTTGCGAACATTTTGGGACATGCGGAGGCTGTAAGTGGCAGATCCTGCCTTATGGGGAACAGTTGAAATACAAACAAAAACAGGTTGAGGATAACCTGACGCGCATCGGCAAGGTAGAATTGCCGGAAATTTCACCCATTCTGGGCGCTCCTGAAACCACTTTTT
>JALHIE010000096.1 GCA_022840285.1 Porphyromonadaceae bacterium
ATTGCTGTATTCGGCATCCATTCGGGTGAAGCTTTTGCTGCGGTTATAGGCCCTTTAGTGGAAGTTCCGGTAATGATTGCATTGGTCAACGTAGCCTTTTGGTTCAAAAAGAGATGGTTCGGGAGTTTATAACTCATTTTTTCGATTTATAACCCCGCTATCCGTAAGATGTTTATTCAACTTTTACTATCTTTGTGCGTTAAACCGTAAAACCACCGGATAATGAATCTTAAAAGAACAATTATTTCGTTATTTTTTCTCTTTGTGTTATCTCAGGCATTTCCACAACATGTTATCAGCTGGAAGTTCAGTCTGCAAGACAAAGGAAACGGCGAAATTGAGCTGGTCGCTGATGCAACCATCCAACAAGGCTGGCACATGTACGACTCAAAAATTCCCGATAATGGGCCCTATCCTACCTCGTTGAGTTTCGATGAAATAAAAGGGGCGGAAGCCGTAGGTGATTTTAATGCCACAGGCAAACAGGCAACAGTCAAGTACGACCCTGTTTTTCAGATGAATATCGGCACCTTTGACAACTCTGCCAGGTTCATTCAACGCATAAAAGTTACCGACAAAGGTAGCTTCCTCATCACAGGCGATGTACGCGCTCAGGCTTGCGATGATAAGAGCTGCACTCCCCCGCTGCCCAATGAATTTTCTTTTACCTCGGCGGATCTGCCTAAAACGTTTACCGCAACTGCATCAACCGCAGTATCCGAGACAGAGGCTCCCGGCACCGCAGTTATCCCTGTCGGAAACCTTTCGCAGGACTCTTCACAGATTTCAGCACCGGCGACAGCACCAGTCACTGTTGACAAAGAGTTGCTCTGGACACCCGTTACCGAAGAATTGAACGCGTTCGGCACACAACACGACGGCAGCTCATCGCTTTGGAGCATTTTCCTGAAAGGGTTGCTGTGGGGTTTTGCCGCACTGCTTACCCCCTGCGTTTGGCCGATGATTCCCATCACCGTAAGCTTCTTTCTGAACAGAAACAAAAAGGTCCGGAGAAAAGCCGTTGCAGACGCAACCCTCTACGGAGCTTCCATCATCTTCATATACGTGGCGTTAGGCCTTATTATCACCGCCATTTTCGGAGCAAGCGCACTTAACAACATAGCAACGAGCGCTGTGTTCAATCTCATTTTCTTTGCATTACTGCTCGTTTTCGCCATGTCTTTCCTGGGAGCGTTTGAACTGGTGCTTCCTGCATCGTGGACCAACAAGATGGACAGCAAAGTGGACAGCACCTCAGGCCTGATAAGCCTCTTTTTCATGGCTTTCACGCTGGCGTTGGTTTCTTTCTCACAAGGAAGTTACCTGGCCCCCGCTATAGGAATGCTTGGCTTTGCCATTGCTTTAGCCATACCGTTCACGTTGTTCGCTGTTTTCCCGTCGTGGCTGAAAACGCTTCCGAAATCGGGAAGCTGGCTCAATTCCGTGAAGGTAGTGCTCGGATTCATTGTGTTGGCTGTTTCAATGAAATTCTTGTCGGTAGCCGATCTGTCAAACGGATGGGGAATTCTCAACCGCGACATATTCCTGGTTCTGTGGATCGTGATCTTCGCCATCCTGGGATTTTACCTGCTGGGAAAACTGAAATTCCACGGCGACAGCGATGTTCCTCACGTGACTATTCCCCGGCTGTTCCTATCCGTCTTTTCGTTTGCTTTCGCCCTATACCTTGTTCCGGGATTGTGGGGTGCACCCCTTAAGCCCATCAGTTCTATCCTGCCTCCGCTATCCACACAAGATTTTAAATTGAACGAAGTCTCGCTCAACACAGTTTATACCGACTATGAGACCGGCATGGCTGTCGCTGCACAAACCGGAAAACCCGCGTTAGTCAGCTTCGGGGGACACGGATGCGTGAACTGCCACAAAATGGATGCTACGGTTTTAGTGGATGAACGGGTAAAGGGACTGATCGACAACGAATTCGTGTACATCACACTGATGGTGGACGAAAGAGCCAAATTGCCCGAAACGATCGAAGTGGAAGAAAACGGGAGGAAAACCAAATTGAAAACCGTTGGTGACAAATGGAGTTACCTGCAACGGCACAAATTTGCCGCACAATCGCAACCCTACTACGTCATTCTGGACCATTCCGGAAAGCCGGTTGCACCGGCACACGCTTTCGATGAAAACATAGCCAATTACGTAAATTTCCTCGAAACAGGACTGAGAAATTTCAAGAAATAAATCCATGAACACCCGGCAACAAAAACTGGAAGCATTCGGACGACTGCTCGACATAATGGACGAACTACGTGAAAAATGCCCGTGGGACAATGCGCAAACCAACGAAAGTCTGCGGGCCAACACCATAGAAGAAACGTATGAACTCGCCGAGGCCATCATCAACAACAGTGACCTGGAAATAAAAAAAGAACTCGGAGACTTGTTGCTGCACGTAGTGTTTTATGCCAAAATCGGCGAAGAGAAACAAGCTTTTGATATTGCCGATGTTTGCCACGCTATCTGCGACAAACTCATTTTTCGCCATCCGCACGTGTTTGGAGACTTACACGCTGACTCGGCCAGTTTTGTCGAGAAATCGTGGGAACAAATCAAACTTAAGGAAAAGGGTGGAAACGGCACTGTGCTGGAAGGTGTCCCCCCTTCCCTGCCATCGCTCGTAAAAGCGTACCGCATCCAGGATAAAGCACGGAACTCGGGCTTCGACTGGAACAAGCGTCACGATGTGTGGGACAAAGTAAAGGAAGAGATCGGCGAACTGGAAACCGAGATTGAGAATCTGGACAAAGAGAGGACCGAACAAGAATTCGGCGATGTGCTTTTCAGCCTTATTAATGCAGCCAGGCTCTACCGGGTTAATCCCGACAACGCGCTGGAACGGACCAACCAAAAATTCATTTACCGTTTCAATTACATGGAACAGAAAGTAAAGGAACAGGGGCGCTCACTGAAAGAGATGACGCTGGACGAAATGGAACAAATCTGGCAGGAGGCGAAACGGGTATGAAGAACCTCCTCTGTCCCCAATGCAAAATCCGGCGTTTCTACGTTCTGAACGCGGCAGGCGAACGGTTGGTGGTAACCGTTACCGAAGATAAAAAAATACATCCCATCCACGAAACCGAGTCGCTGGACGGATTCGACACCTCCCTGTTGTACTGTTTGGGCTGTTCGTGGAAAGGAACGGTAAACAGGCTTACGGATAGGCCTTAACCTCACTTGCCTACCCTCCACCGGGTAAGGATATTTTTTCTTTTGGCAAAGATGCCGTTCTGTTTGGTGCGCACATCCTCAATCACGTAAAAAATATTGGCATCAAAACCGGTCAACGTATCTTCGAGAGTCTTCATTTGATTACGATCGATAACGGTTTCGATAATATCCACTTCATTGGTCGACCCTTTACCGTGTGTCATCGTTGCCCCGAAATCCATTCTGTTCAGGACTTGCACCAGCTCCATACCGTTTTTCTGCGTGTAAATGCGGCACAGTATGATGCCGTAGGCAATCCGTTGCTCCAGAAGAATACCTATATAATTTCCCGAAGCGTATCCGGCGGCATACGACAGGTAAGCCACCAGGTCATTGGCACGGGTAAGTATCTGCGATATGATAACCACCCAGATAAACACTTCGAAAAAACCGATGACAGGAGCTATGTATTTCTCACCTTTCGATACAAAAATAATGCGTAGCGTACCGAGCGACACGTCAAAAATACGCCCGAAAAATATCAAAACCGGCAAAAGCCAGGGATAAACATCCAGAAAGTCAAACATATTCAATTTATAATTTTATGATTTAACGATTTCGAATTTATGATCGTTCGAAATATATAATTATTTAACAACGGTTCTCAAATAGGAAATAAAGCCCGCAATATCTTCCTCCGTGGTATCCCACGAACAGACGAGGCGTCTTTCGTTCCGTTCTCCATCCCAGTCGTAAAAGAAATAACGCTCACGAAGCAACGTTGTTTCTTCTTCCATAAGCGTGAAAAAAACGGCATTCGATTGAACGTCCTGTGTCAG
The DNA here is from genome assembly GCA_022840285.1 of Porphyromonadaceae bacterium. Classification (GTDB taxonomy): domain Bacteria; phylum Bacteroidota; class Bacteroidia; order Bacteroidales; family Dysgonomonadaceae; genus Petrimonas. The sequence goes on from JALHIE010000096.1 coordinate 4,017, forward strand.
TTCAACTCCGACCTTTCTCATCCCGGCTGCCAGTTTTTGTGCGGCAGCATTCGATTTCGTCGCATTTTCCAGCCAGATACCTTCGTTGAAGTAAGGAATAAACTGTGCCGATACAAACCGCATTTTGGAATAAAGCTGGGTTGTCTGTTTGCGGTAATACCTTATGTTTTCCGCCAGTTCTTTACGCAGCGGAACAAGTACTTCGCCTACCATTAGTCCGTTTTTCGTCCCTCCAAAAGTAAAGATATCCACCCCACAATCCACCGTCATCTCTTTCACTGAAACATTGAGAAAAGCACAGGCATTGGCCATACGTGTCCCATCAACAAAAAGGTACATACCGTGTTCGTGTGCGAGATCTGCCAGCAGTGTTATTTCCCGGGGCGTATAAACCGTGCCCATTTCGGTGGTTTGCGAGATGGCAATCACTTTCGGCTGGGAATGATGTTCCACGCCAAATCCGTGCAACAACGGGCGGACCATCCCGGGAGTGAGTTTACCGTCGGATGTTACAATCTCCTTCAACGCACAACCGGTGAATTTGACGGGAGCACCGCATTCGTCCACCGCGATATGAGCGGTTGAGGCGCAAATGATGTGATGAAACGGCAACGTGCAAGCTTGTAAAGCAGTAACGTTTGCACCGGTACCGTTAAAAACAAAAAGGGGTTCAATGTCCTCTTTTCCAATCAGTCGTTTTACTGCTTTCTCCGCTTTCCGTGTCCAAACATCGTCACCGTAACCAATCGTATGATCCTTGTTGGCGTCGATTATCGCCTGCAACATCAGCGGATGGACACCCGAATTATTATCGCTTCCGAAACTTCGCATAAATCTTTATTGTAAATGAAATGCAAAGGTACAAAACATTGCAAAGTTAACCCCTGTTTATTTGTCCCATTATTGGCTTTCGTTTACTTTTTTACCGGTATCGGCATCTTTTCCGCAGAGCTCATCCGTAAGGGATTGGAAACATCCTCAAAAATTTCCAGACCGAAATAGGGAACAGCTGCCGTTACGTGATCGAAAATATCCGACATGATATTCTCATATTCCGTCCAGCTGGTAGTCGCCGTAAAAAGATAAAGTTCCAGCGGCAATCCCTGGGCAGTAGGAGCCAGCTGGCGTACCAAAAGTAAGAGCTCCTGATGCACCTGGGGATGGTTTTTCAGATACAACTCCACGTATTTTCTAAAAAGGCCCATGTTGGTAAAATTCCGCCCGTTCAGGGGAAGGCTTCTGTCAGCACCCGTTGCGTCGTTGAACGAATCGATAATTTGTTTTCGCTCATCGATATAGCCTGAAAGAAGTTGTATTTTTCTGAAATGCTCCAGCTCCTCCTCGTTTATATAATGGATGGTGGATTGTTTTATGTTTATGGCTCTCTTGATACGTCGGCCACCCGCTTCAGTCATCCCGCGCCAGTTTTGAAATGCCTCCGTAACCAGGGAGTATGGAGGAATAGTGGTGATGGTTTTATCGAAGTTCAGGATCTTAACAGTCGTAAGGTTTATTTTGATCACGTCGCCGTCCACGCCGTACTTGGGCATGGTTATCCAGTCACCGATGCGGACCATATCGTTGGAAGACACCTGGATACTCGCCACCAGACCCAGAATGGTATCCTTAAAAATCAACAGCAATATGGCTGATGCCGCACCCAGACCAGCGAGGATAGTGGTTGGGGTTTTTCCGATAAAAAGAGATATAATGACGATGGCACCAATGGCGTAAACAAATATCCGGATGAGTTGTCCAAAACTTTCCACCGGTTTATCCTTAAAGTTGTCTTTTGTTTTAAGGGTGTCTGTGAACGCATTAATAACCGACACGCTCAACCACATGAAGTAAAAGACAAAAAACAGGTCGAACGCTTTGAGCGAAAGCCTCATCGCAACAGGAAAATCGTTTAAAATAATAGGAATAGCCCCTTTGATTATGCTGATGGGGATGATCATCGCCAGGTACTTCGGGAACTTGTTGTTTATCAAGTGGCTGCTGATGGCCAGACGGTTTATTTTTACGGCTTTGTTGAGAATAACCGTAATAAGCTTGCGCAGCATCGTTTGAATCACATACACGAGTACAACGAGAATGACAGACAGGAAGATGGAGTTGATAACCCCAATGTAGGTGTCCGGGACACCTGCACCGTGAAGAAAATCCTTCGACCATCCGCTGATCAGGTTCGTTACTTGCTGCGAAAAACTCTCTACCCTGTCACTGGCTACGTTATCTTTCAATTGTTCCATTTCGTCTTGTATCATAACGCTCTTTTATTCTTTCCGTTTCCGAAATACAAAGGTAAACATTATCGGTAAAGGCAACCCTTTAAAACTCTAAATGAAGCTTAAATACCTGTGAAAAACAGGTTGTATTTGATGAAATAAACGTATATTTGTGTCCTCGGAAACGGAGAACAGGCGTCTCGCAACAGGTGACCGCCAACTCCAGATCCGATGTAATTAATCTAAAAAAAGGAAAAATGGGAAAAGTATTGATTATCGGTGCAGGCGGCGTAGGTACTGTTGTTGCCAATAAAGTAGCTCAAAACAGCCGGATTTTCACGGATATTATGTTGGCAAGCCGCACAAAAAGCAAGTGTGATGCCATTGCTGAAGATGTTAAACGGAGAACGGGTGTTACCATCCAAACGGCTAAGGTAGATGCCGACAGTGTACCCGAACTGGTAGCGCTCTTCAACCAATTCAAACCGGAACTGGTCATTAACGTGGCACTGCCCTACCAGGACCTGACCATCATGGATGCCTGTTTAGCATGTGAGGTAAACTACTTGGACACCGCCAACTACGAACCCAAAGACGAAGCCAAGTTCGAATACAAATGGCAGTGGGCCTATCGGGACAAGTTCCGTGAAGCAGGGCTGACAGCCATCCTGGGTTGCGGATTTGATCCGGGCGTAACCAGCATTTTCACGGCGTATGCCGCGAAGCATCATTTCGATGAAATAAACTACCTCGATATTGTAGACTGCAATGCGGGCGACCATGGCAAAGCCTTTGCCACCAACTTCAACCCCGAGATCAATATCCGCGAAGTCACCCAGAAAGGAAAATACTGGGAAGACGGAAAATGGGTGGAGACCGAACCGCACGAAATCCATCAACCGCTCAACTATCCAAACATAGGGCCAAAAGAGTCGTACGTCATTTATCACGAAGAGCTGGAATCGCTTGTGAAAAACTTCCCCACCCTTAAGCGCGCACGGTTCTGGATGACCTTCGGACAGGAATACCTCACGCACTTGCGCGTCATTCAAAATATCGGAATGGCACGCATCGACGAGGTGGAATACAACGGGCAGAAAATAGTGCCCATCCAGTTCCTCAAAGCCGTTCTGCCCGATCCGGGTGAACTGGGAGAAAACTACACGGGCGAAACGTCTATCGGTTGCCGTATTCGCGGACTTAAAGACGGGAAAGAGCGGACATACTATATCTACAACAATTGCAGCCATCAGGCCGCTTACGAGGAAACAGGAGCACAGGGTGTAAGTTACACCACGGGAGTTCCGGCA
>JALHIE010000097.1 GCA_022840285.1 Porphyromonadaceae bacterium
TTTGTATATCGGCATAGGGCTGTTAGTATTTTTGGTTTTGACGCTTAAATATACTAATAATCTGTGAATTACAGAAGCCTCTATGCCGTTTTTTTATGCAATTATTTTTACGATATTTTTACTTGCGAAACTTGAATTATAAATATAAAAAAAAGGATTATGTTTTCGATTTTAAGGACATCATTATTTGTGTTATTTGTTTTCGCATGCACATACATGAACGGCCAGAACTTAGAAAAGATGGAATTTTTTTTTGAAGCAGGTTCCGCAAAGGGGATAAATGACGTTTTTAGTTATAACTTCCAGTTTTCTCCAGGATATAAATTAACAGAAAATTTCACATTAGGAGTAGGAATTGGATTTGTAGACTATAATAATAGAACGGATTTAAAAAATGAATTAATAGATAATCATTATTTTCAAACAGGCTGGCATAATGCGTGGAAGCCTTATCTACATGGAAAATATAGTATTTCGTCAAATCATCGGGTAAACCCCTTCATTAAGGTTGACATTGGCTATGCATTCTTTTCCCATAAGAAAAAACTTTCTTATGTAGATGAAATTGAAAACGATTATGTTACTATACCGTTTGATATAAAGGGGGGGATTAACTCTACTATCAATTTAGGCATTTTAAAACATTCAAATCATTTTGGAGAGGCATTAACTGTATCCGTGTTTTATCTTTTTCAGCCTGTAACATATAAATATATGTCGAACTCTGTAAGGAAAAACATATCTTCCATTGGATTTAATGTAGGTGTTATTTTTTAGTCTCCTGCGATTGTATCGCATGGATGAGCATGAGCCATATGAATGTGAAATATACGTTCTCCTCACGTGGTAAGATCGCTCCTTACGTCAAAGGCCGGGTAGGACATGGGATTCTCTTATCCACTTGCGGGAGAAGCTCGTATATTGTTAGCTGTTTCTTATCATTATCAGCGGTTAACAAATAGATACCTGGAGCATCCATGAGAATATAGCCGGTTGCAAGACAATTCCTCCGTAGGATTAAACGTCGATATTCTTTTTTAAGACAAATGTCTATTGAAATAGTAGCACTATCATTTCAGCATGCTGCCTTTTAAAAATTTTATGGAAATGTAATTGATTAAGTACTTTTATTTGACAGCTATATTGTCCCTGCTAGTAAGTTTGGGGTCAAATATTACTTTTAGAATATATTTGATTCCAAGCCAATTTCTCTTTCAGAATTACCCGCAGGAGTTTTGTTCTTACATTCAACAATGATCACGGCACTATGTGGGGGGAATTTGAAATTAATTGATAAGGTAGAGTTGAGACTTTAACTAAAGTTTCTTTGTAAACTCTAAATGACAATATTGGATAAATACTCTATCCTCTTCTCAATGGCAGCAAGCTTGTGGCTGAAATAAGACAAGCAATAAAAGCAATTATTAATTTCGTCCTGAATGCGTAGGGACATAACACAATTTTACAAAATGAAAAAGTTTAATGTATTCATGCTTGTAGCATGTTTTGTTGTTTTTCAGTTTTTGTCTTCATGCAATAAAAGTGAAGATAATTTTGAGAATGAAATTTTGGTTAAACAGACAGAATCTGTTTCTGAGATCAATGCTTTTAGTAGTAAGGAAGAATTAAAAAATGCGATAAACAATACAGGTTATACTCGATCGGCATCTTCTGTTTCAGCATTTGACTCTGATATTTCCGAGGTACTCGTTCCAAATGAAAATTTCAGAAAATTATTGAATGAAAAAGGACAAATTATCGTAGATGATACCTTATATATGATTACAAGACAGGGTACACTATTTACCCATATGTCAAATCAAACAGTTGTTGACACGCTTTCTGATTTTTCAGTTTTTGAGCAAGTTTCTACCGATTTAAAAAAATTCAATGAAATATTTCTTTTTGATACTTTCAAAGATTTGTCAGAAGAAGATTTTTATGAAGAACCGGATGGAGATGAAGATGATATTTCATCTATCTCTACACGTGCAACCGCATATAATCTACAAAGAGATCCTGTAGATATAAAGAATTTTCCTGTTATGTCAACAGAACCGTATACTTTGGTTGGGAAAGGACTTGCAGGTTTATTCGGAAATAACAGTGCTCACAAAATAGATATTCAACATAAAAGAAGATTGAGTGCTTCTTTATATAGTTATAATTATTTGGTCTATAGTGAAACAGGATTAAAAGCGGCTGTAATAAGAAGACGATCGTTGCTTCATAACTGGACTAAAGAAGCAAGTTGGGGGCCTGGAACAGTTATGGGATGGGAACATATTCATTTTGTATATGATAAGTTAGATATACCTGACATGCCTGATTTACATGATCAGACTAAGAGAATGACCTACGGCAAATTCATGGGAAATTTAGCTAAAGTCTCTACATTGTATAAATTTGACAAGAAAGTCTCGGATGGTAATATTATTACCATACCTATTATTTTAGGAAAAGAGATTGAAGTTAATTCACTTGATATTGCAAATGCAGGTATAGACTTAATGACAAAAGCAGGATTAGATTATCTGAAAAAATTAGGAGACCCCTATCTTACTCAAGCTCTTGAGCAAAGAGAAGCGGCGATTAACAAGAGTATATGGAATACAAATCCTTTTCAAAAAGTACCGATTCCGGGTATTTCAATACATATTATAGATTTGAAGAAAAAGCAGATGCATGTTTTTATTGGTTCCGATAAAATTTGGAAACCCGGGCCAAGCCAAGTGAAAGTTTTTGATAGTGGTGTTGTATTTGAAGTTGAATACAATTCAAATTTAGGACTGGTTGGAAGTGCCCTTAAAACTTTAGCAAAAAATGTCAAGAATAAAGCTCCTAATGTGGAATCTGCATTTGTTTACGCATATACAACAACTGATTCCGGCGGTGAAGTAAAAGGTATGATTCTTAAAAAGACAAAAGACAAGTAATAGAATCATAGTAAAATATTATATTTAAATTTTATATCCGGCGTGAGTGTTTATTTGCTTGCGCCGGATTAAAAGTAAAATAATCAAAATAATACGAATATATAAATGGAAACGAAGAAACTACTTTTTAGATACTTTTTATTTTGCTCCCTTTTTATTACAAACACTTTGTATTCACAAGAGTTGCAAACAGTATCCAGAATAGGATTGGGAATAAATGGACTTGATCTGGCGGTTGAGTTACCCATAGCGAAAAAAATAACCATTGAACCGAGCATTGGTCTTGGGCCAAGTTATGATTTCGGTGAAGGTGAAGCCCTTACGTTCAGGATGGATTGGCATTGGACATTATTGAATCCGAGCGTACATTTAGGAGTAAATGGCAAGTTTATTTATAACCATAAAAGTGAACCGAAATTATTCAATTCGGGAAACTTTATCGGTTTAAAAGTGAAATATGTATCAAAACCATTAACTGATGAGATACATTATTTGACCAATACATTGCTAACAAATCTGAATTGGGGAGGACAGCGAAATATTGGAAGACATTGGATTTTCAGTTATTCGTTAGGAGCAGGATACGGCTACAACCTCGATGAACCGTATGGTTTATTCTATCCGGCTTTCGATCTCAAATTTGCCTATGTATTGCCCTACGGAAGAAGCAATTAAAATTTAACTATAGCAAACAAAATACTAAATAGTCTCTTAGCTAATAAATTAATGTTTTCACAATTATAATTAGTATGAGGGACTATTATTTTACTAATTGTTTCTTTCTGCAAAAATAGAAGAACAAATAATGATACAAATATCGGCATGAAACGTATAATATTTTGTACTTTGGTTTTGGTTATGTTTTTTCTTAATTCAGTTTATTTGAATGCGCAAATCCAAAAAACTTTAGGTATGGATGGCGGTTTTTACTTTAATTCCAGTAACATAGCATATCATTTTTCGTTGACTTATAGCCTTCAATTCAATCAGTATTTTGGAATTTCTGCTGGAACTATGTTCCTTTCCGTTCCATTGGATATTGCTGGATGGTCGGATAGTTCAAGAAATAGCAGCTATTATTTTGATGAAGATAATATTAAACGTTTCAATCTGTTTTTTTCTACTTTTTATTCACGACCACTTTTCCAATCTACAGGTGTTTACACGAATTGGTCGGTTTCATTCGAACCAATTCCATATGAGTATATATCATTAGAGAAACGGATGAACAATGATATACTATCCGAGAATGTAGGTAAATACCAATTTACTGGATTTTCACCCGGTACATTTTTAGAAATGGGCTTAGTTCAATATTTAAATAGAGATAATAATGGATTAAGGCTATCCCTCGGGTTTGGTTATGGCTGGTATGATATGTATGCCGGTTATAATAGAGCTATTATTGATGGACAAAGAATATCGACATATATTCCTAATAATAATCTTTATAAAAGGATAAGTCTAAAGTTAATTGGACTTTAGACGATTAATGACTTAAAAATAAATGTAATTACACTTTCTAAATTCTAACGCGCTCATACCATATTTTCATTAAACAAATAGTTGGGATAATGTTTTCATTTAGCGAAGGTGCCTAAAATATCACATTTTACAACCAGTTCGGTGTTATACAGGAATTGGTTTCCTTATCTTTGAAATTAACAGACACAGTCTGTCATATTTCGGGAAACGATCATCCGGTTACAGACAATAGACTTATCGTATTATATTTTTTGTTTGGGTTTAATAGTTTAGAATTCACCTCTCTCCTTTTTTTGGGGGATGGATTATTATAGCCGGCGGTTACATTCTTTCCAGTACTATGGCCAACCATTTGTTTAACGAAAATCTCACTAATATACATTTCGCTTGTAAGATGAGTTACGTAGCTGTTACGGGTATAGGCGGTCGATAAATTCCGGTCTATCCCTAATTGTGCTGCTATTACTTTTAATGAATTATTTATTGGGTTTAATGCCAGTTGAATAGCGTCTTTTATCTTTCTTTCGTTTTGATCTACTCGTTCGATGCCGTTAAGAAATGGAAAGATATATCCATTCTGTTCTTTATTGCCGTGTCGGTTAATTATTTCTACCATTGGAGGTAGTAGCGGAGCGCAAATAGGCTCTGGATTTTTTTTCTTTTTTGTATCTCTGGTTTTCTTACGATGAAATACAATCTCTTGGGATGCTCCGTCGATGTCTTTGTATTGCAACCTGCATAGATCACCGAAATTTAGTCCGTTACAATAGAACATGAATATGAAAATATCCCTTGCAACCATCAATCCTTGATTGTCAGTCTCAAAATCCTCTATTTTCCAAATGTCCTCAATGTCTAAAGCGATAGATTTTCTCCCACCTTCCGGAATAGAATATTTATTCTTGCCCTCTCCAAATGGATAGCGAGTTCCGCTTAAATAAGGGTCTTCTCCATTGTTTATTATTGCCCTAAGTGTTCTCATATAAATCCCGATAGTAGCGTATTCTATACCGGTCGCACTCCAAAAGTCTTCGCAGTCAGATAAAAATTTCACCGTGATATCGTCAAATTTAATATCAGCGATGACGTTTAAAACATCCTTACCTTTTGTCTTATGCTTTTTACTTACACATTCTTCAATAAATAGTTGTTTGGCTATTTTACTTTTGATTTTTCTGTAATACTGAAAACGTATAAGAGCGTTTAATGTGGTTCTGTATATTGTTGCATTCCCGACCTTGAAGGTGTTGTTTAAAGTGTTTATTTTGGCCGTAAACGCATCATTTACGGTTAAGATATCCGACTTGCCTAATTTGTGATCGAGTGCTGCAAAAGAGAAATTGTCTGCAGTCTCTTTAACTGCGGGTTTAAGAATATCATCAAAATATTTTTGTATGTCGTCTTTATGCTCTCTTAGATGTGCCGCTTTAGTCTTAAAATTAAAATCAGCTTCCTCTGAAGCTTCAAATAATTCCCAGTCCTCACGATCTAATACTTTTCCTGTAGAGTAGTAGTCGCTATCTCTTTTATATGTTACACGCCACCGTAGTGGGCATTCATTTTCGGGATTTTTATTCCTTATATCTCGAACAAGTTTAACGGTTATACCGTTATTGGAATAGTAGAATTTCATATCAGTATATTTTTAGATTGTATTCGATATATAACAAACAATCATAACAAACAAATAACAAACAAAAGTAGCAAAAATATACAAATAGAAGAAATAGGAAAGAGTTAATAATTTATTATATATGCTGTTAAACAGGTATTTATGAATTATTTGAAAATAGAGAAAAAATACAGAAATAACTGTTTAAAAGCTTCCCAAGCTGAGGGTCGCGAGTTCGAATCTCGTTTGCCGCTCATTGAAGAACAAGCGTTTACCTATCGTAAGCGCTTGTTTTCATGATAAACCGTCTTCTTCCACAAACTTTCCATCTCTTCCAATGACTTCCCTTTGGTTTCGGGAACCATTTTCCATACAAAGAGAGCCGAAATTACAGCCATCAACCCATAAAAACCGTAGGTCAAAGCTCCGCTGTATTCCATCATTGCCGGATAGGTAGACGAGATCAGGTAATTGGCAGCCCATTGTGCGGCAACCGCCACGGCTACCGCCTGACCCCGGATTTTGTTTGGGAAAATTTCAGAGATGAGCACCCAGCAGATCGGTCCCCACGACATCATAAACGACGCCGTATCATAAACGACGCCGTATAAATGATGATGAATACCAGTGTGCTTATTCCGATAATTTCGTTATAGGACAACGAGGATATGGCAAACATGCCGATGGCCATGCCAACGGAGCCGGTAATCAACAACGGTTTTCTCCCCCACTTATCCACCGTCAGGATGGCCACAACCGTAAACACGACATTGACAAACCCCATGATGATGGTTTGCAGCATGGAGGCATCTTTCGCAGCTCCCATACTCTCAAAAATACGTGGAGCATAATACAACGCAACATTGATTCCCACAAACTGCTGAAACACCGACAACAAAACACCGATAAGAATAACCATTTTCCCGTAAGAAAAAATACGGGAACGTTCTGTTGTGCGTCCGATGGACTGCTTAATTTCGGAGAAAATGGCTTCAGCCCTTAATTTATCGGCGTTACAGCCCTTAATTTATCGGCGTTAATCCGGCTTAAAACAGACCGTGCTTTTTCATCGCGATTCGACAATACCAGGTATCTCGGCGTTTCGGGAACCAGAAACAGCAGCATCCCAAACAAGGCTGCAGGAATGGCTTCCGATGCGAACATATACCGCCATCCCACATCGTTGATCCAGTCGATACTCTGTCCAAAGGCGATGCCCCAATTAACAAAATACACCACCAGCATTCCAAAAATAATGGCGAACTGGTTAAAGGAAACCAGCCTTCCCCGAATATCTGCAGGAGCTATCTCACTGATATACATGGGCGAAACGGCAGATGCCAGTCCCACTCCGACACCTCCGATTATACGGTAAAAATTGAATGTCAACAGCAACCCGATGGAAGGGTGCCCTTTGGAGAAAAAAATAAATTCGGGAAATCCAGATCCCAATGCCGACACAAAAAATAAAACAGCAGCTATAAGCAGCGTTTTTCTTCTGCCAAACCGGTTTGAAAACACTCCCGAAATAACTCCCCCGATAATACAGCCGATCAAGGCACTCGATACGGTGGCTCCATGGATTAACGAATTTAAGCCCAACGGCCTGATCAGATAAGCCTCTATCGATTTCTCCGCACCGGAAATCACAGCCGTGTCGTAGCCGAAGAGTAAGCCACCCA
>JALHIE010000240.1:0-1227 GCA_022840285.1 Porphyromonadaceae bacterium
TTACAATCGGTTTGTGGTCGTTTTTCTTCAATTCAACGCCGATAGGCGCAATGTAATCCTGTAAGATACTACCTTCCTCGACAAGCCGACACAACGCCGTTGCAATACCGGGGCGGTTGCGGTTTAACATCCTCTCGACTTTCGAGATTACTACTTGATTCAGCCCTTGCTGATTCAGAACTTCCTTCGTCATTGTTGTTTCCATAATAAGATAAAATTAAAAGTTAAAAAATAAGGTTAAAAAATCAATAGGAATACCGCCTGCGGTACTCGCTGTAATTAACATTGAACAGTACAGGGTCGGACTTCCGTATAAGGCTTCCGAGCCTTCCCTCGTCATACGCCCGGCGAAGGGAATAGCGAGGGGCTAAATATCCGTACGCATCCTCGACGCCTTCAAAGGGGCAAACGGACAGAACTTCGTTGAGATACATTTCGTAACGCTTCCTCGTTACCGCCAACATTACCGCTTTCATCACTATCGCTCGTTTAGTAACGTCATTAAAACGTCCTTCGACATCATCATATCGGCATACAGGGTGCAGGACTTCACCTCGGGACAGGCAAAACAGGACACAGCATAACGCTCGTGCCTGCATTTCGAGGTCTTACGACAAAAGGAATCAAATCGGCGTTGTGCCTTCAATTGCTTCGTGTTCAGTTCTAAAATATATGACATAGTTGTAAAGATTGAGCCCTGCTCTTGCGAGCAGGGCAGTTAAATTATTTCATGTTTCTAACAAGGTAATCGACTTGCGGACAGGTAAGGGACATTCGCAGAGCGTGTTTACGCCGTATTACCTCTTGGACGTCCCGGTAAAAATCGGGAAGTCGTTCTTGATGTTGTCCTCGATGATGTCCAACTCTTTTTGGTTGTTGTTAAGAGCATCGGCGAAATAGCCTTTGCCGTAAAACAGTTCACGCAAGCACGTGATTTCGGAGGTTTTGGAGATTGTTTTCATATCAGATAAAATTAAATTAAAAAAGGTTTATATTATAATCATGGAACAAATATAAAAAAACTTTTCTAATATGCAATGAAATGTATAGAAAAAACGAAAATATAAATACTTTCGCATATTCAAAACAGCAGAGTTCCGGGGCTTTATAACGTCATATCTGTTAATATTGTAAACATTTAATAAAAATTTACTTAATTTTGAGGCAATAAAAAAAAACAACAGAACAATGCAAGAAATTATTTTCAACGAACTCAAAACCAAATTC
>JALHIE010000240.1:1277-2245 GCA_022840285.1 Porphyromonadaceae bacterium
GTTACCTTACAACGAATAATCGAAAGTTACGGCGACAGCCGGGCAACAGAAGCGGCGCATACAGCCGTTGCGAACTACGAGAAGAAGTACAAAATCAAAAACGGCGAAAAAGAAAAAACAGGGGACGAAGCACCCGAAAAGGGTAGCACCGTAACCACGCAAAAAGAAACAGCCGACGTGCAGGAAGTTCCGGCATGGGCGAAGCAGATTCTTGAACGCTTCGAACAACTCGAAACCGGAATAAAAGTACAAAAGGCAGAAAGCCGGGTACAGCAACTTAACGACACGATTGCGAAACTCCCGGAAGCACTTCAAAAGCCATACAAGCGGCTCGACGTGAAAGGGCTTTCCGACGAGGACTATCAAGCACTAATTGCCGACGTACAAACCGACGTAACAAGTTTGCAAGCGCAACTATCTGCAAAAGGGGCAGTATTCGGAATTCCGTCCACAAAAGGCGGAAAAACAGGGGATGAAATACCCGAAGCAATCAAAGCCGAAATCGAGGGTAAAACCTCCGATAACGGTCAAGCATTTTAACAATCTAAAAAACGAATAAAAATGGCAATGACAGTAAAAAAGAAAAGCGATATCGCTGTTGCTTCACGCATCGTAAAGCGCATCGCTGACATTCCCGGCGGCGTTACAGTAAAGAACGCCGAAATACTCGGGGACGTACTGAAAGACGCTACCGTAATATCCGCTCCCGACTCTAACGGAATTACACACCTCGTGAAATGGGCTGTCGTACAGGCAGCAGCAGCAGCAAACGCAACTGCTATACGGGTGCTGAAAGGCAGCGACATCAAAGTCGGGGAAACCCTCGCAGTCGACAACCCTCGCTGCATCCCGGCAGCAATCACAGCAATAACAACAAGCGCAACAGGGTACGATACCGTTACCCTTGAAGCAGCCCTCGGCGTAGCCGTGAACGTAGGGGACGTCCTGTTCCTTGCAGCCGCAGCCGC
>JALHIE010000098.1 GCA_022840285.1 Porphyromonadaceae bacterium
TAGAAACGGCAAACGAAAAAAACTGCATCGAAGTTATCGGGTGGCTTATAGCCGGAGGCGTCTTTTACATTACCGGCGCCATCATCTACGCTACAGCCAAGCGTGAATTTGTTCACGCAGTTTTTCACCTGTTTGTGCTTTTTGGACTGGCAAGCCACATTATCGGTGCCGGCATTATCCCTCTTGATTAAGGCGTAATTTTTTGTGGGGAAGAAAAAAACGGTATTATTTTTTTGTTTGTACCAAATATAACATATATTTGCAGGCAAAGAATCGTGAATGTTCTCAAAGGCTTGTAAATACGGCATCAAGGCACTCGTTTATATCGCTATCCAATCCATTGAGGGGAAAAGAGTTACCCTGGGAGAGATTTCAAAGAAAACCGATACGCCCGAGGCCTTTACCTCAAAAATTCTGGGAACATTATCGAAAAACGGATTAGTTTCTTCTTTTACCGGACCCAACGGTGGTTTCGAGATCGGCCTCGACAAAATGAAAACGGTAAGGATGAGCGACATCGTATCGGTTATTGATGGAGATGAGATCATTTGGCAATGCCCGTTGGGGCTGTCCGGCTGCAGCGATGAAAATCCCTGCCCCGTACACCATCAATTTGCCGGGATCAGAACAAAGTTAACCGCCATGTTGGAATCTACAACCGTTTACGACATGGCAACGGAGTTAAAATCGAACATACAGGTTTTATTAAGGTAAGTTTTTTTTAAATTAATTTCCGACATTTTTATCCGAAATAGTTTTACTAATTGATTTTCAATACACTACAAGATCAATTTAATCCAATTATTAATCATTAAACGCGTTTAATTATGAATCACAAAAAACTTTGGATTGCACTCTTACTGGTAGTAGGAATTTCATTTGCCGTTTTATTGTTCTACGGCAATCAGATTTACCAGAAAGCGCCACCGGTGCCCGAGCAGGTGGTGGATGAATCGGGAAACGTTCTTTTTACCGGAAGTAACATAAAAGACGGGCAGAACGTATGGCAAAGCATGGGTGGACAGGAAGTGGGAACAGTTTGGGGGCACGGAGCCTATGTTGCGCCGGACTGGACGGCCGACTACCTGCACCGGGAAGCGCAATATTTACTGAATAAGTGGGCCGGAGGCGATTTTGATTCTCAGAGCTCCGAGCAAAAAGCGCTGCTGGAAAGACGTCTTCAGATTTTTTTACGCAAAAACACTTACGACAAGGCTACAAAAACGCTGACCCTTGCCGCAGAAAGGATCGAAGCGTTTGAGCACAACAAGGCTCATTATACATCCTTGTTTATGAATGACCCGGCGCTGGATAAATTACGTTCCGATTACGCCATACCGAAAAATGCCATCAAGGACGAGTCGAGGATGGAGAAAATGGCTCAATTTTTCTTTTGGGCATCGTGGGCATGTGTAACGGAAAGGCCCGGGGAAAGCATAACCTATACCCACAACTGGCCCAACGATGCTCAGATCGGGAACGTACCGACCGGCGACCTGGTAATCTGGACAGGCTTCAGCATCATCATGCTGTTAATTGGAATTGGTATTCTTGTTTTCGTACAGGCGCGTACACAGCAGGAGGAAGTGTTGAAGCCGGTGAATGACCCGTTAATGAACCAGGTGGTTACCCCGTCGATGCGAGCGACAAAGAAATATTTCTGGATCGTAAACATCCTGATCCTGGCTCAGGTAATGCTGGGGATTCTTACCGCGCACTACGGCGTGGAAGGCGATGCGCTCTACGGCATTGATATTGCCAGCTTCCTTCCCTACTCCATCACACGCACATGGCACGTTCAGATTGCTATTTTCTGGATTGCAAGCGCCTGGTTAGCCACCGGACTCTATATTGCTCCGTCGTTAAGCGGCAGGGATCCTAAATTTCAAAAGCTCGGCGTGAACGTGCTAAACTGGGGCTGGTAGAGAACTTCTGGTTCGGGCACCAGGGTTACGAATATGTTGACTTGGGGAGATTCTGGCAGTTGCTGCTGGTTATCGGATTGTTCCTGTGGCTTGCACTGATGATCCGGCCCATTGTCCCCATCATCAAGAAAGGAACCAGCGAAAGGGGATTGCTCATTCTCTTCCTGATCTCCTGCTTTGCCATTGCATTTTTCTATGCAGCAGGCTTGATGTGGGGACGCACCACCAACCTGGCCATTGCTGAATACTGGCGCTGGTGGGTTGTCCATTTGTGGGTTGAAGGCTTCTTCGAAGTGTTTGCGACGGTAGTTGCAGCATTCTTGTTTACCCGGATGGGGTTACTGAGAATAAAGTCGGCAACCAACAACGTGCTGTTCGCCACCATTATCTTCCTTTCTGGCGGTATCCTGGGAACATTCCACCACCTCTACTTCACGGGAACACCCACAGGTGTCATGGCACTGGGAGCGACATTCAGCGCCTTGGAAGTTGTTCCGCTGGTGTTGATCGGATTTGAGGCGTTCCACAATTACCGGATGAGTAAATCAACCGAATGGCTGGCAGATTATAAATGGCCCATCTATTTCCTGTTATCGGTAGCTTTCTGGAACTTCCTGGGTGCCGGCATTTTCGGATTTATCATCAATCCGCCCATCGCATTGTATTATATGCAAGGCCTGAACACTACTCCCGTACACGGACATGCCGCACTTTTCGGTGTATACGGCATGTTGGGAATCGGGTTGATGCTGTTTGTGCTTCGCAGCATGTACCGCAAACAAAAATGGAACGACAAGCTCATTAAATTCACGTTCTGGACACTGAACGCCGGCTTGCTTTTAATGGTGGTCGTCAGCTTACTGCCCGTTGGATTAATGCAAACGTTTGCCAGTGTAAACCACGGTGCATTCAAATGGTCGAGGATCATTGGAGACACCGTGTTCGGCATAGGAACCCTTACGCTCTTCCTGTTTGTTTATCAATTAACCCTGAAAAAAGACAAATCAACAAATTAGTTCATTCATTCACATAAAATTAAAAAACATGCTCATCAATTCAGAAAGTATTATTGGAAAAATTGTAGCTGAAAACTACAAAACGGCAGCTGTCTTTAAATCATACAACATCGATTTCTGTTGTAACGGAAGCCGGAGCATTGCGGCTGCCAGCAAAGAAAACAACATAGATGAAAACGTAATTTTGCAAGAGTTATCGGAAGTGTTGAACAAAAAAGAAGATTCGGACATTGATTTTAAATCGTGGTCGATCGACCTGCTCGCCGATTACATTGAGAAGAAACACCACAGGTATGTCTTTGCAAAAATTCCTGAAATAACTGCCTATCTGGCGAAAATTACGGATGTTCACGGCAATAGACACCCCGAGTTACACGAAATAAATGAGTTGTTTTCTCAATCTGCAGAAACGTTATCGGCTCACATGAAAAAAGAAGAAAGTATCTTGTTCCCTTTAATCCGGGAAATGGTGGATAAAAGAATAACGGGTGAAAAATTAAGAAGACCTCCTTTCGGAAGCATCGAAAACCCAATTAAAACGATGCATGCAGAGCACGACAATGAAGGCGTTCGTTTCAGAAGAATCAGTGAATTGAGCAAAAACTACGAAACACCTCAAGACGGTTGCAATACCTACAGGGTAACCCTGAATTTGCTGAAAGAATTTGAAGATGACCTTCACAGGCACATCCACCTCGAAAACAATATTCTGTTCCCTGCTGCGATAGAATTTGAACACGTTATTTTCTCTATTCACACGTGAAATCCGATTCCTGTTGTTATCTTTGTATCAAAGAACCCTCAAGATGAGATCAGAAAACAAAGACGACGGCTCAACAGCAGTTATTGTCGCAAACGGGAAGTATCCCCATCACCCCGTGCCGCTATCGGTAATAAAGAATGCACCCTACATCGTTTGCTGTGACGGAGCGGCCAATCATTTTATCGAAGCCGGTGGCTTTCCCGATGCTATTGTGGGCGACTGCGACTCCATCTCCGAAGAGAACAGGATTCGCTTCTCGGATAAGTTATTTCCCGATAAAGAACAGGAAACCAACGACCTGACCAAATCGGTTCTGTTTTGTGCGGAGAACGGCAGGAGAAACATCGTTATTGTGGGCGGAACCGGGATGCGTGAGGATCACAGCATCGGGAACATCTCGCTTCTTGCCGATTACGAAGCGGTGGCAAACGTGAAGATGGTTACCAACTACGGCGTTTTTACGCCCATCAGTTCAAGAACTACCTTCAATAGCTTTGCGGGGGAAAAGGTCTCCCTGTTTTCCATCGGGCAGAAGCCCATTACCACCAAAGGGCTGAAGTACCCCATAGAAAACAGGATTCTCACCAACTGGTGGCAAGGCACGCTGAATGAATCGCTGGGCGATAGCTTTACAGTGGATACTTGCGGGAGGGTACTTGTCTTTCAGGTGTTTGACAGCGAAAAAGATCAAAACAATTCCCGAAGCACATCCAGTGATTTGATCGGTTGAAAATCGTATAAATGCAACCGGTAATAAGTCAACATCCGGTCGATGATCAGGTTCCTGTCGTTTCGCGACAGGACGAACAAGTGCATGTTCGAGAAATTTATCCGCGAGAGTTGGTTAAGAAAAGCACTTTCCCGCTCACGCAAATAATAGGCGTGAGCCGGAGTCCGGGAAGTAAACTCCCCATTCAGCATATCGAAGCAACAACCTTGGGTATAGTTCTCAAGATTGGGATAAATACCCAGAAACCGGGTAAGTCCCAGGACAAAAGTCAAATGAAAATTGGCCAACCCCGTTTTTGTCTCTTCCAACACCTCGACAGCCTGTTTCAGGTAATCGAAAAGCAATTCGTTGTTGTCCGTTTCCCGCAGAACTTTCGATAAAAATTCCGACAGGAAAAAAGTCAGCGAAACTTTGGTCAAATCCGAGCCGATATCGTAAAGCAACGTTTGCCGGTCGGCCTCTTTCAACCGCTGGATTTCACGAAGCGGAAGATGCTCCACTTCCAGATTCAATATGGAAAGCGGGGAAAACAGTGCAGGGTTAATTCTTGAACGCCTGCCGCGCGTTTTAGGAAGCAGGTATGAGATACGCCCAAAACTGCGTGTAAAAACATGTGTAATGACGTACTTATCGTTGTATCCGGCATTGCTCAGAACAATGCCCTCTGTTTTGCAGTGCATATGCTGATGGATGATGGATAATGGATGAAAAAACGCCCCGATAAAAGTCGGAGCGTCCGGGTGTTTGTTTCAAAATTCTTAAAACGTTTTCTTTTTGATACGGGCTGCTTTTCCGCGTAACTGACGGAGGTAATACAGTTTGGTCCTCCTGACCTTACCTTCGCTGTTCACCGTAATGCTGTCGATGAACGGAGAATTTATCGGGAAGATACGTTCAACACCGATATTGTCCGACATCTTACGAACCGTAAAGCGTTTGTTGTCGCCGTTACCCGATATACGAATCACCACGCCGCGATATTGCTGAATACGCTCCTTATTACCTTCCACAATACGGTAAGCAACCGTTATGGTGTCGCCACTCTTAAACTTGGGCAATTCTTTCTTTCCCGAAGCGAAAGACTCTTCTGCAATTTTAATTAAATCCATTGTTTATAAAAGCTTTATGTTAATATTTAACTCTATAGGACGCAATATAACGACAACACATCGACAGAGATTGCGCAAAGCGGTTGCAAAGGTAGTAATAATTATTTAAATCACAATACAGTGGTTCTTTTTATTCGTAAAAATAGGTTACACGCGTTGTTAAACTGACAAAAATAGTGTATTTTTGACAAAGCAAACATCCAATAAACCCGTCTTAAGGAATGAATAGACAACCGATCATTCTCGCACTTGCCGCTATCCTGCTGATTTCTTGCAGGTCACATCAGTACCGGATAAGCAGCATAAACGGTACCGTCGTGGAAATGAGCAGTCGTTTCGATGCGAATCCGAATAAAAAAATGGAAGCCCTGGTACGCAACTACAAAACCGAGCTCGACCGTGAGATGAATGAAGTGATCGGCACTTCTTCACAGTTGCTGGATTACGGCCGCCCCGAAAGTTTGCTTACCAATTTCACTTCCGATGTGATGAAAATCTATGGCGATGAACACCTGTCTGGCGGTGCCGACGTGGCAATCATGAACGTCAACGGACATCGCGCCAATATGCCGAAAGGTAAAATAACGGTCGGAGACCTGTACGAAATTTACTCTTTCGACAACGCCATAACCTTTCTCGAGCTGAAAGGAACCGATTTGAAGAAGATTTTTGACTCCTATGCCTGGATTGGCGGAGCGGGAATCTCTTCCAACGTAAGGCTGGCCATCAAGGACAGGAAAGTTCAATCGGTTACCGTAGATGGAAAACCTATTGACGAGGACAAGGTTTACACGGTTTCCACACTCGACTACCTTGCCGACGGCAACAACGATATGGATGCCTTGCGCAACGCACTGAAGACCACAAACACGGGTATCACGCTCCGCGATGTGATGATCGACTATGTGAAGGAACAAACCCGCCAGGGAAATGAGATTACCTCTCGTCTCGATGGAAGGATCACCGTTATTGAATAACACTCAACTCCTCATGAACAAAAAATATTTTTCCCTCCTCATCCTCACTGTTTTTATGTGCGGAACCGTTGTCTTCGGGCAAAAGAGCATTGTCATTCTCCATACAAACGATACACACAGCCGCATAGAGCCTGTTCCTGAATCCGACCGCATTGCCGGGAACAAGGGAGGTTTTGCAGGGAACACCCTACTTTAACCTTTTCAAAGGTGAGGTGGAGACGGAAGCCATGAACCTGATGCGTTACGATGCCGTTACGCTCGGAAATCATGAATTTGACTACGGACTGGAAATACTGGAAAAAGTTGTAAGCCGGGCAAAATTCCCCATCATCAGCAGTAATTACGATTTTTCCGGCACACCGCTGAACAATTTGATCAAACCGTACCTTATACTTAAAAAGGACGGGGTGAAAATTGGTGTGATCGCTATCAATATTCAGCCCAGGGGGCTGATTGCTTCCGGTAATTACGAGGGAATGAAATTTCTTCCGCCGGAGCGGGTGGCAAACGAACTGGCTTTAAAGCTGAAGACAACCGACCGGTGCGATATGGTTATCTGCCTGTCACACTTGGGTTACACGGCCGATAAGCGGTTGGTGGGACAAACAAGAAACATTGATATTATTATCGGTGGCCACAGCCACACCCATATGAAAACTCCGGATATATTGAAAAATATTGATAACAAAAACGTTATGGTTTTTCAAACAGCAGGAAGAGGAATCTATGTCGGAAGAATTGACGTGGAACTCGAGAAAATGAAGCAATAAGTCGAGGACAGATTACTGGTCCGAACCTTAATGTCTGAAGTTGATACAAATAAACCGATCATGTTCAAGAAAAGAGATACCCTGTTTTTTACATTTTATTTATTCACCGCTGTACTTGCCGCTCAAACCGAAACCAACCTCTACCGGCAAGCCGACACAATAAAATTGGACTCATGGGTGGACTCCGTTTACAACAGCCTGAGCCAGGACGAAAAGATAGGCCAGCTCTTTATGCCTATCGTGGAATCGAAGAGCAGTTGGAAAACAAGAATCGCGGGTTATATAAATAACCAGAAAATCGGGGGGGTATTGTTTTCGAAAGGTACGCTGGCTATGCAGGCCGAAATGACCAACTACCTTCAAAGCATTGCCAAAACCCCGCTTTTTGTGGCACTGGACGGTGAATGGGGATTATCGATGCGCCTGAGCGATGCGCCGCGTTTTCCACGAAACCTGATCACCGGAGCCATTCACGATGAAGAAACGCTGAAGCAGTACGGAAAGGAGGTTGCCCGGCAATGTCGTGAAATGGGTATCCACATTAACTTTGCCCCTTCCATTGATGTACATACCAATCCCGACAACCCGGTCATAGGCACCCGGTCCTTTGGCGAACTTCCCGCCAACGTGGCCCGGCAAGGCATTGCCATTGCACGGGGGATGGAGGAGAACGGCGTGATGGCGGTTGCCAAACACTTTCCCGGACACGGCGACACATCGGAAGATTCGCACCGGACCTTGCCGACCGTAAGCCACGATATGGCCCGGTTAGACTCGGTGGAATTATATCCTTTCTGGCAATACGTCAACGCCGGCCTGTCGGGGATGATGCTCGGGCATTTGAACGTCCCCGCACTAAATACAAATGACTTACCGGCTTCGTTATCGATAAACGTGGGACAGAAACTGTTGAAAGAGCAGATGGGCTTTACCGGACTTACTTTTACCGACGGAATGGCGATGAAAGGTGTTTCCAACCAGTCCGACATGAGCGTAAAAGCACTGCTGGCCGGAAACGATGTTATTCTGGGAGTGATCGATCAGGAGAAAGAATTTCAGGAGGTGAAGCAGGCGGTTGAGAAAGGAGTTATTTCCCCGGCAATGCTCGAAGAAAAAGTTAGAAAAATACTGACGTACAAATACATCCTCGGCGTTCATCGCATCAAGCCGATAAACATCCGTACGTTGAACCGCAACATACACGCTCCGGAAAGTGAGTGGACACAACGAAAAATCTACGACAAGGCCGTTACGTTGGTTAAAAACAACGATTCCATCCTGCCAATAAGGGAGCTGGATAAAAACCGGATTGCCTGCGTAGCGATCGGCGCCCCGGAGCAAAATACCTTTCAGAAATGGCTGAAGAAATATGCCGGAGTTACCGCTTTTCAGGCAGCTACTGCCGACAGCGTAATGCTGAAAGAGTTCGATACCGTTATAATCTCTGTACACTCCGTCCCCGCGGTTGACTCGCCCGCGCTTCAACAAGTGATAAAAAGTGCCGCAAAATCGGTTCTGGTATTGTTCGATTCACCCTACACGCTCGACAATATAAAACCGGCAACGGACCATGCATCTTCCGTCGTCGTAGCTTACGACAACACCGATTTTGCCCAGATGAGTGCGGCACAAGCCGTTTTCGGAGGCATCGGCTTCTCGGGAAAACTGCCTGTTTCGGCCGGTGGATTTGAAGTTAACAAAGGGATCGATACCCAAAAGACGCGTCTCTCCTACTCGCTTCCCGAAGAAGTCGGGATCTTGTCCGAAAGTCTGCAGGGTGTAGAAAAAATCGCGTTCGAGGGTATCCGTCAACGGGCCTATCCCGGATGTTACGTGATGGTGGTAAAAGACGGGACGGTTATTTACGACAAAGGATTCGGGAACATGGAATACGCTTCCGGGGCAAAAGTTGATGCCGAAACCGTTTACGATCTGGCCTCGATAACCAAGGCAGCAGCCACTGTTCCAGCGATCATGAAGTTGTACGACGAGAAAAAGATCCGGCTGCAGGACCATATTGGAAAATTCGTACCCGAAACCCGGGGTACCAACAAAGCAAACTTGACTGTTCGAGACGCTCTCTTTCACGAAACGGGCATAGTTTCCTTTATTCCTTATTACACAACGGCCATTGACCCGAACAGCTTTAACGGATCGCTGTTCGGGAAAAGGTCGGCGCTCCATCACGCCCGTTATGCCGGTGCATGGGGCCGAACCGACTACGCATTTATTCCGTCGTTTATATCGGATAAACCATCCGCGACCTTTCACTTGCCTGTAGCCAGGGACCTGTATGCGAGCGACGACATGCACCGGGCCTTGCTGAAAGAGGTGATCGCCACCGAACTTCGCTCAAAGACCTACCGGTATAGCTGCCTGAATTTCATGTTACTGAAAGAAGCCGTTGAGCACATTTCCAAAACCGGTCTGGACAGCTTCGTAAAAGACAACTTCTACAAGAAGCTGGGAGCGACAACACTGACATTCCGTCCGTTAGACCACATGCCGGTCAACAGCATCGCTCCCACCGAGAACGATCCTTTCTTTCGAAAACAGCAATTAAGGGGGTATGTCCACGACGAAGGAGCAGCCTTGTTCGGCGGGATTTCGGGTAATGCCGGATTGTTTTCCAACGCCAACGACCTGGCAAAACTCTCCCAAATGTGGCTGAACGGAGGAGAATACGGCGGGGAAAGATTTTTAAGCGAAGAGACCGTAAACCTGTTTACCAAAACAAAAAGCAGTAACAGTCGCCGCGGATTGGGATTCGACAAACCCGACCCGCGAAACAACAATGCAAGCCCCACCAGTCCGCTTACCCCTGTGTCCGTATATGGTCACACAGGTTTTACCGGAACCAGTTTCTGGGTGGATCCCGACAACAACATGATTTATATCTTTTTGTCGAACCGGATTTTTCCGGAGCGTTCTCCCAATCGATTATCGACCTTGAAAATCAGGGAACGTATCCAGGATGAACTGTATAAAGCAATGAGCATAAAAGAGCTGGGAATTAACCAATTGGGAAAAAATTGAACTTCAAACATCGAGTCAAACATGCAACGAATCATCAAAAGCACCAACCTGATAACCGATATCGAAAAAACCGTGTCGGGAATCAAGCACGACAAACTTTTTGTGCTGACGGACGAACATACGGCCAACCTTTGCTTTCCCATTCTTGAACCCTTTGCCGCGATAAAGAATGCAAGCCGGATTGTAATTCCGGCAAACGACACCAACAAGACGCTCGAAAACCTGGCACACATCTGGAAGCACCTTACCCAAAACGGTGCGACGCGACACTCGTTGTTGATAAACCTGGGCGGCGGAATGATCACCGATATTGGCGGATTTGCAGCAGCTACGTTCAAGCGCGGGATCACATACGTCAACATCCCTACTACTCTATTGGGAGCGGTAGATGCCGCTGTCGGAGGAAAAACCGGCATCAATTTCGAAGGATTCAAGAACGAGATAGGGGCGTTTTACCCGGCTGAATGCGTATTGATCTCTTCCCGTTTTTTTCATACGCTCGGCCGCGAGGACATCCTTTCGGGTTTTTCTGAAATGCTCAAACACGCACTTATCAGTGCGGAGGCAGAATGGGAAAGGTTGCTGGCTTTCGATGCCGGAAACATCGACTATGAATGGCTTACCGATGCGGTCTTCCGTTCGGTCTCCATCAAGGAGGGGATCGTGGAAAAAGACCCTTTTGAAAGTCATATCCGCAAGGCGCTAAACCTGGGACATACTGTCGGGCACGCTTTCGAGAGTTTTGCCCTGGAAACGGCGAGGCCCGTTTTACACGGTTATGCCGTGGCGTGGGGGTTAATCGCGGAGCTGTATCTGTCGCATCGTATGTGCGGGTTTCCCAAAGAAGAACTGCAGAAAACCGTTCGTTTTATCCACCGGAATTACGGTGCCTTTGCCCTGGATTGCGACGATTACGAACACCTTTACGATATTATGAAACACGATAAAAAGAACGCAAGCGCTTCGTCTGTCAACTTTACATTGGAAAAATACAGATCAACCAAGTTGCTGGCAAAGACCTGATTTTCCAGTCGCTGGATTTTTACCGGGACAGCGTTGGGTTATGAAAACTATGCACGCTTTACTGCTAACTGGAGTTTTCCTGTTGTTTATCTGTACTTCGTCGTGCTCACAGGAGGACAAACCCGCTCAAATTGCCTGGGACACCTGGGGAGTTCCGCACATAACAGCAAACAGTACCGAAGAGCTGTTTTTTGCTCAGGGATGGGCACAAATGTACAATCACGCCAACCTGATACTCAAGCTCTACGGGAGTTCTCGCGGAAAAGGAACCGAATACTGGGGCAAGGAGAAATTGCAAAACGACATCCTTATTCACACGCTAGGCTTTGAAGAATTGGCGGATACCTGGGAAGCGCAGCAGGATCCCCGGGTTAAAACAATCATCGGATCGTTTGTTAAAGGATTGAATGCTTATGCAGACGCACACCCCGAAGCCATCGACAAGGAAAATGAAATGGTTTTTCCGGTTACCCCCAAAGATGTAAACATGCACAGCATGTTTGTTGTTTTCACGCGGTTTATCGCCAGCCGTGAAGTGGGACTGTTCCAACAGTGGGGTTCATCCGGTTCCAATGAGTATGCTGTCGGAACGGGCCGTTCCGCCCGCAACGGGCTGTGAAAATGATGCTCGAAGACAGTTCCATTACGTTTGACGAACTTGTCGGTTACAAACTCTCGACACGGCTGGAATTTGCCGACCGCATGTTGGATGATCTTTTCACGGCCGTCGATCATTACGGTTCGCAAAAAGCCAAAGAGGCCAGAGCAGTTCTTGAGGAATGGGATCGTGAAGCCAACACGGACAGTAGGGGAACGCTCCTATTTTACTTGTGGGCTTCAAGATTTAACATCAACGATCCGGCCAATTATTCCGTTAAATGGAACAGGGAGCATCCGGACACCATTCCTGACGGCTTCTCCGATCCCTTAAGAGCGGTGCAGTTGTTGGAAGCAACGGTCGACGAGATGCAAGCCCGGTTCGGGAGACTTGATGTGCCGTGGGGCGATTTTTACCGGTTAAGGCAGAACGGTAGAGACTTTCCTGCTAACGGCGATCAGCTGGAACTGTTTTCGAAGAAAGAGCTGCGTGAAGCCTGGTTTACTCCGGAGCAAGTAAAAAAACACACCGTCAGGACCGAGGTCTTCACGCAAAAAGGGGTGGAGGAATACCTGCACAAACGGTGATAAAAAGCGTTGCAGGAAATTTAACGAACCCGGTGCGGCAATTACAAAACAGATTTGTTTATTTCCTCAATATAATCGAGTAACTCTTCCCTGCCCGACTTCTTTTCGGAGGAGGTAACGAAAACGGGCGGAAGTTCTTCCCACGTTTCCAGCAATTTCTGCTTGTAAGCATCCACGTTTTGCTGCAGTCGCACGGGACCCTGCTTGTCGCCTTTTGTAAAAACAATGCCGAAAGGGACACCGTTTTCACCCAGCCATTCCATAAACTCCAAATCGATTTTCTGAGGCTCGTGACGGCTGTCCACCAATACAAAGAGTGAGGTAAGCGCTTCACGCTCCAGTACGTAATCTTCGATTATTTGCTGCAGCCGTTCCCGATTCTCCTTTCCCCGTCGGGCATAGCCGTATCCCGGCAAATCCACCAGGTACCACTCGCCGTTGATCAGGAAATGGTTGATCAGCATCGTTTTTCCGGGTGTGGATGAGGTCATGGCCAATCCTTTCCGGTTGGTCAACATGTTGATAAGCGATGATTTTCCAACATTTGAGCGTCCAATAAAAGCATATTCCGGCTTCCCGTCCTGCGGGCATTTCAGGTAATCGGTGTTACTGATGATAAATTCGGCAGATTTGATAAGCATGAGGTTACGGGTTGAGGGTTAAAGATTGAGGGTTGTTTAACGACAATATCCAAAGGCCGGTTCCGGTGAGTGCAGCATTGACAAGAAGGAGCTCATACCCCACCTGGTAGCCAAAAACCTGTTTCATCGCGGTTTCAAATACAAAGCAGATAACCGGTGCAGCAACGGCAACGTACGGTACCCATTTGTCGATGGGTTTCACCCGGGTATACAATCCGCAGAAATACAATCCGAGCAGCGGGCCGTAGGTGTATGAGGCCAGTTTGTAAATCGCAGTGATGATACTGTCGGAGCCGATGGCCTCTATCAGCAGGATAATAAGAACAAAAATAATACTTATAAACAGATGTACCCGGCGGCGTGTTGTAATGTTCTTGCGCTCCGTATCGGGATTTTCGGTCTTTTTCATTTCCAGGATATCCACGCAAAACGATGTTGTGAGCGCTGTCAGCGCTGAATCTGCACTTGAAAAGGCAGCCGCCACAATTCCCGTTATGAAAATTCCCAGCACCGCTTGCCCCAGGTGCTGGCTGGCAATGACCGGAAGAATATTGTCGGACACTTCGGGAAGCACAATTCCGTCTTGCTGCGCAAAAATAAGCAGCAAGACTCCCAGCGACAGGAACAACAGGTTGATCGGGGCAAAAGCAAGGCCGTAGGAGACCACATTTTTCTGGGCATCTTTCAAGTTCTTTATCGTCAGGTTCTTCTGCATCTGGTCCTGGTCTAGCCCCGTCATCACAATGGTAATGAACATCCCGCTGAAAAATTGTTTGAAAAAGTTTTGCGTGCTTGCCCAGTCGTCAAACACGAAAATATGGGCATGCGAACTCTCGCTTATAGCCCGAAAGGTGTCGCCCCAGCTGAAATCGAGTCGTGCCATCACCTGCCAGATGATCAACACCAGGGCCGTCAGGAAAAGCAAGGTCTGAACCCAATCCGTCCATATGATGGTTTTGATGCCGCTTTTATGGCTGTAGAGCCAGATAATGAGAATAATTCCGACAACCGTTACAACAAAGGGAACGCCCCAGGCATCGAAAACCAACGACTGAAGAATAAACGCTACCAGGTATAGCCGGGCGGCTGCACCCACTATTTTAGAAAGCAGGAAAAACCACGCCCCGGTTTTATAGGATCGCTGCCCGTAGCGCTGCTCGAGATAACCGTAGATGGTTGTCAGGTTTAGCCTGTAGTACAACGGTAAAAGCACGTAGGCAATGACTAGGTATCCGAAAAAGAATCCCAGTACCATCTGCATGTAGGTCATATCGAGGTTGCGGACCATTCCCGGAACAGATACAAACGTCACACCCGAAATCGATGTTCCGATCATCGCAAACGCCACGATGTACCATTTGGAGGATTTGTTGGCACGGAAAAACGCATCGTTGTCCGCCCCTTTCCGGCTGGTAAAGTAGGAAATGAACATCAGCAACAGAAAATAGGCGACTATGACAATAAGGATAAAGCTGCTTTGCATATTTTTAGAACAAAGAATAAAGAACAAGGACGAACTATACCTCTAAAAAGAAGTCGACAAGCTGCGGAAATGAATCGAATGTATACGCGTACCGGTCTGTTTTCCCAAATCCGTAAGTCACAAACACAAACGGTACACCAGCTTCTGCCGAAGCCTTGCTGTCGGAATCGGTATCACCGATATACAAAGGATTTTGCAGGTTGTTCCGTTCCTTGAGCAGTTTCATGTTAAACGACTTGGGTTTCAGGTTTTCTCCATGTTCCATATAATCGGTAAACAGGTGCGCCGTTCCGGTGTGCCTCATGAAATTCACCAGGCCTCCTTTCTCGCAGTTACTGAGCAGGAATAGCGGATATTTTTCCGACAGTTTTTCCAATCCCTCGTAGACACTTTCGTAGATATGCGGTTTCATATCGGGAACCAACAACTGGTACTGCCGTACAACTTCGTCAAACAATCCATCCTGAACCGACCGGGAGGCATCGGGAAGAATGGTGTCGAGCATGACACGCGCTTCTTTTCCCATCAGGCTCAGCAGATCTTCACGGGTTACCCGCAAACGATAACCTTTTGCCTCCAATGCCCTGTTCCAGACAATAGCATAAGAATCAACATTGTCCCAAAGGGTTCCATCCATATCAAAAATCAAACTGTCGGGTTTTGTCATACGGTGAATAAGTTGTTCGATCCCACCCTACCTGCCCGCCACAGCGGCAATAATTGCAAGTAAACGAGGGATACCTGTAGAATAACGACACCCCGTGGACCGGAAGCATTTTTTATTTGTAAGCTGCAAAAGTACTCAACAATGCCCGAAAGGGCAAATAAATGATTGGTAAAATGTCGGGGAAACAGTTTTTATCCTATTTTTGTACCAAATAGACGACATGGAAAAGAGCAGCGTTTGCGTCATAATCAATCCGGTATCGGGAACGGAGTCGAAGAAAAATATCCCCGAAGAAGTGGCATCCGCTTTCGACCAAACCCAATTCGACGTGGTTATCCGGATCACCGGCTATCCCGGTCATGCCACCGAGATTGCCAAACAGGCCGTGAAAAACAAATTTGCCTACGTATTGACTGCCGGGGGCGACGGCACGGTTAATGAAGTGGCAAAAGCCCTCGTGAACACCGATACCGTTCTGGGAATCATCCCTTTTGGGTCGGGTAACGGCCTGGCACGCGACCTGCGTATTTCTATGGATTCGGAAAAGGCCATACAAACCATACTCGACGGCAATGTCCGAACCATTGATTATGGCTCTGCCAACGGGCATATTTTCTTTTGCACCTGCGGCGTCGGATTTGATGCGTTTATCAGCGACAAGTTTGCCGAAGAAAAAAAGCGCGGTCCCCTGGGTTACGTCCGTAACATTGTGGAAGGCGTTATCGAGTTCAGGTCGGAAGAATACGAAATCACGCACGACGGAGGAACGCTTAACGAACGGGCGTTTCTTCTTACCTGTGCCAATGCCTCCCAATACGGGAACGAAGTGTACATTGCGCCCGGTGCCGACATGGAAGACGGAAAGATGAATGTATCCATACTGAAGCCGCTTAATCCCAATGAAATTCCACAAACCACGCTGCAACTTTTTACCCGGAACATCGATAAAAACAGCAAGATGATCTCGTTACTCACCAGCAGCCTCACTATTAAAAGAAAAAAATCAGGCGTACTGCACGTTGACGGAGAACCGGTAAGTACCGGAAAAGAGATTGAAGTGAAAATTTTCCACAAGGGATTGAAAGTTTTTGCCCCAAAGCAAGTGGAAGAAAAACCGCCAAAAGAAAAGGAAAATATTTTCACTGCCATCACCCGTTGGATCAATGTATAAATTCAAGGCACAAGCAAAACGGGCACACTCATCTCGAGTACACCCGTTCTTCATTCATAACAAGTTATTAAAACAAAAATAAATTTCAAGCGCTATTCTGCAATTTGCGCCACAAAGCTTTCGGCATCGTGATACGCACCACTCATTACACTACACCACCGATCTGCGAAGCAAACAAGGCCGAGTTCATGCGTGAAACATAGGTCTTCCCATCGGCTTTTTCGTGTACCGAAATGCGACAGGGCATCATGTTTCCGTAAATTCTCAACTCGTCGGCCGAAAGCATGCGGTAAGCATATTTCGGATTGCAAAGTTCTATGACTTTCACTGGAAGCACTTCGTAGCCGTTCTTTCTCATCGTCTCTTGCAGATCGTGGGTGTGCGTAACACGCCATCCTGCTTCAGCGATGATATTGTCGAGTCTTTCAACCGTCTCGTCGAAGGCATACCTGCTTTTACTTTCGAAAAACATTTTGTCCATGATCCTGAGCTTAATTTTTGAGTAAAACCTCGTCGATAGCCTGCTTAAAAGCATCTTTCGGTAATGCACCCTGCGCCATTTGCGGAGCTTCGTTCATCGGAACGAAAAGCAACGTCGGGATGCTGCGAATTCCAAAATCGGCAGCCAGTTCCTGTTCTGCTTCGGTATCTACTTTGTAGATGTAAATCTGCCCTTCGTATTCTGCAGCCAGTTGTTCCAGAATGGGAGCTACCATTTTACACGGTCCGCACCAATCGGCGTAGAAATCAATAATAGCGGGTTTGTCACCCAGGTATTCCCATGCTTGGGGATTTTTCTCGTAGTTTGCCACTTTCGTTAGAAAATCAGCTTTCGTTAAATGAATTGTTTTAGCCATATTTGTTTTGTTTAAATTAGTTTCCTGCAGGGTTATCGCCGCCTGCAGCGATGATGTTGACTTGCCGTTGTTGTTGCTGCACGCAACAAAGATAAACGATGCCACAAGTGCGGCGATAATAAGTTTAATTTTCATGTTGTTGTTTTTTTGTAGATAATTTTTTTTATTTACCGTTCTTTATCTCTTTTCTTTTACCTTCTTCTTTCTTAAAAATATCAAAAATCAGCAGTCCCAAAACGGCACCGTAAATTGTCATCCTCCACGGATTTGAAGTGATGGGACAACTGCCCGTGCCGCAACCGACGAAGTAGTAATACAAGTAGCCTCCGATAGCGCCTACAATGACTCCCGCAACTTTTAATCCGTGTCTTGTAAAAAAATCCTTCATGTTCAATTCTTGTCAATTACAATCTATGATACAGCTCAACAATTGGATTACCCGACTGTTTCTGATGGAACTTTTGCGCGCATGTCGGTCAGGTGATACGAAAGCAGGGATTGTTCACAATCAATTGCCTCCAGCAACTCAGATACCGATTTTTCCTTTTCGTTGGACAACAAGGTAATCACACTTAACCTGATTTCATTTGCCAGGGCTTTCAGTATGTACGCTGCCTCCTCGAATTGCGCTTTATCCACCTTTTGTTCCTTTATCTCCAGCATGCTAAATTCCATCGTTTTTCCATCAAATCAATATATGAACATATATTCATATATTTTTGTTCAAAAGTACACCATTTTTTTTGATTGACCAATTAAAAACTAAAAATTTTTACTTCTTTTTTGCAGTTTACTCCCAACGAAATTGAACGTTACTTTACTTTGAAGAAATAGGAAAGCTTCGCCTCAATGATGCGGTGAGCGGAACGGTTAAAAAAGAAATTCTCTTGTGTCTTCCTGTTTTCAAAAACATCGCCCAACCCGAAATAATATCGGCCTTCGAGCTCCACATTACCTGCTCCGGTTTTCAGTTCCATTCCAACACCCCCGACAAGACCATAATCAAAACTCCGGGGTTCCAAAACATATTGCATGCCTATTTGTTCATCGGGATTTTCTTCTCTTCTGGCGGCCACATCGGCAGACAAAGCCTCGTTCATGTTTTCAGAGCTTCCCAACAAAAAACCAAGTTGTGGTCCCGCATTGATAATAAACCGGACACTTCTTCCAAAATAAACGTGCGTCATGAAAGGAACTTCCAGGTAGTGCAACGTTTTATCGTATGCAAATCCGTTTTCGGGGGGAAAATCCTCTGTCCATCCTCGTTGGGCATAATTCAATTCGAGCAATAACCCCAGGTTTTTTTCCGAAATGTATTTTGCCGAAATACCGCCGTGAATACCAAGATGGGATTTCTGTAAAACAGCTGGAACAAAATCAACAGTCGTCATAAGTGCTCCTCCCCCTACCCCGACATAAAGTTCTTTCCCAAAATCATTTTTTTGTGCAAAAACCTGCACGGAGAAAAGTAAAAACAATAGGATCTCAGGCAACAAACGTTTCATTTATCGGCTTTTATTGATTTTATTTACAGCATTTCCTGCATCGTAATGGATAAGATACAATCCGGTATTGATGAATCCGCCCCAGTTATTGACCCGGTCAAATTTGAAAGCAAACTGAAGTGAATTCGACGGTATCCGGTTTATTCGTTGTTCAAAGTTGGTTCCGAAACGGTAAACGGCATTCAGGAAAAACATTCCGGTATCGTATCCGAACAAACCGTATTTGGGATAGGTATTGATCAGGTCACGGCCGTACCACTGTTTAAAGTTTTCCACGAATTGCCGCGTCTCCACATCCTGTTCATCTACATAGAACGATGTGTAGAAATAGGTTCCGTACTCGTGTAACGATTTCTTGACTTCTGTGTTGTAAGTCTGCCATTCCGGATATCCGAACAATCGCGTGATAATTCCCTGTCGGGCTTGACGCACTTTCTCAAGGGCATCAAAAATTTCGCGAAGTGACCCGGAATCTCCGGTAGTAGGAACGACTACATTTTCTCCGTTGGTCTGAAGCAACGGTAGCATGTCCGTTGAGAGGTTTGAGGTAAGTGAAAGTTCCTGGTAGCGGACGTTTTTCCGTTTCAAATCGGCTTTCAGGGTGGAAATAAAATCAGCCTTATCGGATCGTCCGGGAGCATTCACGATAACTACGTTTGCATTCCTGAATGTTTCCATAAACACTCCGGATGCCTTGGAATAAAAGTAGGACTGGGGCGAGTTTACCTGAAAGATGTGGTTGTTGTTCTGAACCTCACTGTTTTTGGAAGAAAACGGAATGATGTACTTGATGTTGTGTTTTTTAGAAAAATCGGAAATGATCCTAATCTGGTCATCCGTCATGCCCCCGATCAACAGATGCAGTGATTCCATCTCCAGGGTCCCCAGCAAACTTTCGAGTTTTGCCCTGCTACCGATCTCAAAAATATACACCTCGATGTTGGCTCCTTCTTTTTTCATTTTTTCCACAGCCAACAGAAATCCTTCATAATATTCCTGCAACCGCAAATGTTGCCCTCCGGATTTATCCAGAAAAGGAAGGAGAAGACCCACCCTGATCACGTCTGTCCTTTGCGCTTCATTGCTCAGGCTGAGTAGGCGGTTCGCCTCAATTTCTCTCGTGCGGACATTTTCATCCAACCGGGTAACTTTTACGGGGACGATCAACTCCATATTTGTTTTTAATCCTGCAACAAGTATGGGATTTGCTTTTTCAATCAATTCAACCGGAACGTCGTAAGCCTGTGAAATAGAATAGAGTGTTTCTCCCCTTTTTACTTTATGAGTTATGTTTTGCGTCTGTTGTTCGTACGGAATAAAATCGGCCTGCATCTGAAAAAAAGGAATTCGGATGGTTTTTCCAATTTGGAAAGTTTCTACGGACAAGCCGGTATTGGCGGCGATCAGGTCCTCGGGTTTTAACGAATAGGTTCTGGATACCGAATAGAGCGTCTCTTTCGGAAGAATAGTATGATAGCGGTAGTTCTCGTGGGTCGAGGAAAGCGATCTCTGCTGCGGCACAACAATAACCTGCCCTTCGGTAATATTTTCTGTCAAGCCTGAATTATAACGAATAATTTCGTCAACACTCGTGTTATACATCTGTGCAATACCGTACAGGGTTTCTCCCCTGGCTATGGTATGGCGGAAAGTGTGGTTTTGGTCAAGAGGGAGTTGCTGACGGGTTTGAGTTAGCGGAGCGTCCTCCCGAACCGGTATCAGCAGTTCCTGGCCATTTTTCAACCCTGATCCGGCTGTCGGATTATGCTTCAGAATTTCGTTTACCGTGACGTTGAAAGTCCGCGAAATGGCCATCAATCCTTCGCCCGATTTAACTTTATACTTATAAAAGGATTGCCCGTTTGTAGTGATTTTTTCATATGCCGGTGTTTGGGCAGCACTAACCGCTGTGAAGAGAACAGCCAGGAGGAAGAACAACAATATTTTTCTCGTACCGAGTGAAGTATGCATTCCGTTTATTTTAAATATTCCAATAAAAACTAGAAAGGGCAAAAATACAAATAATAATTATTTATGAGACTTCGCTTGTGTTAATTAAAGTGATAACAACTTTGTCAGCGATTCTGTTCTCGAGGATTGGCTTTTCCTTCGTCACGGTATTGCCGGTAGAGTTTACTGAATTTTTCCCGTTTCCGGTGCGACTCATACTTCCTGATGATTTCCTGTGATTTCCTGTACAGTTTTTCTGCCTCTTCCAATTTTAATTGATTGGTTTTTTCTATGGATTTATTGGTAAGGGAAGCCGCTTTCTTTGCATCGGAATCCACACCGCCACAAGAAACCGCAAGCATAAGGACTACAGGCAGAATAAGCATTGAAAAAAAATGTTGTATTCTATTCATTGATTTTTATTCTATAGTTCTTTTTAAAAGGGAAGTTCTTCTTTTCCGTTTTCAGTCATGAAATCGGTTGAAGTCATCTCGGGAACAGCCTCTGCTCCCTTGATCGTTTGCCTTGAATTCATTCTTGAAGTACGCTCTATGTAATTGGCTTTATTCCGGCTGGTGTTGTGATCATCCAGGTTCTCGAACCGGGCATACTCGTTATCAAAACGCATGGTCGCAATACCTGTCGGCCCATTCCGGTGTTTTGCCACAATTATTTCTGCCATACCGATAAGCGAGTTGCCGCTTTCGTCTTCCGTGATCCGGTAGTATTCGGGCCGGTGAATAAAACAAACCAGGTCAGCGTCCTGTTCAATAGCCCCCGACTCGCGCAAGTCGGCAAGTTGCGGACGTTTTCCCTCGTTGCCCTGACGACTTTCCACACCCCGATTCAATTGCGACAACGCAATGATAGGAATATTCAGTTCCTTAGCCAATCCTTTCAGCGATCGGGATATCATGCTCACCTCCTGTTCACGGCTGCCAAAACTCATCCCGCTGGCATTCATCAATTGCAAATAGTCAATGACCAGTATCTTCACATTATGCTCACGCACCAGCCTACGGGCCTTTGTCCTCAGTTCAAACACCGACAAACTGGGGGTATCGTCAATAAATATCGGTGCATCGTAAAGTTCCTTGATCTTTATATCCAGCCGGTCCCACTCGTCTTGCGTCAACCGACCGCTCTTGATGCTTTCGCCCTTTATCTGGCAAACGTTCACAATCAGGCGGTTTACCAGTTGTACATTGGACATTTCAAGCGAGAAAAAACCCACAGGATGTTCAAAATTGATGGCAATATTCTTTGCCATGGAAAGCACGAAAGCCGTTTTCCCCATGGCGGGGCGGGCGGCAATAATGATAAGGTCGGAATTTTGCCATCCCATGGTCAGCTTGTCCAGCTGGTTAAATCCGGTGGGGATACCGCTCATCCCGTCTTTTCGGTTTGCAGCGAGCTGAATAATCTTCATCGCTTCCTTGATAACGGGATTGATCTGAATAACATCTTTTTTAACGTTCCGCTGCGAAATCTCGAAAAGACGTCCTTCCGTTTCCTGCATCAAATCATCCACATCAATGGTTTCATCAAAAGCCTGCTGCGTGACCTCAGAAGAAAATGAAATCAATTCCCGGGCGAGGTACTTTTGGGCAATAATCCGAGAATGGTATTCGATGTGCGCTGCAGATGCCACCTTTTCAGACAACTCGGCAATATAGACTGCTCCCCCGGCCGATTGAAGTTCACCCCGCCGTTTTAATTCTTCCACCACAGTGAGGACATCCACCGGTTTTTGCTGAACTGCCAGGCCTTGGATGGCACCGAATATTATGTTGTGAACAGGATTGTAAAAACTTTCGGGTTTTAATATATCACTCACCACCGAATAAGCGTCTTTTTCAAGCATCAATGCTCCCAAAACAGCTTCTTCCAGTTCCGGTGCTTGTGGCGGCAATTTTCCGATTTCGGGTACAATGACAGTCTTTTCAATGATTTTTGTGTTTCTTTGTCGCTTCTGTTTTTCCATTTTGTTATAAAAGATCTTTTCCAAAAAGACTTCAAAGTTATCCCGTAAATTTTAAACATCCCAATTTTTGACGTTTTTATTATAATGAGTTTATCAACAAAGTGTGTTGAAAACTTTTTTATCACCTCATAGTATAGATTAAATCTATACGAAAAACATTTTTATACTATTTTTGTTATATAATAAAACTCATAAATATAAACATAAAAATATGAAAAATAAAAGCCTGCAAGAGTCTATCAGAGATAGAAGAACTTATTATCAATTGGGCAACGAGTCACCGGTTTCAGATGAAGAAATACAGAAAATCATCGAATACGTAGCCTATTGGGCCCCATCACCTTTCAATTCGCAATCGGCAAGAATGGTATTGCTTCTGGGCGAAAACCACAAAAAATTATGGGAACTCACCAAAGCTGAGTTAAAAAAGATAAGCCATTCGGAGGAGGCGTGGAAAAAAACCGAAGAAAAAGTGAACAGCTCTTTTCTCGCCGGATACGGTACGGTACTTTTTTTTGAAGACATGTCGGTGGTGAAAGGCTTGCAAGATAGTATGCCCTCATACAGCGAAAAATTTGCACAATGGAGCGAACATTCTACCGCTATAAGCCAAATATTGATTTGGATGGCGTTGGAAAACGAAGGATTTGGCGCATCGCTGCAACATTATAACCCGCTTATCGACGAAGGCATCCAAAAGGAATGGGGCATTAGCCAAGACTGGAAACTTGTCGCGCAAATGCCTTTCGGAACTCCCTTGTCCGGACCGGGAGAAAAAACGCACGAACCGCTGGAAAAGCGGATATTGGTTTTTAAATGATTTTTCGTTGCCGGAAAACTTTTATGGGTGCGATTTTATTCGCATCCATTTTTTTTGTAAAAAATTTGCAGATCCACATATTGTTCGTACTTTTGCGAACAATAAACTGCTATGGCAAAGAAAAAAGACAACATAAAAGCTACGGATAAGCAAATTGCCTTGTTCGCAAAAGCGCTGGGGCACCCTACCCGAGTGGCGATCATGCAGTTTCTGCTGTCGCAGGAATCCTGTTATTTCGGCGATATCCACGATGTGTTTCCCAATGCCAAGGCAACCGTATCGCAACACCTGAAAGAGTTGAAAAACGCCGGGCTTATTCAGGGTGAA
>JALHIE010000241.1 GCA_022840285.1 Porphyromonadaceae bacterium
CAACTACGGAACCACCGGTATTCCCATTAACATTCCAACTGAACAAGTTATTCACATCAAGGATAAGTCGTCGCCTTTTGTAGACGGTGAACCATATCTGCAAGGCATCGTTAGCACTATCTCCCAGTTGGAATTTGTAAGGAAGCGTGTCATGCAAACTGTTTCCAGAATTGGATCTCCAAAACAAATTGCAACAGTTGGCGTACCTCCAGAATATCTGGATGCCCTCAAGAATGCAAGCGGTGTACCGCTATCCGTTACAAGTGCAATACCTGGCGCCGGATCAAATACCGCCGACATAATGTTAACAGACCTCTGGGATTATGCTAGACAGCTCGTGGAAAATCAGTCTGCGGACCTCGCTGTCGCAGTACCTCGTGGCATAGAACTTAGCTGGGACCAA
Source organism: Porphyromonadaceae bacterium (assembly GCA_022840285.1). Classification (GTDB taxonomy): domain Bacteria; phylum Bacteroidota; class Bacteroidia; order Bacteroidales; family Dysgonomonadaceae; genus Petrimonas. Next base: position 404 of record JALHIE010000241.1, read on the forward strand.
GGTCACGTAGCCTTCAATCCAACAGAAATTGACAATTATCTTATAAAAGAAGCTATTAGCCATATATTCCCGCGAGATATGCTGGAAATACAAGCGGCAGCAATTTCTGCGACATCTCAGCCATTGTTGCAACTCCTCAAGATGATGGTGCAGGGCTGGCAGAACATGTGTTCCAAGGCGTTCCAAGAACAGATCTGGAACAAATTCCTGGAGTACAATGGTTATGAAGGTGAACAAATTCCTGGAGTACAATGGTTATGAAGGTTGGTCAGTAACCTTTGAATGGGATGACCTGATTCCCCAGGATGAACAAGTAAAACAAAACATTACACTACAACGGTTTATCAATCACGTTATCACGCTGGATGAAGCAAGAGAGAGTCTTGGACTTCCTGCGTTGGATCCTGCTCCCTGGATGGAAGGCCTAACCGTTCGCGAAATCCTCGAAAAAGAACTTGCATTGTGGCGAAACCCAATGGCTGGTCAGCAGCAACAAGGTGGAATGCCAGGAATGGGAATGGGAAGTCCTGAAATGGGAGGCATGGACCTAGAAGCGTTGCTAGGCAGTGGAAACACTGGCGAGGAAACCGAAGAAACGAGTGGTCAAGAACCGGACGTTTCTGGCATAGATATGGATATGTTGGATGCTGCCTTACAACGACCTGAAGAAGCAAGTAGCATGGAATTTCAATCTGGTTCTATAAAACAAAACAAAACCCTCGATGACATTGTAACCCCAAACAAACTAGACGCGGAAGCAGAAGACATCCTAGGAAGCCTAGAAAACACTGTTATGAAAATTCTCAAGAAGACCAAATACTTTGATAAAGTTCCTGAGGAGTAAACATAATGTATAAATTTGTTGGCAAACCCGGCAAAATGTATTCCCTGGATTCAGAAAACATTACAATGAAACTTAACTATAATTGTCCAGACTCTGAAAAAGTAGGATCAGGTCCTGGTTCATGCACAGATTTTTCTAAGCAAGAAAATGTAAATGATAATAATAATTATTTTCTAGATGATGATAATAATAAAATATCAGAAGTTCCGCAGATTAATGAAAAAATATATGATGATGCAATAAAATCCCAAGACGATTTAGATTCTGCGTCTGGTACAAGAAATATAAATTATTATAC
>JALHIE010000005.1 GCA_022840285.1 Porphyromonadaceae bacterium
ATGCGAGGGATACCTGGCTGATTACGAGATGGAGGTGCGTGACGCACCCTTCTTTTGTCGGGCAGGTATTCACATTGCGTCGGTGTTGGCAAACGGGGATATCGGTGCGTGTCCAAGCCTTCGGGGCGATTATGTTCAGGGCAACATCTACAAAGACGATTTCTGGACGGTATGGAACACCCGTTACCACGTAATGCGCGACCGCCGATGGACCAAGACCGGGAAATGCGTCACGTGTAAATCCTATAAATTCTGTCAGGGGAACGGACTGCACCTTCGGGACGAAAAAACGGGAGAGCTGCTGCACTGTCACCTGGAGATGATGGGGAAATTACAACCTACCATAAAACAAAGAAGCATCTTTTCCAAAGCGGTGAGTTTCTTTACGTGAATATTGGGTGTTATCGAACCTTAACCTCTTTTTTGGTGTTATAAGCTTGAAAAAGAATCAGTGCTCAGGAATTATATTTCTCAGAATTGGCTGCCTTGGCTCTTGATTCTAAAAGTCTTGCAACAATGAAAAAAGCATTATTGATCGTGGATGTTCAGAACGATTTTTGCCCCGGCGGCGCACTGGGCGTAAAAGAGGGAGACAAGGTGGTTCCTGTAATAAACAGCCTTATCGACAAATTCGATTTTGTAATTTCGTCACAAGACTGGCATCCTGAAGACTCCATCCACTTCGAGAAATGGCCTCCGCACTGCATCGCCAACACGTACGGTGCTGATTTCCACCCCGACCTGAAAACAGAAAAGATCGGTCTTAAACTACAAAAAGGCACGGCCAACAAAGACGACGGCTATTCTGCTTTCGAAGCGACCAACACTTCCTTTTCCGATTTTCTCCGCGAAAACAACATCACCAACCTGTATGTGTGTGGGTTAGCCACCGATTATTGTGTAAAGGCATCGGCTCTGGATGCGATAAATCACGGTATCCACACCTTTGTAATTACCGATGCCATAAAACCGGTGAATGTGTATCCGGGAGACGATAAAAAAGCATTGGACGAAATGTACCGGAACGGATGTACACTGGTGGAGTCGGGCGAGTTAGAAGCATAATGCTAACGGCGTCTTGTTCTATTCGCACGTAAACGTAGAGTTTTTATCGTTCCCCGTGACCTCCCGGTATTCTTCCCATGTGGCCCGAATATTTCCCCAGTAAAACAAAGGTAACTTATCGCAGTTCTCAGCTTTTTGGATATAGGTATTATTATTCAGATCAGCTTCGGGTAGACGTGTATTGTAATACCTTATCATTGCAATTCTTGCATTGTTAAAAATATTATTCCTATAGTGAATATCAAACTCCTTAGATTCCATAGCATAAGCAAGGATGTGGGTACCGCTCTTGTCAGGACGCTGTTCGTGACTCCAACCAAATCCGGAATCTATGCACTCGTTGTTTTCGAAAACTACATTCTGCATGCGTGATTCGCTGTTGCTCAACCAAAATTCATAAGCCTGTTCACATCTGTAGATCTTGTTGTCCCTCCAGACGATATTTCTTACCAGACACGGGTCCGGACCCTGATTAGTCATAGCTACATCGTAAATCTGTTCGAAATAACAACTTTCAACCAAATTATCCCGAGACTCTCCCCAAAATTCTATACCATTGCCATAACGCGTAGGTTTTTCATTTCGGGTATACAGGTGACTGCCACCGATCCATAAAAAATCACAGTTGCGAATAATACTGTTTCTGGTATTACTCCCCTGAGCCCCGTGGGCTCCTGTATATGCCGCTGTAAGTCCGTCAATAATAAGATATTCACACCCGTTCATCAAGAAAATATTATGCTTCATTGCGGCTTCCATTTCTGAATACAATAGAGCGGGATTCTCTTCGGAATAGAAATAGAGCAGATCATTTTCCGTGTCATGATAAAAATCAGCCTGTTGAGTCAGTTCTTTAATACTCCAACGTTTCCAGGCCGCCATCTTTTCGGTGTTTTCTCTTTTTGTCAGAATAATATTCCCAACGTCTGTATAGTCAGGCGTTCTGCCGGTAGAAAAGGATGCAGGTGTTACGCACCATATGTTGTCACCTTTATATAACCAGAAATTTTCAAAGCAAAGATCAATACTGGCAAGAAATAAAGGTTTTGCTCCTCCACCATAACTGGTATATGTGAGGGGCATATTTTCAGCTCCGCTTCGACAACGCAAAGATTCGCGCCAGACCTGCCCTGCCCTGAAATGAATCACGTCCCCAGGCGAAAAGGTAGTTCCGTTTACCTTATCTACCGTTTTCCATGCTTCTTCGGGAGATGTTCCCAAGCGGCTGTCTGACCCGTTTACGGCATCAACATAATAGTTTTCGGCAAATAGAAATCCAACAAAAAACAGGGTTAAGGTTCCTAACAAAAATATTTTTTTCATACTGTTTCCAAAATTCATCTATACCCTTATTTCAAAAAATCCATGTAATATTTTTTCATCACATGAAATGCTTTCTTTCGCTGACCTCTAACCGATATCAGTCCCGCCCTGCTAAATCCATCTTCTATACCGGGCGTATTTAAGCGAGGTGACCTGTGTTCAGTCAAATTCCATGGGCAGACACCCGACAAATCAGTAGTCCGTTTGATCATTTCAACTGTCTTTTCATAATAATACTCCTGGTACTCCTCGGTATACCGTTCTGCTTTGTCTCCGTGCCGGTTGTAGGGAGCAGAACTTCCAAATTCTGACATAATATACGGTTTATCTAAATTTAGTTCCCATTCTGTTACGTCACATTTCTCCGGTGTCCCGTTAAACCACCCGATGTACTGGTTTATTCCAATAACATCAACAACATCGGCACATTTGTCGGTTATAGACCAACAATTGGGTTTAATTTCTTTTGGTTCTAATGCAGCACTTATAAGCCTTTGATTATCAATTTCACGAGCGCGGCTTGCCAGTCGAGTCAAAAAAATCAATCTATCGTCTCCTTTTGGTGTTTCGTTTGCTACAGACCATATTATTACATTTGCTCTGTTTTTATCCCTGCTGATCATATCCTCAAGTTGGGTTTCGGCACTTAAATAGGTTTCCAGATTATTCCATTGAATTGCCCAGTAAACCGGTAACTCTTCCCAAACCATAATACCTAATCTCTCAGCCACCCGAATTGTTTCTTCGCTATGGGGATAATGAGCAAGCCGAACAAAATTACATCCCATCTCTTTTGCCCAACCCAGCAAGCATTCTGCGTCTTCGCTCGAATAGGCACTGCGGCCGTGAAGTTGAGCATGCATATTTACACCCTTTAAAAAGATCTCCTCTCCGTTTAATATTATTTTATTGCCACGGGTTTCGATGGTCCTAAAACCAATCCGGTCTGAAACGTTATCTGACTGCGATATTACATTGACTGAATATAATTTGGGATTTTCAGGAGACCAGCACTCAGGCTTCGCTTTTATGGCAAAAAATGCCCTGCCGTTGGAATCGGTTTTGGCAGAATGGTTAATGTTTAATTCAGGAATATCGATTATTACCTGTTCGTTTAAATCTATACCGTCGAGCTGTACCCAACCTTGAACGCTTTTCCTGTCCTTGCTTAAACCGATGGAGTAATCGCGTATAAACGTTACCGGAGTCTCAATCAAGGTAACCGGACGTGTTATTCCGCCAAAATTCCACCAATCATACATAGAACCGGGAATTCCATCGGAATGCCGCCTGTTATCAACTTTAACGATCAGGTTATTGGCACCATTTTTCAGAAATTGTGTCACCTCGTAATTAAAGGGTGTGAAGCCGCCAACATGTTTACCGGCTCCCTGTCCATTTAGGTAAACATCAGAAATATAATTTATGGCACCAAAATGGATGAAAACTCTCTTGTTGTCCTTCTGTTGGTAATCAAACTGGACGCGATACCACACAACACCCTCATAATAAAGCAATTCTTCTTTTTGAGAATTCCAATCTCCTGGCACATTCAGCGTATTATAGTCAGAAAAATTTTTACTCCCTTTTTCAAATCCATTTGTTAAGGGGGTACTATGATAACTATAAGTCCCGGCTTCGTACGGATCAATAATTGTTTGCCACTTGCAGTCAAGTGAACGGATGTTTTGTCTTCCTCTAACATTGTTTATTAGCGGGTATTGTTCACCACAAACATAAACAATAGAAAACAGCACCAGTATTATTGTTAAAATACTTCTTCTCTTCATTTCATATTGATTGTAAAACGATCCGTTTCTGTACAACTGTTGCATGTCTGCCTACGAGACCCATCGTAATATCCAGTTTTTAAACATTTACATTTTTGAAAAAGTTTTTTTCGGCGAACGGATAGGAGATTGTATCCTAATTGGTATTTTCACTTTCAGAAGCTTTATAAATTTTAAAAATCTCATCGTCGGTAAGTGCCCGGTTGAACACAGCTAATCCACCCATCTGACCTTTAAAAAAGTTTCCCATTCCGTTTTTTAACCGAACAGCTCCAACAGTGAAATCGGAACCGTTATTTCCCATTCCATCAAGGTAATAGTAGGGGTTTTTTGATTGTACCAACCCTTCTGGATACCCTTCAAATCCCCGGGTATTATTGATCAACTCCTGTTCTCTTTCTTCAAACTCCCCATTCAGATAAGATCGGATAAAGTTCCCATCGTAGGTAAATGCGACACATTCCCATTCATTCGGAGCTACTTCCTGTTTGCTAGCTGAATAATCGATTGAATATGGAAACGGAGGGGTTGGCCTTCCTGTTTTTGATATGTGTCCGCATACCTGGTTCTTTCCGTTATAATGGGGAAGTGAGACGAACAGTCCGTATTGCCTTTTACCTCCATCTTCATATTCATTCCACATACCGCCAACAAAACCAGTCTGCTCTCCTGTCCATCTCACCCATGCAATGACTGTAACCCCGTTTGTTTCGATATTTAATTTTTTCGTTTCTTCGTATGGGATATAAAGGTAATTGGTTCCGTCAAACGAAATGGAATAACCCGATACAGGTCCATTATCTGTAAATTGCAAACTATCTCTCCTGCTACTCTGAAGTTTCAGCTTCATTTCCCCTTTCGAAACAAGTTGGTTCTTACTGGCTGAAAAATCCCAGAAAGCAACTAATCCTGGTGTTGAGAGGATTTCCGACTCAACATCGCTCCCTGATCTGCAAGAAAGCAGGAGCGACAAAACGCTAATATAAAATAAGCAATCAGGTCTTATCCGCATAAATATGATTCCTTTTTCAATTTAACAAGTTACGTAATAAATTAGTTGTCTCGTTTTGGAGAAAACATCGTTTTTGTGATTCATATCACCAAAGATAGTTTTTGGTTTTCTCACTTACCCCGTGTGAAAACAGGGAAAAATTCAATTGATCTCTCGGACAATGACATTATTGCACTCCATACAGCAGCATAAATATCAATTCGTCCGTGACCTGTCTATATCACCTATTTGCCCTGACCAGACTTTCCCTCACACTGATTCTGTTCCGTATACACCCGGATTCAATATTCTTTACCCGTTATTTTCGTTTACACCAAATTAGTTTCATGAGATATGACTACAATTAGTTTTTTTGCACCGTGTGCACCATACACCAAATGTTGTTCTATGTCAGATGTTTTAGAAGGTCCGGAAATAAATACTCCAAACCCTGAAATAGCATTATCTGTCCTTAGATAGGCTTCATGCATATTTCTCACTATTTGTTTTGCATCCAAACATAAGACTAATTCTTCGTTAATAAAAGGGATAAGTCGATTAGGGAAATTTGAATCATCGATCCAGATCGATCCGTTCTCTGCTACACCGAATTGTCCCTCCAGGATAACCGTTTTTAGTCTTTCAAGGCTATCCTTATTGGAGTATGAAAGAAAATTTTTAAATAATTCATTTCTCCTGAGGTCTGTTGCTCCCCTAAAATTATTATCCAGGAGAGAGTTCAGCTTTTCGGTTGAGTTAACTTCAATACAATCCCCTCCCGTTTGCAGCAATATTTCTTTAAAAAGTGTTGTTTTATCACCCTCTTTCTCAGCGGAATAAAATGGTTCCGGTAAGTTAACCGGTTTTATTCTGCTTCTTTGGATGTTTAATAATATTTTATTTCTGTCCATTTTTGTTTCCCTCACGGAAATTCTTATTATACCATTCCTTAAATGACTCCCGAGGCACTTCCGGCAGCTCCCTTTCTCTTCCCCACGTGTTTAACCGGTTGTATATCAATACCCGTGGCAAATACTTAATACACCAACGGGCTACTTTTCCAGACCAGTCATACATTTTGTCTGAAGCTAATATTTTACCTGAAACTTTCATGATACCTTTTTTTATAGGAGAGCGCGCACCTTGTTGCGACAGATCCTGCCTCCACCGGTAAAGTTGTCCATGGATATTAATCTTAACCGGACAGACATCAGAACAAGAACCGCACAGAGATGAAGCAAACGGAAGATTCTCGAATTCTTTGCTGTTTGAATGCGGTGCGAGAATGGAGCCGATTGGCCCTGGTATCACATAGTGATAGCTATGTCCACCGCTTCTTCTGTAGACCGGGCAAGTGTTCATGCATGCCCCACACCGGATACACTTCAGTGAATCCCGATAATCTTCTTTGCCAATCAGTTCTGAACGGCCGTTATCCACGATTATGATGTGCATTTGTCCACCGGGCTTAGGGTTCAGGTAATGTGAAGTATAGGTGGTTATGGGCTGTCCCGTTGCGCTTCTTGCCAGTAAGCGGGTGAAAACGGCGAGGTCTGACAGGCGGGGGATTACTTTCTCAATCCCCATGCAATGTATTTGGATCGGTGCAGCATGAACACCCATATCGGCATTCCCTTCGTTTGTACAGACTACAACGGCTCCGTTTTCAGCTACTGCGAAATTGACACCGGTAATTGCAACTTCGGCTTCGAGAAATTTTTGCCGCAAATGTAACCGTGCGGTGGCTGCAAGGTATGTGGGATCGGTATTCCCCTCTTCAGAGTTGAGTTCACGGTGAAACAACTCACTAATCTCTTCTTTTTTGATGTGGATAGCTGGCATGACAATATGACTGGGAGGTTCTCGCTTCAGTTGAATGATTCGTTCTCCCAGGTCGGTATCGATGATTTCAATCCCTCGTTTTTCCAAAAAAGGATTCAGTCCGCACTCCTCTGTTAGCATCGACTTACTTTTAACAATCCTTGAAGCGTTATTCTCTTTAATGATCTGGTAAACAATTTCATTAAGCTTTCCGGCAGTTGATGCCCAATGAACCTGTGCGCCATTATTTATGGCCTGTTCTTCAAATTGAACCAAATAATCATCGAGTTTTGATAAGGAGTGTCTTTTGATTTGTGATGCTTGTTCTCTTAACTCTTCCCAATCGGGCACATCAAGAGCCATCAAATCCCTCTTTTTACGGACCATCCAGAGAGTCTTGTCGTGCCAGGTTGCGCGCTCCTCATTTTTCAAAAAACGAGCAGCTTTATAAGCATGATTTGTCATAACCGATTGCTATTCAAAATTTCAGCGATATGCAAGAATCTCACTTCCCTGTTTTGCCTGCGGGCAATTCCTTCGAGATGCATCAGACACGACATATCCGTAGCTGTAATGACTTCAGCTCCATTTCGCCTGTGATCATCCAACCTGTCTTTCCCCATTTTTACGGAAATATCCGGTTGAAAAATGGAAAAAGTACCCCCAAAGCCACAGCACTCATCTTCTCTGTCGAGGTTTATAATTTCAATACCCTTGGCTTTTTTCAATAATCGATGGACTTTAGAGTAATGCTCCACAATCAATTCTGAAGGTGTTGCCAGCTTTAGTCCCCTGAGACCATGACAGCTTTGATGGACACCTACTTTATGGGGAAAATCAATTTTTAAGTCATCTGTTTTCAGTATGTCTACTATGAACTCACAAAGCTCAAACGTATTTTGTCTGACCCTCCTTACTTCATCGGTTTGTGGCAAAACATTGTAGTTCTCACGAACATGATATACACAACTTCCTGAAGGAGAAACTATGTAATCGAATTTAGAGAATATACGAACAAAGTTGTTGTATGTTTTAATTGCTTTATCTTCAGCTCCACTGTTTGCTAATGGTTGTCCGCAGCAGGTTTGTTCCGATGGATAAAAAACCTCCAATCCCAGCTTTTCTAACAACTCCAGCGTGGCTATACCCACTTTAGGATAAAACTGATCGATATAACACGGAATGAAAAGGCCAATTTGCATGTAGTTGATGCTAGCAGCTTAATAATGTTAAGTTAAACATTTCAATTGAATATTTTACCCCATGATTTAAACAGTACAATAGCTGAAATAACAGTAACTACCAATAGTATTGTAAAACCCAGATAATTGCCATATATCAGATATCCCATTGAAAACAGCATACTTAAAATTCCAACGCAACTGATGCTCATACACAATAATCCAGCAGGCACATTCCAATCTTTTGTCATGCGATTTTTTTCCAGTTCAGCATGTCCCTGAGTAATTTTCTTCCATCCTGGGCCGCCAGGCCTTATATTCTTATAGAAATTCACTAATATTTTATCTTCTGTGGGCCTAGTACATAATGTAACAGTGATCCAAAGTAAACTGTTAAAAAGAACTACGAAAACAAACTTCATCGTATCCCAGAATCCCTTTTGCATCTCAAATCCGTAAAACATAACCGTTTGATCATCGAGGTACACAAGGCTTTTTTTTTCAATAATTATAACAATCAATGAGAACACCATTGCGCCTATCATTGCCGATATCTCTGACCAAGCATTAATTCTCCACCAAAACCATCGCAGCAAATATATAAGTCCTGTTCCTGCTCCGATCAATAACATATATTGAAATACCTGCAACGCACTTTCTAAATAGAGCGCTAAAACGATGGATAGTACGATTAATGCAATAGTCCATATTCTCCCAACCAATACTTTCTTTTTTTCCGAGGCATTTGTATTGACAAACCGGGAATAAAAATCATTCACCAAGTATGAAGCTCCCCAATTAATTTGAGTGGATACCGTTGACATGTATGCTGCAATTAGAGATGCCAAAACTATACCCAATACTCCGTTTGGAAGAAAATGCCTGAGCATGGCTGAATAGGCAATATCATTTTGTATATATCTGGGATTTACATCTTTAAAAACCTGAACCATCGAATCTAAATTTGGAAATATTATCAAAGAAGCCAAGCCCACCAGTATCCAGGGCCATGGTCTCACAGCAAAATGCATTACATTGAAAAAAAGAGTACCTTTAACAGCATCTTTTTCCGATTTTGCAGACAAGATTCTTTGTGTAATATAACCTCCTCCTCCCGGCTCAGAACCCGGGTACCAGGAAGCCCACCACTGTATGGTTATTGGGATGAGGAATATCGTCAACGCTGTTTGCGCATTTGTGAAATCCGGGAAAAAACTAAGTCTCTCAATAATAATATCATTGGTGAGAAAGCTTTCCAATCCTCCTATCTGGGGTGAATTTATGATGTAAAAAATTGGAATAAATGCACCTGCCATAGCCACAACAAACAAGAAGAAATCTGTCCATAAAATAGACTTAAGTCCGCCTATTGTACTGTACACAAGAATTATTGCTGAAATTATCACTAACGCCAGTACAGGGTTTATTCCCAACATCATGGCAGCAAATTTAAGTAAAGCCAGTGCAGCGCTTGCCAATATAAAAATGTTGAAAAAAAATCCCAGATAGATTGATCTGAATCCACGCAGGAAAGCAGCTGCTCTTCCGCTGTATCGAACTTCATAGAATTCAAGATCAGTCATGATCTTCGATCTATTCCATAACTTTGAATAAACAAATACAGTCAACATCCCCGATAGTAAAAAGCACCACCACTGCCAGTTTTGCGCCACGCCTCCAGAACGGACCATATCAGTTATGAGGTTTGGAGTACCGAGAGAGAACGTTGTGGCAACCATTGAAACTCCCAAAAGCCACCATGGCATATTCCGTTTAGAAAGAAAATAGCTAGTTGAATCATCTGCGCCACCTCTGCTCGTAATCATTCCAATTGCGGTTAACAGCAACAGGAAAACTATAATTATTACCCAATCAACATAATTTATTATCATAAAAGAGTGTTTTATAAAAAAATGAAAACTTCCTTTTTTCTTATTTGGTTACTTATTAATTGATTAAAACAGTTTACAGTATTTTACTGAGATAGTTTCAATAAATGAAGATATTTTCAGGATTTTTTAGAAAAGCATCTACACCCGGATCGTAATACCAAGGTTCCGACTGTAGTGACAGGAGCGAAATGCTTCTAAGCCAATCCTTAAAGTTTCTCATATTTGGTAAATTCCCTACCTGGATCACTTCCATATCTTTTGCTATTCTCACTGTTTCAGCCAGACGCTTAGCATGTTCGGGTATATTGATTGTTAGTTGGCCATTTCTCGTATTTCGTTGGTTTACATCAGAAAACAGAAGGCAAAATTTTTCTAACTCAACATGTTGTAAGGAAATCGAATCATCCTTCACTGCTTCTTGTGCCTTGTCGAACATTTCTAAAGCTTTGGCTGTATACTCAGCAGTTACCAGATCAGGATTTGGTCTTTCACAATGTTGATGAACGGGACGAGTGTTAATCTCATTATGCATAAAGTTGAAATATTTCCTCATTTGAGGTGCTGCTTCTCCATAATAGACATCCATGAATTCATCTATAAGCTTTTCTATATCAGCATCAGGTTCCCAAAACAACTTTCCTTGCACAAAAACAAATAAATCAGTAAAGCTTGTTGGAACAACACACTGAATAATTCCCTTAATCCCATTAGAAGCATAAAAATTCATTTTATCAACCATGGCATAAAAGCTCCCGAAGGGCTCATACCATACCCTGTAGCCTCTGGGATAATCATAGATATACATGTTATCAGGACATTTTTCTATCCAGCCTTGTAGCTCAGCAAAACCCTGGCTATTTTCAGGGCAGTCCAAACCATGGCTCTGGCATGGTGTTTGAGGAGGGTAGGGGCAATACATGACCATAACGTTCGGATCAGGCATCACTCTCTCGGGAGGGCGTGAGGTAGCCTCCGTGTAAGCGAGTGTCAATATTTTTTTCCCGGGGTACTTCTCGTTTACCACCCGGGCATTGTAATTGACATAGTCCATCAGCCTATCGGTCATATGATCTCCGGGTGTTGCATCAAGAGCTTTGCAATTGCTGCACTGGCACCAACTATTTGATCTGCCATCACCCTGAGTGACAACAAAAGATGTTCTATTTTCCTGCTTTTCAATCAAATGGAGTAGCCTTTCTGCTCCCGCTTTACGCATCTCCTCGTTCGACAAGCATAAGTGTCCAGGAGGTCCCTCACCGGGCTTAACTCGCTCACCACTCTTGTTCAAGGCAAAATACTCTGGATGCTCTTTTCCGAAAATACGGTATGGCATCATAAAACTGGCTGAATGTACCCAGTTTCTCTCCCCGGGAGCACCTAAATCACCGTGATACCCCATATCATCATTGGGGGTATACCCCAATTTCATACTGGGTGTAATTCCCTTGAAATAAACATCATACTTAAATATTGTTCTTAAATCATAATGAGGCTTAATAGCAAGCTTTATCTCAGGAATGGTTAAACTGGATCTCTCTGGAACAATTTCACAATCCTGTGCAAAAAATTCAACTCCAACTTGTCTTAAAAGTTCATATACTCCGTATATTGTCCCTAAATCTCTCCATCCGCATATGGCTCCTTTTTTAGAATCTATATTAATAACAAATCCATCTTCACGAATAAGATCAAGTTCTTCCTGCGAAATAATTCCTGAGCTAATTGCAATATCACCAATTGCAATGGCTCCATCAGGAACTTTAGAGTTTTTTATTGTAACGACGGAGAGCTCTTTACCACTGATTTTATTCAGATAACTAATTAGCTCTTCAGCTGCAAATTTTTCTCTATCTGAAGCTTCCGACGATATTGCAATAATTGATAATTCATTTTCATACAAACTGATTTTGGATTGACGGTAACCAATTCCAGTAACACACGATGTAATCGGTATACATAATATTAGAACTATTAAATATTCTATCTTTAAATTAATTAATAATTGTTTCATGATTCTGGTTTACTTATAATATGTTCTTCTTGCTTTTCCTAATAATTCAATACCTCCTATAATTCTGTCCCTATTTTCTTCGATTGTTGGTCTCCAAAAAGATTGTAAAAAACCAAGCAGTCGTGAATCGTTAATGTTTTCTTTTGCAAAAGAAACTGTACTTCCTATACTTCCGGTGTTGTAGTTGTGATAACTTCCTGTGGGTATCTGATCGAATCCGTGTTTTTCAAGATCGAGATATGCTTTCACATACTTATTTTCAGGATCAAGTTCTTCCCCGTAAAACCAATTCCCCTGGACAACGGATTTAGGCATATGCTTAAAAAATTGTTCGGGTTCATTCCATAACATGTAATCCGGCCAAATCCATGCACGAGAACCACTTTTTTCCACCTCTTCAACCAGGAAAAGGAAGTCATTCCACCATGCCTCATTTTTTCGTATCACTATATGTTTTTGATAACTTTGATGCCCTATGCTCTCTTCATCCATACCAAGGTGGAACAATGAGGGGGTGTCAAACAGCGTCGAGACCTCCTGTATAAGGTCTGAGCAGACTTTATAATATGTTTCCGTAGACACCATTCTGGAATACTCCCTCAGCCAAGTGTCGTGGCCGGCAGAAAAGTTTAATTTTGGTACAGGTTCGATACCCAATGCTCTTATTTTTTTCAGTTCCTGTTTAAGTCGTGTGGTGTCCCAAGCATTATTTACTGCAATTTCTGGATGACTCTCATACCTCACCGCATCACCCAGATCTATCACCACCATATTTACACCCTGCTTGGCCATTAAATCGATAGCCTCATTCCATAGAGCTTCACTTAATTCCAGGTTTGGTCTGAAACCACGAAAGGGCCTATGTGGTGAAATAAATTCCTCCCACATATTGAAGCTAAGATGTAGTAAGCAGGCCCAAATTTTATTGTTTTTGCCAAGATTGTTCATGATTATTTTTTTGTTAGATGATAACTACAAAAAGACAGGTTGACCTGTTTCGATACTCTCGTAACAAGCATTCATTGCCTCTATTGTTTTTTTATGCCATATTAAATTTATCATAGGTGTATTGTTCTCTCTCACACAATGGATAAATTCGTCCATCATTCCAATCCATTCATCAAAATAAGTATACTGAACAGTATATCTGTCGTTGGGTGCACCGTTGTGATATACGTTAGGCCCAAAACAGTCAGCCAGCATAACCCCTTTCTCTCCAGAGATGTTGAAATTAACTTCCATTCGTTTTGGAAATACTTCCCAACCGGGCCCTGGCACTTCCAGCCGCTCTTCCAATCTTGACCATGAGGGATCCAAGAGAAAACTAACACCATTTTTCATTTTACCATTTACTAAAATGATATCTTCAACCTCCAGCTCTTCTCGAATATTTGGACCCACCTCTGCAAAAATATAGTCAAATTCACTTTTGGTAAGCCATCGAATCATATCGAATATGTGTGGGTGGTCGCACAGTGCACCACCCCTAAATCGTGTGTTGTTTGAATTTAGGGGAACTCTTTTTCCGTAACTTTCTTCCGGTACACCTTGCCATGGAAATGCCCAAACGGGAGAGAGTGTTATGTTAGTAGCATTTATTCCGGATACTGCTCCCAATTGATTTTCTGAGAAAAGCTTTTTCATTCTGTTTACCACGGGATTATAGTGCATTTCAAGTTCAACCTGGCATATAATTCCTGATTCTTCAACGAGTTTTATCATCTCGTCATATTCATTCATATCAAATGTAGGTATCTTCATTGATAATATATGAATACCCCTTTCGGCACACATCCTGAATTGTTCTAAATGTCTGCTGTTCCCCGAGGCCATTACTACCGCCTCTATATCCGGGTGTTTTTCAAACATCTCCTCGTCGCTCATGTAGCAGGGAACATCATAACCATATTTATAAAATATTTCCTGAACTTTTTTCGATTCAGCGGAGACAGCTACCCATTCAAATCCCGGATTATCGTTGAGTGTTTGAAAATACTTGCGTGTATGTCCGTGTGTTAAGGAGAGTATTGCAATTTTGATTGGTTTCATATTTTTACAATTTACGCAACTTTTACTTTCAATTTATTGGAATTAGACCTAAGAGCACTCTCCACTAATCGTGATAGATGATCGTGTTGTTTAATTAGATTTTCGGACTGAGTCGGATCTTTTAGGTATTGAAAAGCTGCACGGATCCACTCTACTTGAAATTCATCCATACCAAACAATTCATTATCTACGTCTTTATACCCCATGTCTCCATTCTCAGTAAATGTATAGATTGAACTTTGAGGAACCTGTGTATCTACGACAATGTCACTCGCTACACCCCTACGGGCAATAATCTCATGTCTTTCGATTAAGGGCTTACCAGCCGGTGCTTGCACACTTATCTCTACACTGCCTATCGTGCCATTTTCCAACTTTACTATTATATTCCCTGCTAAACCGGAGCTAAGAGTAGCATGGAGATACGTTATTCTGCTGCCTGTAATAAATTCACAAAGGTCAAACTCACGATACATTAACGCATTCAAGCTCCAGATTTTCGGGTCTCCTAAACTGCAAAAGCGCAACATGCTGACATTTTCGACGACTTCATCTGAAACAATTTTTTTTAGCTCTATGAATCTCCTGTTAAAACGCCAGGAAAGAAGAGGCATATCGTTGTCGTTTAATTCTTTATTCAAAAAGCTCCATCCCGGCAACAAATTCAGCTCAGCATTAGCCTTGACTTCATATTTATGCAATAATAGTTTTACTGCATTCTCTATATTATTTACCATTGTTTTTCTCTATTTAATACATCTACAGGCATTTAACTCGGGGCCTGTATTTCTCAACATAATCTGCATTAATTTTATCGCCGCCGGGGACATTTGCACTTGACCATACCGGAGGTGTTATTCCTTTATCTACACATTTTTCTATTGTAATAATTTCAAGCAGATGAGCAATATAAAAATCAACTATGTTGGATACCGGTCCAAATGGTGTATCAAAACCATCAATTTTCAACAAAGCATCTCCAACCGGATTATAATCATCAATACAGACATCGGCAATGTCAAACAAATTTTTTTTATTGGGATGACGTATGACATGATCTTCATGCATTTCATTCTGCCAGTATGAGGAGCTTACAGCAATAACTACAGCTCCTTTTTCTTTGGCTTCAAGTGCAGCATCAATGGTAGCCGGGTTTATCCCGATATTGTGGAAAATAATAAACGGTTCCCCTTTTTGTATCTCGTAATATTTTACAATAGCGCTTCCATAATTTACAGTACGTTCCAACTCCAGGTATTTTAGTGCCTGGTTAAATACCGATAGTCCTGTCTCCATGATTGGATTGATATTAGCTAATCCACCGGCACGGAAGAACATCTCTCCCATTACCAGCGTTGTATGCCCTCCTCCTCCGTAAACATGGATCAACTGGTCACGTTCAATAGCACCAACCATTAGGTCAGTTGCCTTATCAATATTTTCTGCTTGGTTACTCTTTACCTTATTCAGCAATTCAATTGCCTTGTCGAGAAAACCTAAATCGTTGATTTCCATTTTATAGTCTTTTTATAATTTAATTTTATATTTTTCGTCAAGCACTTCACCATATGCCTCGCCAAGCATATCCCACATTTCGAGAGCACGTGGCGCAGCCAAAACAGTTCCATGCCCTCCCCTGTAAGTCCATGCGAATAGACTTTCAACACCCATATTCTTGTAGAGGTTTGCAATTTCCTTTATCTCTTCCAGCCTTTCCGGTTCATTGTAGTAATTCATGATCCATCTTTGCGGCTCCTTATCATGTTTTCTTGCCATATCCACCGTGCGTTGTGTTATTGATTTGAAATAGCTGCGCGGCAGGCTATAGTTCAATATGGTAGTGCTGAACACATCAAAAACATCGCTTTTAGCCACTTTATCCCAATTGTCATAACCCCGATTTTCTTTTACATAATAGGTGTTTATGGTTGCATGCACACAACAGGTGATTTTACTGTTGGGGCGGATATTTTTGATTCTTTTAGATGCTTGCACCAATATATCAAGCGCAACGTTTTCTCGAAACTCAATGACCTCTTTTGTCAAAATTTTCGGCATCTCGTAACCATACAGCTCTTCAAATTCTTTTTTACAAATAGGACAACGGCACGCCCAATCATCTCCGGGTCCACCTGTAATGGAAGCATAGCTTTTAGGCAAAGCGTAGTGAGGTTCGTCCCAGAAGAAGCCGTCTGCATCTACCTGGATTGCCAGTTTTTCACAAATACTGTAGAAGTAATCCTTGAAAGCCTTTGTGTTAAAGCATGCTGCGGGCAACGGTTCATCGGTGAAAGCAGATACCTGGCGGTTTTTCACATTATTAGTCAGGAAATTACTGGGCGGCTCTCCTCCAAACCATTTTCCTATACCCCAGGTATCCAAGTAGACCTTCATGCCCAGGTCTTTGGCAACTTTTGTTATTTTTACTATGTTTGGGAACCAGAAATCGATATCAAACTCCGATAAAGCTAGAATTACAGCGTTACAATTGTGTTGTATCATTTCCCTAAAATCCCTTTCTGCATGTTCGGGATAATTCAATCCGTAATAACTTACGCCTGTTTCTTTTACAGCCATTTAATTTATTTTTTAGAAATTGTGAATGATTTTTCTTTATTTGCTGTCACATCATAATGTGTTGAACTATGGATAAACATCCGGACGTACCTGCCACTCATGAACTCCGGTATTTTGATATTTTTTAATGGGAATATCCCAGCCAATTTGTCGCAAATGACGCATACCTACCATTCTGTCGTTACCGGATGTGTATGGAGGTGTTGACCATGTAGCCTGTGCTCCATACATCATAATATTTAACAGTTGATTGTAAGAGGGTGAGTGCCAGGTTGTACATAGTAATCCATTCAAGCCGGTTTTTACCACGTTTTCCCCCAATGATTTAATATTGTCAATTTTGTTCCAGGGACATGCCAAAACCTGGAATCCTTGATTTTTAAAATAAGACATTGTAGGCCACGTCTCGTTCTCTTTGGGTGAACCGTATTGCCAGTCACAAATAATAATATCTTTAGGTAGTGCATCAAGCACATCGTTCATGCGTGGGGTAGCGTTAGCCACATATCCTTTCCACCGTGGGTCGTTTCTTTGAATAAGCATATCATGCCACATCATCATACGACAATTCTTCTCTGATAACAGCTTGTGAAAATAAGACAAATGATCGATTAAAAGGGCCTTGTAGTCTGAGTGTCGGCATGAACGGCACTCAGCAGCGCCATCCGCCTCATCTCCACCGATGTGATAAAACGGTGGATAATTGAAAGCTTCAAGAGTTTCGAGAACTATGTCTGTTAATAGTTTTCGCGTAGCCGGATTACTTAAACACCATACCCATCCGTTCGGCTCAAAAAGTGATTGAAATTCCGGATAAAAATCCAACGGAGCATGTTTTCCGGAACCTCCTCTACTACCTGAAGCATGTCCAAAAATATTTAATTGTGGAATCAATGTTACTCCCAATTCTTTACCAAGATTAACTAACCGGCGAATATCACCTGGAGTTGCTGAATATTCCTGCCAATTAAATTCAGGGTGTGAAGCAAAAGGGAATGTCGCCCAAAATTCTATGATGATGTTATTGAATTTATAGTAAGCGGCCCACCTTATGTACTGTTCTATCTGAACAGCCTCCGTTTCCGGAAACCAGCACAAATGCAGTCCTCTGAACGCCATTGCCGGTGCATCATCAATTTCAGTTTCAGGAACACTGTAGTTCGAGAATTCTCCTGTTTTGCTATGCACCTCTGCCAACTGACGAAGAGTATTGCATGCGTAGCGAATACCTGTAAAATTTGAAGCTGACAATGTAACTAAAGCGCCCGACGCTTTTATTTTGTAAGCTTCTCCCTCAGGTGTATCCGCTTTTTGTATTACATTCACAGTTGGTATTATATTGAAATACTGTTTAAAGAGATCTGATGTCTTATTTTTTGCATGATTATCCACATCTTTCAGTTCGATCTTCACAGCCAATTGATTATCAAATATTACTTCCCTGTCATCATTCAGTTTAACATTTTTAGGTCTTGGAATAAAACGTTTTAATAAAACAGGATCAGTATCGTTTTCTATAATTTCTCTGTTTTCCGATTCATCTGCTTTTCTTAACAGATCAATCTCCGGCAGCTTAACGGCACTAAAAGCAGTGCCGGCTCCTGCTGCCGCCATACTCGATAAAAAGGTTCGACGAGAAAATGTTGTCTTATTATTCATAATTAAAAAAATTTATTGTTGATACACTTTATTCAATTCCTCAATATGTACTCCAATTTATTTTTCCTCAAAAGACCTTTTAGCTTCACCTATTAAATCTATAGCTTTTAGAATAGTAGGTTCGAACCTTACAGTGGTGGGCATCCAAAATGTCTGCATAAAGCCCATTAGGTGAGAATCAGAAATATGCTTGGAACAAAATTCTACTGTATTATCTATGTTTTTCGGATTTAATGCCTGGAAATTTTTACCTGGAACAGCATGAAAACTGCCCGTAGGAATTTGATCGTATCCTTCAGTTTCCAAATCAAGGTATGCTTTGACGTAAGTGTGTTTTGGATCAAGGTTTTCCCCATAATACCAATTACTCTGTATTACAGACTTTGGCATCATTTTGAAAAACTGTTCGGGATGACGCCACATGTAATCCGACCAGACCCAAGGTCGAACGTTCTTTTTCATTGCTTCCGAGATATAAAAATAGAGATCACTCCACCAGAGCTCGTTTTGCCTGATAACAATGTAATCAAAATGTTTTTGGTGATTATAGTCTTCCTCGTCCATCCCGAAATGGATAAACCTCGGAATATCAAAAATTTCAATGGCTTCAGCAATCAGATCTTTACAAACCTTGTAATATTGAGTTGTAGATACCATTTTCGCGTATTTACCGAGCCATGCGTCGTGAGTTGCGGCAAAATTCAACATGGGTATAGGCTCAATGCCTTGTTTTCTTATCTTTTCCAACTCTTCCCTTAATCTTTCAGGAGTCCATGAGTTTTTAAGGGATATTTCCGGATGGCTTCTCCATAAAATAGAATCGTCCAAGTTAATCACAACCATATTGATCCCATTATTTACCATGGATTTTATTGCATTGTCCCAGACTGATTGGTCCGGTTCGAATTCAGTCCGTAAACCTCCCCAACTTTTTATTCCTCCGGCGAAATTAAATGAAAGATGCATTAAGCATGCCCAAATTTTCTCGCCTGATGGTGATGCTGGAGTATTTAATGTTTTTGTGGCAGGCATCTGCGATGGTATCGTATTGGGAACTATGCCCACCACAGCTGCCGCTGATAATTGCTTAATAAAATTTCGTCTGTTCGTCATATTTTGAATTTATATTAAGTAGTTTTAATGACTTATCGTCGTATTTTTTATAGTTTTTCCGTATAAGGAAATCTTAGTTTTATTATTATGGTCAGTCTTTACGTTTTGTAATGAATATTCAACTTCGCAGTTATTTGTTGTAAGAGCAAGGTTTTCAATCCAAATAACGAATTTCTATTAAATATCCATTTTTTCAAGTAATTCATTTACTTGATTATTCAACTGGAGCAAAACCGCTACAAAATTCTTGGCATTCTTAATTTTAGTTGGCGCCATCGCTTTAAGTGATGTCTCGTAAAATCTGTCCTCAATTATTTTTCCTTTATCTGAAAACTCCTCTGGTCGTTTCCATTCAGATCGATCGTCTGATTTAATGCGTTTAAGGACCCAATCCCAATAAGCTTCTAACTCGGGTCGATATACATATTCGACCAATTCATAATGATGGCTGCGGCAATAATCATTTTCAGCATTTGCCTTGAGGGTTTGTTCAGAATGTGGATTTACTGTTGGTGAAACTTCCTCTATTTGTTCTGCATCATAAAGCCTTTGAAAACTTGCGTACATTGAAAAATCGTCGGACATTGACAATATATCGCTTAAGGTGCCTAATAAATTTTGGCTCAATATAGCTAGTTGACGAATATCAGCTGCATCGACTTTTTCATGTCTCCATTCTTCCATAAGTAAGGAGCTCTTTGCCAGAGAAGCAAAATAAGCCCTGCTGACTATGGTCCTGGCCATGTCGAGAACATCTCGGAGCCATAACTGATTATCATAGTTTGAATCTGCTATTTTAACTAAACCATTAATAACATCAGGGGTATACTTTAATCCTGAATTGACGCGGTTATATTCAACTTTAAGTTTCTCAATAAGCTGTGGAGTCAGATTGATGAATGAACCACTCGATAAAATACGGTATTGAGGTTCGAAAAATGATAGGCCGTTTAATCCCCAATGAAGTGTTTGTGATATATTTAAAAAGGAATCCCAAACACCTTGCATATCCTGTGAAATATCATCCGGATACCTTGTTTTACAAAAATAAGATGTTTGACGCTCGATATCCAGTTTATCCGGTTTCCAACTATTGTTAGCATGATATTCCATTAAATAAGTATCACTGTGAGAGATTTCCGACCAAGTTACAAGTCCTTTACATTGGGGGTCTTCGGCAGCTTCCGTTATCCTGGGAGTGAGTATATCATAATCTTCGTGCACATCACTGTTTTTGGCAAATGAATGGAATATTCCAAATATCCAAGGAAATTTGTTGTAAACATTCCAGTCACGGTAAGTTACTTTATCGTTTTTATCAGCAGTATAATCAAGTAATATGGTACGTTCAGGATCAAACTTCTTTATTAAGTCTTGAACATCTTCATCAGTCCATTTCCATGCAATAAAATCCCAGCTGGCTACTAACAGAGGAACATCAGGATAATTCTCACGAAGCATTTGCTGTGTTTTATTGTATACATATAACTTCATTTGTAAATTTTCACGATCTAAATTTCCAAATGTTCTCTCGGCCATCCCAATGGTATGAAACAATCTTGGATAAACTCCTCCAAACTCTTTAATATGTGTTTGGGTAAGTTTCCAATAAGCCTCCCATGTTTCTTGTTTCTCAATATCCCAAATTGCTTGAGTTGGAAGTGAATAACCGGATTTTTGATTTTTAATAACCGGAAAATCAGAATTGCTTTTATAAAATGAAGAGGGTGTGTGTGAGTACCAGTGAGTAATTGTACCCAAATCCTCGGGATGAAGGCCTCTATCCCTTGCATATTCCAAAACTTTTTCACGTAATTCTCCACGATATTTTAACGACCAGAATGAAGTGCGGTCGTTATAACTTCTTTGTTCTGCATCCGGATCTTGTCCGTCAACTGGTGGATAAGGAACATCATCCGAAAATGCGCGTTGGAAAAGATCGTCAATTCCCGTTCGCAACATAAACAGATTGAACCTTTTTTTCATCAACCAATCAATCTCCTTCTTCCAGTCATCCAGATCCCAGTGCTCTGCATGGAATCTATGAAGTCCGCGGTGTGCAAAATAACGCAATCCCCTATATTCAAAATGGGGACTTTCCAGAATATCGATCCCTGAAATGTCAATACTTGAATGTCTGGGGATTATATCACCGTCCCAAAAATACTCAACACCTACCTGTTTACGGAAAAAATCATATACTGCATAGATAGTTGAACGACCACTACCTCCGGCTAGAATAAGGTAGTTTTTACCTTGTTTATTTAGTGACAGCAATCTGTAATTGTCGCCTCCGTGCTGAAGATCTAATCCGTTGATCAATCCGGTACGTATTAATTCATGCACGACAGGATTGACTGCATCAGAACCGATAAGCACAACGTTGCTGTCAGATAATTCTTTTTCATCAGATTTCATATAACTGACAGAAGGTCTCTTGCCGGTAACCTTTTCCCACATATCTGCAAAAGTTTCACCGGCAATTGCATATGCTTTCTCTCCATATGGAGGGATGAGAATTCTAATCGAAGATTTGTCTAGCTCAATAGAATTACTGGCAATCACAGGAGTGGTCGTAAAAGTAAAGAATAGTATACCAAAAAGGATGAAATTTTTCATCATGTATAAATTTTTTATTAGTTGTGATTGAATAACTATTTAATAACTAGCAAGAATACGAGAGTAGAACTAAAAAATTAACCATGTTTTAATTTAGATGGAGTTTTACTTTTGTAATGCTAGCAATGTGGTAACATCAATATTGATGAAAAGTCTGATTCTTTATATGGATTTTATTGCTTTTGTCAAATATCTGTAATTTTCAGCAAGATAATTGATAAGAATAAAGATGAAAAAATATTTAACTATACTAAACTCAGTATTACAGTTTAAAATATCCTGGATTTTTAGCTGTTTTCTCCTCATTAAATTCGTACTCATTAGTAGGAATAGAGAAAAGAGAATTTTCTTTCGATTAAAAAAGTTTCCCATAAGAATACAAATTCAACTTTCAATTAAATATTTCTCAGTTTATTTATACACTTTTGCGTTTACGCGCATTTCATACATCCTGATGATGCCATCACTGCTCCCCTTGGTAAAATAAAGACGCACTTTACTCGCCGTTGTAGTTTCAAAAGTTGTAGAATAATCAACACTGGTATTACTTGTTTGAGAAAAGAAAGTTACCCACTCACCGTTAAACTCTTTCTGAAATTGAAAATCAGCGCATGGATAATCTTTTTGTGTCCAAAATTCTAACGAATATATTTCGTATTCAGCTCCCAAATCTATCTCAATCCACTGAGGTCCGTTATTGGTTGATTGTGATACCCATCTGTTACCACTGTCTGAGGTGTTAAGAATACCGTCAACTGCTTTTTCTCCAACATACTGGGCAGCAAAAACACTACTCACTCTCACGGGTTTTTGTAAGGCTACATTCAGACTTCTAAATACTTTCACCTCCATTGTCCTACTTAATTCACCCCCTTTAGCGGTAATATTTGCTACGCCTGGTGCAATAGCTGCAACTTGCCCCATTACATCCACAACGGCAATATTATCATTATCCGAAGACCAAAAGAAACGACTAAAATCATTGGCATTACGGGGAACCGGTAATGCATTGAGCGTCAATTTCTCACCAACAGCTAAAGAAATATCTGATTCGGCAAATTCAATTTTTTCCAGACGTATTCTCTGGCTTACCGCCACTGGTACTTTTACCTCAATATCATTACGATAAACTACAATATTTGTAGTTCCCTCTCCGGTTGCTTCAACCAAACCTGATAAACTGACAGCAGCTACCGCAGGGTCTTCGCTCTTCCAACTATAGGTCAGTTCAGTGGGACTGGCCGTTAATTGTAATTGGTCACCAACAAGCATGTTTAACGATTGGTGATTTACGTAGATAGATTTTTCTACAGGAGTTCGCTCATAAGAATCACATCCTGCAAAGAATCCGATCAGAAAAATATACACAACAGTTATTACTATCCTATTCATATTATACTATTTATTCTGATTAATTAACTTTTAATTGATTTACATTTCATCCTCATTCTCGGGATCAAATTGAAGTCGTAATTCTTCTCTCATCTGATATGTCTGATTATTCATTGTAAAATCGTACCGAAGAAGAAACGTTTTGTAGTATCTGTAGCCGTCATAATCTACTTTAAATATATTTGGGTATTCAATGTCGTCATCAATCTGGTCTACCTGAATATCACCGTAGGGAGTAATACGCACCTTACCTTCCACATTAATGTCCAATATTAAAGCATGTTTCTTATGTACTTCAATATCTGACATATAAGCCTCGGTACCAGCCATTATACGCACCTTATCAGCACCAAGAGGGTGTACGATCTTTGTTCCAAAAATGGATCTGGCCTGTTCTTTTCCTGTAAGGTTATACGTAGTACCTTCAGCTTTTGCGTAAAAATTCTTTATGCGAATTTCAAAGAGCACATAGCTTTTTTCCGGATTAGCTTCATAACTGTCGTGTAAATCAATTCTCAGGGGAATGAAGTAAGTAGAGTCAGGGGAAAGTCCTTCGGGTCTGATTCGAATCGGTAATGAAGCTTTAATTTCGCCTGCCTTTATCGTGAGTTTATACGAATCAATATTGTACATACTCTTAGACAACTGATGAGCATACTTGTTGTATTCCACATCGTAATTAACCTTATTGTAAGTATCGATAAGCGAGGGGTCTTCTATTAAAGAGATGTTAGTATCTTTTGTTGTAGGATTTGTACCGCCACATGAGATCGACAAATAACCTACTGATTCCGAATCTCTTAAATCATAATACTTGGAATAAATGTTCTCTGTCTCGCTGACCAGTGCAAAAACATTTTTATACTGCTCTGTTTTAAAGATTTCATCGTTATCGCATGACAACAATCCCGCCAGTAAAATGATTATGGCTAAAAGAAAATTATTTTTTATCTTTTTCATATTTATATCTTCTTTGTTGTTGACTTTAATTTAGTTAGTTTCTCCATCCTGGATTTTGATCAAGAGAAGGCAGTCTTCTTACTTCACTCAATGGTATTGGTAAAAATACCATTCGTTTACTGATTATACGTTCTCCAATTCGAGATGTATTTGGTACCACTTTTCTATAAAAACCGTCTTTGGGACTCTCGATATTCATCCCTATGATCGTTTCGTTTTCAGTTTTTTCATAAATACCCCATCTACGAACATCATAATAGCGTTGGTTTTCTCCAACAAACTCTATCATCCGTTCTTGCTCTAGGAGTTCTTGTACTTTGGATGCATCAGTTAATTCTGAATCAGTTAATCCTGGCATCCCGGAGCGATGTCGCACCTGATTGAACGCTTTTTTTATTTCGTCGACATCGCGCTCTAACGTATAGGTTTGTCCTCCCAAGTTAACGGTGTGGCTTGCAGTGAGATTATTAAGTGATTCAGCATACCAGAGCAATACGTCGGCATAACGAATCATTGCAAATGCTTTACTCATTGTCCTGGCGTTGGTGCCCTGTAAAGCATCACTTGGGTGGATAAACTTTTTTAATACATATCCGGTTACTGGAACCATTCTTCCTGTCTCATTTCCAGTTTTTCCATTCGGGGAATCGTAATAATATGTTATGGTTTGATTATAATTTCCCACCTGAGTTGAAGAAGACATAGGCCAATAACATTCACTGAAACCTATAGAAGCATAAAACCGCATTTCTCGATTTACATACATATTAAATACGTCAGCGTTGAGTCTGTAACCTGAAAAAGTGTTTATACTAGAGGTAAAACCATCTTCCGAATAGGGATATTCATCACTAGAATTATCAATGTCTCGACCATCAAACATTGAGTAAGCGTCGATAACCTTCTGGGTTATAGCTAATGTGTTATATCCACCGTTTGACACAGGAAATACTAAACTGAAATCTAAATTACCTGCAGTCACATTTCGCGCCCATACATATTCAGGGTTGGCAGGAATGACAGACTCACCATTAAACATATCAGCGTATGAATGGAAATGATCAACACCAGCTGCTCCTCCTTCATCCCAGTTTTTGTAATAGTCAGGGTCTGAGGTTACTCCATTTGGAAGATTAGGTGTTAACGAGTTAGCGTCAACAATATGTAGTCGATAAAGTCCCATATCCATCACTCTCTTTGCTGCAGCAGCCGCTAATGCCCAACGAGCTTCTTCATACTCTTGCGATACATAATGCTCACCATCAACAGTACGCTTCCACGTTCCAAAAAAAGTGCGAGCTGAACTTCCTCCATTGAACAGCGGACTGGCATGAAAAAGTCTCACCTTGGCTATCAATGCAAATGCAACACCCTTAGTGGGACGTCCAAATTCCATAAGAGGTAATCTTTCGGGTAACCAAGCAGATATTTCCTCTAACTCATTACAAATATACTCCACGGTTTCATCATAAGTGGCACGAGAACGATCATAATAAGATAATTCTTCATTAGAGTTGACTACTTCATCTTCCAACAGAATGGGCGGGCCCCAATCGAGTAGTAGCCGATAATAAGCATATGCCCTGATAAAACGTGTGTTCCCAATTATTGAAAACCGCTCGATCGTTGTCATGTCTTTTGCTTCGTCTATTCGACTCAGGATGGTATTACACTTACGAATGATTTTATAATATGTAGAATACCAGTTGGAGAAAGTTCCTAAATTACTTTCTGATATTGTACCTAGGACAAATTCAAGGCCATGATACCCTCCTCCGGTAGCTAATGTAAACGCTTCATCTGTAGCTAATGGACCTGGTGTGTAACCGCTGCGATATAATTGTGCTTCATTCGGAAACATACTGGCAGTTTGCCACATGTATGCTTCAATGTACCGCTTCGAAGCAAAAACAGAATCCAGCTTCAATTCATCGGTAAAATAATCATCCACGCTAAGGTAATTACACGAGGTCAAAGCGATTGTAATAAAAAAAACAAAAATCAAATTACTAACATTCAATGTTTTAAACTTTCTCGTATAATGGATAATTTTATTTATGTAATTCATATTCAATGTTATATATTTAATTAATAAATGTTACATGTTGATATAAACTTGGATAGCGTAAGTAGTTGGGATGGGATATACTCTGCCATTGTAGCGTGCCTGTTCGGGATCGAAAAGTTTTACTTTATCCCAAACATATAAATTATTTCCTACCAATTGAAAATCAATTGACGAAACGTTAAATGTCTTTAATATCCGATGTTTAAAATTATAATTTAGCGTAATCTCTTGTAATCTTAGGTAGCGGGAATCTCCTTTCCAAAAATCGGATAATTGAGAGTTATTGTTATTGTAACCGTAGTAAAGCCTGGGAAAACGAGCATTGGGATTTTCTGCCAAGTCGAGAGAAATTCCGTTATTTATTGCATATTCTTTTGGTATCCAGCGGTTTTTAGGACTATTTACTATCGTTAAAACATTTCCCGAATTGGATCCGTGAAACGGTACATAGCCCATGCCATTTCCATCTTGTCCTACGTGAAAATAATCAGTCTTCCCGGTTCCTTTAAATAAAATCCCTAATGTCAGGTTTTTATATTTAAATTCTCCTCCAAAACCATACATGAGAAGGGGATAAGTACTATAAGACAATGGAACACGGTCATCTGTATCAATAATACCATCTCCATTTACATCACGGTATTTAAGGTCACCGGGCATCACGGTGCCGAACGTTTGAATTGGGCTGGTATCAATATCTTGTTGATCTTTAAAAAATCCCTCAGAAATATAACCTCTTATCACCCCATAAGGATATCCAGATATTTCTTGGTAAGGGTATTTTGGATTCGCTTCCTCCCAATTACGAACATTATTACGCGAAAAAGTGTAGTTTCCTCTAAAGGTGACTCGTATGTCTTTGCTCAAATCACGAGAGTACTCAATATTTCCGTCAGATCCATTGCTAGTCATTTTGCCAACATTACCGAAAGGCATCGTTACCAATCCAACGTAGTAAGGCACTTGTACTCGTTGTTGGAAGATACCTTCACGGCGATCCTGAAAGAAATCCACTACAAAGGAAAGTCGATTATTCAACAAACGACCTTCTACACCAATATTGGCTTTCAATGCTTTTTCCCATTCAAGGTTATCCGCACCTATTACTGATTCGTTCACACCTTCTACAGGAGTTGAACCCCACACGCTAACATTACCAGTGGTTACTAGAGACAGGTATGGAAAACGTCGCGAGGTGAGTCGGTCATTACCCACCGACCCGTATGAACCTCTCACCTTCAAAAAATTGAGCCATGGCAACGCCTCTTTCATCAATTTGTATTCAGTAGGTACCCACCCCAACGCAAGGGATGGGAAAAATCCAAACTGTCGCCCTGGTTGAAAGTTTTCAGAACCAGTGTATCCAAAGTTGAAGTCAATCATATAGATATCCCGATAACCATATGTCAGCCTACTCGATATCCCTTGATAACGGATCGGAATCGAATTCAAATTGGTAGTGCCCTCACTTGCTCGTTTGTAATCACTCATGTAATAATATACCAACCCAGAAACCCTGTGACTATCTCCAAATAATTTTTCGTAACTTAACGTGCTTTCGAAATGATACTTACGACTTAAATCGGTACCTTTGTTATAACTTGCCGAACTCGAAGGAACTCTCAAAACAGTGATTAATTTACCGTGACTGTCCCGGCCAATTGCTTGATACAATTCTGGCTGAATAGAACGGTTCTCATTAAACCAACTCACAATATCATAAGCACCTTGAGCCCTCAATTTCAATCCCTCTAGCAACATGGACAAATCCTGATTCAGCGCAAGGGTGAACTTTCCATCAAATTTCTGATCAGTGCGTCGTCCCATGTTGTTTATCATCACAGAAGGAGAGGTCATCGCATCAGCACCTACTGCAGGATATTGTCCATTTGAATATAGTATGGGTAAAGTTAGTGGGTTTATTTGCGACTGTGCCTGCCAGATATAGTCTGTACTTGCAACTCCCGGTTGGTTATTTATTGATAGAAATCCATCCATTCCGAAATAGAGAATGGATGAGGGAGATAAATCAAGATCAATATTTGCTCGGTAATTGTAAGTATTATAACCCACATTAGATCCATAAGCACTTGTCTTATCATATTTATAAGCAGCTGTTTCACTACTTCCTCCCAAACTAAGGAAATATTTCGCCACTTTAGCTCCCCCTCGTGCGCTTACATAATATGACTGCCTTAAAGAATTTGGATTTAGAACTTCATCTTGCCAACTTACATTAGGGTAAATGTCGGGATCGGTGCCATCGTTGATTATATCTAATACCACATTGCTATACATCGGATCTTCCCTACGTACTTCCAATGCTTCATTAACTAATTTTGCATAATCATATGAGCGTAAGTAGTTTGGAAGACGATTCAGATGCGATATCGTGTAATTTACCCGCCCAGTAATACTAAGTCTGTCAGCTTGTCCTCGCTTTGTTGTCACAAGAACCACCCCGTTTGCACCACGAACTCCATACACAGCTGTTGCTGATGCATCTTTTAGTACTGAAAAACTTTCTATATCAGCCGGATCAAGTGAATTTAAATTACCTTCCAATCCATCAATCAATACCAACGCACTACTACTTGCACCGAACGTCCCTATTCCCCTTACCCAGAATTCAGAAATATTCCGACCTGGTTCTCCACTCGTTAATGTCGAAATAACCCCTGGCATGCGCCCTCCCAATAGGTTAGCCACTGAGGTTGTCGGTACCTGTAATTGTTCAACTTCAACAGCAGATACTGCTGCTAAAGATGATATTTTGCGCTGAGTAGTCCCAAAAGAAGTAATTATTACTTCGTCCAATTCAGTACTAACTGCTTCGAACCGAATCTTCAAATCCCTTTTTTCTTCTAGCGCCAAATATTCAATTTTATCATAACCTACAAAGGTAAATACTACTACATCTCCATGTAAAACTTTGATACTAAATTTCCCATCGATGTCTGACGTGGTACCTACACTAATATTGTCTCTTATGTATACTGTAGCACCGGGTAGTGCTTCACCTGTCTCATCATATACCGTGCCGGCTATCGTAAATGTTTTTTCTTGTGCTGATAGACTGAAACACATAATGATCAAAAAGATCGTTACTCGTATTTTTTGTTTCATATATCCTTTGCTATTTTGATTATTATTATAAAAGCCACATTAAAAGAATGATTAATTAATAGATAATTTTCTAACTCTACAGTTACCATAATCAGCAACATATACTGTACCGTCACTCTTCACCGCAATACCTGATGGATTTTGAAAGAGAGCATCTTTTTTACCTCCATCTTTCCATCCGGGTGTCCCAGGTATTCCTAATACAGTCTCAACCATATTGTCTGGAGTAAGTCGTCGTATACAATGATTTCTGTCATCAGCCATGTAAATACTCCCGTCTGTATCTGATACGATCATCCTTATATCGTTAAACTGAGCTTGTTCTATAGCACCATCACGATGACCTGCAGCAGTTATAGTATTCAGCTTTTGGAACGTACTATCGGGATTGGTAACATCCAACGTGATAACGGTGTTAGGTAAGTAAGTGGACGTAGAACGCATTACCATGTACAATATATTCGGTTCTGTCGGTCTGAAAGTCATTGCGTTGGTGGCACCACTTAATGGGTAGATAAGTTTTGCTTCCCAGTTCTGTGGATTAATTTTCATTACTCCTGTATTAAAAAAATGAGTATAAATAAATCCATCTGTAGGATTTGTAACTGATGCCGGATTATAGGGATTAGTTGGCGTTTCAATAGGATTAGTCCATCGCGCCTGGTGGTATTTTGGTGCCCAAAAATTACTAGGATCAAGTGTTATATATTGTCCTACAGCATTTTGAGTAGAAAAAGCAATTACACCTGTCTCCTGATTAGCAGCAAGAACATTGGCGGTAATATTTTGTCCTACTGTTATCATTTCGTTGTCATCCTCGTTAATCCTTGCCACATGGAATCCATTGTGCCAGTGGGCAACAAAAACATTATCATCTTTGTCAATGCAAACCCATTGAGGACGTAAAGTCGCTGTGGCAAGATTTCCATCTTGATAACTGTTCTCACCATTACCAACTAAAGTTGTTACTGTTACCTCTGATTTGTAACGAAAGAACTTATTATCATAAACTACAGAATCTGTACCAATTACAACTGAAATAATACAGGTATCGCCAGGTAACCTTGGGGCGTTAACATACATGCGTTTGCCAGTAGAACCAATAACAGGAGCGAGTTTGGAGTTAAAATAGACTCTGATAATATTCGGATCTACACCGAAATTTTCACCAGTCAACAACACTTTTTCCTGATATTTCCCTGAATCAGGATAAAAAGTTGTAAGTTTCACAGGTTTTGATGGATCATGTGCCGGTCCAGTCACATCTTTGTTATCATCGCCGCATGCAACGAAACACGTGATGCTGATTAGCATCAGTACAAAATTTAGCAAAAAACTTTTTTTCATAAACAATTTAATTATTTGTGTTTATTACAAAATATTTAAAAATTTTCTCACTTTTTAATTCAATAAATATTTTTATTCTGCCATTACTTTCATTCATATTTAAGTTTCACAGATGTTTTTTGCTTTGCTATAAAGAGATTTTATCAGTATCGATTCTTTATTAATTTAAAACAAAAAATTTCATTTGAGATAATATTTTTTAAACACGTGTATTTTTTGTGTTTTGTGTAATAATATGGTTCATGGTTTATAATTTGCTATTTGCTTAAACTGTATTGGATCCAATTAATCAATTGGCGGGTATTAATTTAATTATTATGCACTAGTCATAAATATTTTATTTAACTCAACACAATATTCAATACTATAAAATTCAATTTTATATTGCAAAATTATATGACTATTAACAGTATGCAAATATATTATGTTAAATATATATAATTATGCTTTATAACATGCAATATTCCGGTAATAATATTAGAATCAATAAAACGACAATAAAAGATTTATTCCTGTTTTTCAAAAATATATAAATAAATTGATATAGTTTCTTAATTAGACAAGACTACTATCCATATAAGCTTACAATAATTCCCACAGTTATAATTTTTTCAACTTTCAATAAGAACTAAATCAATATTTTCAGAACAAAGTTAAAATACACTAAGGAATAAGAAATTATATTTTATAATATTGAATAATATAAAGATTTATATATCTTTGTACTACTTGATGCTTTCTTCGGGTGGTGGAGTTACTAACTTTGCTGGGATAAAAAGTTAAGCATAAAAAACTTACATTTGTCAAAGTATGAGAAAACAAAGAACACATTATGACAAGGTATTTAAAGATAATGCTGTCAAACTAAGTTTCGAGCGGAAGAATGTTTCCAAAACCGCACACGAACTGGGCATATCACCCACATTATTGTATCGCTGGCGCAATAAGCACCAGGAACGAGGGGAAAGCAGCTTCCCGGACAACGGGGTCCGTTCTCGTGAAAGAGAAGCCGGAAAGGTCGCAGAACTGGAAAAACGCCTCAAAGAGGATGAAACAGGGCGTGACATATTAAAAAAAGCCTTAGGCATCATCTCCACGAGCGACCATTGATTTATCAATTCATAAAAGATCATTCCAAAAAATGGAGGATCGAGATGATGTGCAGAGTATTGGGTGTATCTCGCAGCAGTTATTACCGTTGGATTAAAAACCCTATTAATAAACGAGAACAAAAGCAAATGGAGCTTAGCCGGGAAATTAAAGATGCATACTTCGATGCCAAGGGGCGCAATGGCAGCCCAAGGTTGGCTAAAGATTTGCAAGCATCGGGAGTCAATATATCCAGAACAACTGTGGCTCGACATATGAAAAATATAGGGTTGCGCAGCAAGCTTTCGAAGAAGTTTGGGGTAACCACTGATGCATCTCACAATTACAATGTAGTACCTAATCTGCTTAATCGTGAGTCCAATCAAGAAGAGCCTATGAAGGCATGTGTGTCCGACATTACCTGCATATCCTGCAAGGTTGGATTCCATTACCCTACATGTGTGATTGATCTTTTTGACCGTAAACGCATTGGTTGGTCTATCAGTGATAATTTGACTGCTTACGGTACTGTCATACCGGCTATCAGAATGGACAACCGAAACAGACCGTTTAAAGAAAGGATGATCTTTCACTCTGACAGAGGCATTCAATATGCATGTAAACAGACCGTTAATTTGTTGCAGCACTACAGGGTACAGCAAAGCATGAGTGGGGAAGGCAACTGTTGGGATAACGCAGTTTTGAAAGTTTCTTTAAATCTTTCAAAACCGGGTTGATTTATGGAACCAAGCTTAAAACAGGAGAGCAGATGCGCTTGGATGTATTTAAATATATTGAATCCTGGTATAATCATAAAAGAAGATTCCCGGCATTGGGTAATTTGACGATTGATGAATTTTGGGAACAGTATAATATTAAAAAACAATTAATTAAAAATGTTGCTTAACTTTTTGTCTCAAATAAGTTGGCAAGTCCAGATAACAACAGACACTTTTATGATACAGGTTATTAACAGAGCATTAAATATTCTAGAATTGGTTTCAAGAGAGAGAGAACGTGATTATTCCTTAGGAGAAATTGCAAAAAGCTTGAATTTAAATGCAAGCACTTGTGCCAATATCGTAAAAACATTGCTCAACAGAGGCTACCTTGAACAACAAGAAAAAAAACAGGGATACAAATTGGGGCCTCAGGCATATTATCTTACCGGAAATTATTCTAACA
Organism: Porphyromonadaceae bacterium; assembly: GCA_022840285.1. Taxonomy (GTDB): domain Bacteria; phylum Bacteroidota; class Bacteroidia; order Bacteroidales; family Dysgonomonadaceae; genus Petrimonas. The sequence continues at coordinate 33,259 of JALHIE010000005.1, forward strand.
GAGAAGAGTTGATGAGGATATCCGTTGCCCCTATGCAACAACTTCGAGACAAACTGAATGAAACCTGCATTCTTGCAATTTTGAAAGAAAATATAAGGATCACTCTACACAAAGAATTAAGTACACATGAATTACAAGTTGTAAGTAACGGAGAGGAAAAAAATGCTTATTTAACTGCAACGGGAAGAATTGTTCTAGCATGCCTGAAAAATGATGAACGGATGCGTTTTATTCAGAGATACGGTTTACCCGGCGCCATGTGGCCCGAAGTTCAAAATGAAAATGACCTACTTGATGAATTGGACAAAATAAAGAAGAAACAATTGGCTATCCATTTTGATGGCGCTTACATCGTAGGTGTGGGGTCGCCAATATATAAAAATGATGAAGTTGTGGCGGCCATTGGAATTTATCTACCCGAAGTCAGATTTACCTATAAGGTGCAGGAACAGATATTTCTGGAAATAAGCAACACAGCCCAACTGATTAGCAATAAAATGGAAAAGATTCTTTAAACTTCATAAAAACGATTACCTTCCGTTCATTTGATAATAAAAGATAAGTAAGAACCCTAAAATTAGCCCAGAAAGTAAATTTTGTATCAAGACTAACTCTCAATTATGGATTTATCAAATCGATTATACAACTATGTGAGCTTAATAGATATAATAAAAAAAGCAAATCAGGAATGTAGAGTATAAGTTTGTGGCTACGAAGACTATACCAGAATGAAAGGTACTCGGATTTATCCAAATAAAAAACAGATAACGGATAGGGTCTACCCTTTAAAAATAAAATAAACTGCCAGGACCAGGAAAACAAATCCTACCAGGTGGTTCATCTTTAATGGGGTCTGAAAAGCAACGGAAGAGAAGACAACAAACACTACCAATGTGATAACCTCTTGAATAACTTTCAGCTGGACGAGAGAAAATGCCCCACCGTTTCCATCAAACCCGATCCGGTTTGCCGGCACCTGAAAACAGTACTCGAAAAAGGCGATCAGCCAGCTGAAAACAATTACACCAAAAAGCGGAAGTTTGCTTAACCACGAATTTTCGGCAAGCTTGAGGTGCCCATACCAGGCAAAAATCATGAAAATATTGGAACACACCAAAAGCCCGATAGTGAGGAGATAATTCATAACCGTTGCATAAAAATCGGGCGCAAAAGTAATGAAAATCTTGTTGAAATATATTCAATAGGCGAAATTTATTTTCTGATTAGGCAACACACCGATCCCCGGCAAATCGTTGGCAATAATTTTACCGCTCTGTAACCGGGCACCGTCAAAACAATCGTTAGCAATCAGCAACGCACCGTCCAAATCGGCAAAATCCATTCCGGAACAAAGTTGCGATGCAGCAGATATAGCGCACGAGGTTTCAGTCATACATCCCATCATCACTTTCATTCCCAATGCCTCGGCAACCCTGCGCATTCTCCAGGCCTCACGCATACCGGTGCATTTCATTAGCTTGATATTGATGCCCGAGAATACACCTTTCAATCGTTCGATATCGGCTAACCGCTGGAGCGACTCATCGGCGAAAATGGGTAACGGACTCTCTTCCGTCAACCGGGAAATATTGTCCAGGTCCAACTTCGGCATGGGCTGTTCTACCATCACAACCCCTTTATCTTTCATCCAATAAATCGTGTCCAATGCTGCAAGACGGTCTTTCCAACCCTGATTGGCATCAACTGCCAACGGCAGGCAGGTAACGGAACGGATGGCCTCAATCATGCGCTTGTCGTCCGGTCCGCCTACTTTTACTTTCAGTATGTTGAAGCGTCCCATTGCTTCGAGCGTTTTTTCACGCACCACATCATCCGAATCGATACCGATGGTAAAAGTAGTGTCAGGTACATCCGCCCTGTCCAGCCCATACCTCTTATACCACGGCAAACCGTCAATTTTCCCGGCTAAATCATGCAAAGCGATATCTACGGAAGCTTTGGCTGCTGTATTGTTAACCGCAATACCGTCCACATACTCCAAAATCTCGTCCAGGCCTCCAGGATCGGGAAAAGCAGACAAATCGACTTTCTTCAGAAATTCAATAACCGAAGCCTGTGTCTCACCCAAGTACGGAGGCAGTGAGGCTTCACCGTAACCCGCAAGCCCGTCGTATTCAATTTTGGTGAGTACAATCGGCGTCGTTTTGCGGGAAAAACCCGATATGGTAAACGTGTGGCACAGTTCGAGGTCATAACGTGCCCAGGATAATTTCATTGTGGAAGAGCTGTTCTTTCTCACTGTCATTGCCGTTATTTTGGGAAAATCCGTCTGGCCTGATTCACCACTTGTAAAAAGCATTATCCGGAATTTCTTCGATACCTGCCGTATTTACTCCACCAATCATCGTTCGGGAGCACAGATAGCGACCGGCATTATGTTCGTCATAAAGCATATCGGCAGGATCAAAACTGCCAACCTGAACATAATCGGACGCATGTATAAACCGTCTGTTCCCGATGTAAATGGCTACGTGAACAACCCTTTTTTTCGGACTTTCCTTCGTTACCCCCGTCCCAAAAAAAAGCAAATCGCCCGGTTGCAAACTCGCGAAATTGCCTTTATCATCCACCGGTTCTCCGGTCAACACCTGCTGCGAAGCATCGCGCTGAAGAATAACCCCGTGAAGGAAGTAGACCAACTTGACCAACCCACTACAATCCAGTCCGTTAGACGAAACACCACCCCAAACATAGGGGATCCCCATAAATTGTTGGGCGGTTCTTACTATGCTTTCAGGTGTTAACTCCTTATCCACCAGCCATTTCTTCACCTCTTCGGAATCGGACTTTCGTATATAAGCTTCACGTCCGTCAGGATACATTACCCGGTAAAAACTGTCTTTCATCCCTTTCAGGACAAGCATATCCCCGATCACTAAATCGGATATCGTTTGCGACTTAACATCTGCTTTTTCATAGGAAAATGCATACAACACAGTCACCACCACTTTCTCTTTCTGGTTGTATTCACGTAGTTCTGCCTCAGTCATTGTTTTTATACCGCCCGATACCCACCCGATGTACCCATCCGGTGTCTGCACGCGCCGCCAGCCGCCAGTTTTATCCAGTAGTCTGACCGGCATTCCCAACAAAACTTCAGACAGGATTTCGCAACCGTGGGAACTGACGGAATACAACTTTTCTACCGAATTGTAGACCACTCCCCAACATTTTTCACCAACGACACCATCTGGCAATAACCGGATGTCGTTTTTAACAAATCCTGCCGTTTCTCCTGCTTTTACCAGCATTTCCCGGTAAGCAGCCTTGCTGGTAGTTTCACCGCTAAGCACAATCGTACCCGAATGTTGTGAGGCCACTACATCAAATATTTCTTTCCGGCTGTCGGGCACATGTTTCTCCCTGACCTGTCCTATAATGTGTTGCATACTGCTCTGCTGAGCCATAAAACATAGTGTTGAAAATATCCGAAAAAGGAATAATGAAATCGTTTTTCTCATACTTTGCCGGATAAATTAATGGAGCGAATTTACGATTTTTATTTCATTTGAAGAGTGATATCGGAAGGATTTAGCGTAAAATGCAGAAATTCATTATCTTTGATTCCGAAAGAAAGGAGGAAAATGTATGAAAACAAGAATGAAGCGAAGCCTGACTTTCATTTTAATTGGTTTTTACCTTGCAGGACCAGCTGCTTGTGCACACCCTCAAAAAAACGAAACCCAAAAACCCAACAAGCAGGTGATGGATACACTCCAACACCCCACCCGCGCAGCCAAAAAACTCGCTGAA
>JALHIE010000242.1 GCA_022840285.1 Porphyromonadaceae bacterium
TGTAATCAGTAACTTCGCATGTACAATTTTCGGCAAGATTGAATGTACAGAAATTGGCAATATGCAATGTACATAAAAAGGGTTAAAGAAGAGTCTTCATATATTTGTAATTCACGAAAATACAAACACTATGAAGACTCAGATACATGACCTTAGAAAGGTACGTATGTGGTACGAAGTTAAAGAACTTTCCAGTAATCCGGGCAATTCGGATAGTAAAATTGCAAAAAAGTTGGGTATTGATCGCAGAACAGTTTCCAGGTACAAGAAGATGAGTGAAGATGAGTTTCATGAGTTTTCAATGAAACAACGTGTATACGAACTTGTTTTGTCGCCATATTACCCGGACGTTCTTTCCTTATTGAGTATAGACAATGGTTTGCCGGCGGCAGTGATAGAAGACCGGCTGAAGGAGAAATACCCCGACTTGCCGAAGGTGAACAGCAAGACTGTATACAACTTTGTCCAGCACGTGCGGCGTCAGGAGAAGATCCCTGTACCGGAGAAGATCCGCCAGACGGAAGCCCTGGAAGAGTTTTCATATGGCAGCCAGGCGCAGGTTGACTTCGGTACAGCACAGATGCGACGTTTGGACGGCAGTAGGCGCAGGGTTTATTTTTTTGCCCTTGTCCTGTCACGCAGTCGCTACAAATATGTGTTTTTCCAAACAACTCCCTTCACCGGGAAAACAGCCGTCCAGGCTCACGACCTTGGCGATTATCTCCTGGCTGATGATTTTCGTCGCTACAGGGATGAACGTGGTATCAGCGTTGAGTTCTGCCGCAAGGCCGATCCCCAGAGCAAAGGCCGGGTTGAGAACGTGGTAGGATACGTAAAAAACAACTTTCTTCGCGCGCGTACCTTTCACGATATAGATCGCCTCAACGAGGAAGCCCTGAGCTGGTTGGAGCGCAAGGCGAACGGCACCAAACATGCCACGACGAAGCGCCTGCCCCATGATGTGTGGTTGATTGAAAAGGAGCATCTCTCCCTTTTTCGCCCCTCACCAGCAATCCCCCGGGATGAGATTCCCACCTACACGGTGAGAAAAGATAACACAATCAGTTACAAGGGGAACTTCTACAGGGTCCCATATGGCACCTATAACGGGAAGGGACCGGAGGTATTACTCAAGGTCCAGGATGGCACCCTTTCGCTTTTCAACCGGCAAGGCATTCTTCTGGCCGAGCACCCCGTCAGTCTTGAAAAAGGCAAGGTAATCGGTAGCACAACTTATCGACGGGATCGGAACTCCAGGCTCGAGGTCTTCAAGCAGGAAGTCCTATCGATCTGGAAGGGCAACAACACTTTGTACCTGTTCATAGAGGAGATACACAAGTACAAGCCCCGTTATCTGAGAGACAATCTGAAAATGATAAGGGAGGTGATGGGCGAATATGGTGAAGAGATCGTTGGCAGTGCACTTGATTACTGCCTCGACAATGGGCTCTACAACGCCCTTTACCTGAAAGAAGCCGCATCACATTACCGGGAGTTAAAACGCCGGGAGAAGAAGCCCTTGCCTGTTGTAAGCGTGTTGCATGACGGTGTTCAAACAAGTCAGCATGACACGGATGCATACATCCCCGAGA
>JALHIE010000006.1 GCA_022840285.1 Porphyromonadaceae bacterium
GGTGGCGATTGCCGGATTGGTGAACGCAGGGAAATCCACCCTGCTGAATGCCCTGCTGGGCGAAGAAAAGGCACTGGTGACGCCTGTAGCCGGAACCACGCGCGACACCATAGAAGACGTGCTGGTGGTGGATGGAATCCCCTTTCGTTTCATTGATACAGCCGGGCTGCGGCATATTGGCCAGGTGGATGAAATGTCCCAGGAACATGTAGAGAAACTGGGCGTGAAACGTTCCCTGGAAACCATCCGTTCTGCTTCTGTCCTTATGCTTGTCCTGGACGCTTCCCGGCCTGAAACCTTCACCGAAAGCCTTCAATCGGTAGCAACGTTTAAAAATGAATACATCTTGTTCATTATTAATAAAATAGATCTGGTATATAACAAAGATGTTATATTTCAAGAATTTATGAACAACCTATGTAACACGTTTGTTACATTGAATAAATCCAATACTTCTACCCTACTGTTGTCTGCAGCTAAAAACATTGGTATTGAAGATATTAAAAACACCTTAGTATCTATGATACGGCCCAATCTGGACCGGAACGCCATCATACTGACCAACCTGCGCCACTACCAGGAACTCTGTGCTGCCGGAGAAGCTTTAAAACGCGTCAGCGAGGGTCTGGACTTGGACGTTTCTGCATCGGTAAATAAATATTGGTACTCAAAAAGGTACTGAAATCAACGAAATCTAACGGAAACAAACTGAAATTAAGGTAATTGCAAACCTTATTCCGTTTGTTTCCGTTTGCTATTATTTGTTTGGGATATTGTCAAATTTGAGCCGATTTGGCACACGATTTGGCACACGTGTGACAGCGTGTGCCAAAATTTTGGCACATATTTCAAAAAAGTTACCGAAATGCCCTCTCCGATAACATTCTACGTGTGCCAATACACTAATAATTACCATTTGATATCACCCTATCACCACAATTGATATAACACCATTACAAAACATTAAATTACTTGTATTAAGGTATTTAGCAAATTGTATCAAGTACCATATATATTTTACCAAAATTTTGATAGTTTACCAAAATGTATTACTTTTGCGCTGTGATTTATGCAGGAAATTGCTGAAAAGTCCACAGTTTTCCACGAAATCACACAAAGACTTTGATATTGTACAAATTAATAATACACGATCATGAACAAGAAGAAGACAGCACCTGCCACCGAACAGCTTGTAAAGCTCCGCAAAAGATTATTGCCCAGCGGCAATACAGTTTTATTCCTGGACTACATCCAGAATGATGAACGAATAAGGGAAAGTCTCGGTCTCACTCTTCTTGGCGCAAAGACCGTCGACGCAAAGGAGCGCAACAAAGCAACGATGATCAAGGCGGAGAACCTGCGCCTTAAAAAGGAACGGGAACTTCTCATGGGAAAGCAGGTTAGAGAGAATCAGGGACCCAGCACGCTGTTCCTCCCCTATTACAGAGCCATGGTTGAAGACCGTCACGGCAACCCCGACACACAGGGCAACTGGGGCAACTGGCGCAGCTGTCTGCGGTACCTTGAAGTGTATTGTACAGAGAATACCACTTTTGCCGACATAACGCCGAAATGGGTCCAGGGATTCAAGAACTATCTGGATCAGGTGGAAAAAGATACGCACAAGTTGCCTAGCAAGGCCAGCAAGAACAAATTCAACGGTCTGTCTCAAAGCTCAAAGGTCTCTTATTTCAATAAGTTGAAAGCCTGCCTTAACAAAGCCTTCAAGGAGCATGTCATCGATTACAATCCGGCTGACGCAGTTCAAGGATTCCGGGTTCCGGACACGGAGCGTCAGTATCTCACCATCGAGGAGGTCAGAAGCCTGATGGCAACAGACTGCAAATACCCGCAGCTCAAGAGAGCTTTCCTGTTCGGATGTCTGACCGGCTTGAGAAAGAGCGACATTCTGAAACTCACCTGGGGCGAGGTTCAGAAGTTCGGACCTTACACACGGCTTGTCTTCAAGCAGAAGAAGACCGGTGGCCAGGAATACCTTGATATTCCGGAGGCTGCCGTAGAATATCTCGGTGAGAGAGGTGACGCGAAAGCCGGCGATCTCGTATTCCGGACGTTCAAGTACAGTGCTGAAACCTCTCTGGAACTGCGCCGATGGGCATTGATGGCCGGTATCACAAAGGATTTCACATTCCATTGCAGCCGTCATACATTCGCGGTGCTTCTGCTCAATTCAGGAACCGACATTTATACCGTCTCCAAACTTCTCGGCCACAGGGAACTTGCTACCACTCAGATTTACGCTCACCTGATTGACCAGAAGAAACAGGATGCTGTCTCAAGAATCAGTAACTTGCTCGGTGACAACAAATAATATACGGCCATGTTAAGGAATGAAGCGGCGATGGCTATCGCCCTAATCAACAAGAACTCCAAGCTTATCGCAAATGCGGTCCAGACTGGAGATACGGCTATGCTGACCAGAGTTCTTTCAGAAGGAGTCGAATATGAGGAACTGGGCGGCATGGTGACCGAATATCTGGAGATTGACAAGGATCCGAAGCTGTACGGTCCCCTGCTGCATCTTGTAAATGTTGATTCGATTCTGGATTTTACCTATAAGAACAAGGAGTATCAATATGGTCCACAAATGATAGAACTGGCAACAGTCGTAGAAAACCTGAGGCAGGCTGCCGCCGGACTTGAGGCCGACACGCATCGTAACTATCCCAATCTGACAAAGTTCTTTTCAAATGAAAAGGCAAACGAGCTGTTTCACAGGGCATATAGGGCCGGAATTCTGACCGAGGATTATCAGCCCAAGAAAGGTGTCCAGATGTATCAGCTGAAACTCGTCGCCTATGCCATCATTCAGATACTGAACCTTCCCACTAGAGACCGCTGGTGCCGATTCAACGAGCAATGGAACCTTCATGAAGGCCGTTTATCCAGAATCTTCATACCGATGACCAAGGGCAACAATATATATAGGATTATACAGCTGTACCCCGAGGCCGATTTCCATGAGCTGCTGTCTCCTCAGCACAACCAGGAAACCCCGTTCAAAACGAACCTGACAAAGAAACAGGCGGCATCTTTGTTCAATGGTTTGCAGTTATACGGATTTCTTGATGCCAATACAGAGATAGAGAACTTCGAAGCTATGCTTGGAGTTATCAGAATGCCATCCTCAGCAATCAACTGGACCGGATCATATTACTCCCTCGTGTACTTCGCCAAGCTTGTTCTTATGGAAAGCAATCCAAAAGTGTGGCTCATGGTCGAGGACTGGTTCACCGTTGACAACAAGAAGCTTAATCACGGAACGCTGAAGAGCAAGAGCACCTTCCTGAACAGGAACAAGGACAATTATGAATTTACCGAAGTCCTGGACGACATAGTCCGCACTTCAATAGGAGAATTAGAATAGGATACATCGTACTCCCCGGGTGTCGTGTCTGCATTCCGGACACACACTTTGGGTATTAATAACAATTATACAGTTATGATGAACAACAATTCTATCATCTCTCTTTTTGTCTCCATCGGATTCACAAATCAAGAGTGAGGCCTACGCCGGGTGCGATGGCCTCTTTAAGCTCTGGCTGGAAGCCATGGGCACTTTCCAGTCAACCGTAATGAAGTCCAATGTGCGTTACAGCCGTTTCTGTGAGGACTTCATCAACTCCCATCTGTTTCACGATGCAACGGACTCAGCGTCAAGGAACGGCCACATGGTCAACCTTGGGCGCATCCGTTCCCTCCTTGAGCAAAGAGAGGACCTTGTCAGAAGATACAGTGCCGGAGAACTGTCCCAGGCCAGCTTTGACTCTTGCATGGAGGAACTCATGCTGATTCATAAAGGCATTGTCAGGGACATCGTCAGGGATTTCGACTGCCATCTCAGCGCCAGGACGATTCACATGATCACAAAGGCGGCCAATGACATCCCATTGTTCAAGAAACAGGTCAGCGAGGAGGAAATGTCTCTCCTGTTTAATGAATGCGTTTCATTCGAAAGGAATCTCGTGGCAGACAACAACGGCGTTCTGTCGTATTTCTTCAGCCAGCTGAACTATCATTCAATAATTACAAACCGCTACCAGTCGGTGATTGAGAGTCATCATCTGATCCTCAGTTCTTCGGCAAAAAAGTATCTCACGGCTCACCTGCTTGCAGCATCCCTCCGACAGTGGGAGGACAAGGAGAAGCCGGTGAAGCTGAAAGTGGACAGGTGGCTTCCGCTCATAAAGGAAACAGTTTTTACCGCAGAATGACTCTTTAATTGAAGCATTTATTGATACCGATATTGATATCAATTTTGCTATCAATGCGTTAACTTTTCACCAACAAGAGTACGATGTAATTTCGCCCTTCGAAAGCTCACGGGTTTTCGGAGGGCTTTCTTTTTTCACCGGAAACAACTAAAGTATCACAATTATGGAATTCAGTTCAAAAGAGATTCTAAAACTGGTTGAGCAAGCCAGCGGCTTGCCTGACATCCTCGGCAAGAGGGGCGAGTTGACATCACTGATCTTCCAGTTTCACGAGGTGGAGGAATATCTCAAACGCTTCGAGAGCCTGGAAGAGCTTACGAGGCATCTGAAAGAGGTGGAAGACAGGATGTATGTCTGCAAGTCCTACTTAACGACCAACGAGGCGATGCAGTATCTTTCAATGAGCAAATTTACGCTTCTGGAAGCTGCCAAGCGCCGTGAACTACCCTACTATACTCCACCAAGCAAGAGTTATTACTTCCTGCGCGAGGAACTTGATGAATGGGTCAACTCTTTCCGCGTGCCGTCGCAGAAAGAGATTGACGAGCAGGAAAGCAACACGGCCAGAAGGATTTAAAAGTATGAAGAGCAAAATTACCGCCCATGATATTTCCCAGCTGAACAACAAGATAGACCTGCTTACCTTGAAGGTTGATTCAATTGGACAACATGACGATGAGAATATACGTAGCATCATCGGAAGAATAGACAGAATCGAGGATGAAATGAAAGGAACCAGCAATGTCATGTCTTCAAAGGAGGCGGCAGCCTATCTCGGGATATCAGTTGCAAGACTATACCAGCTCATCAGAAACAGCCAGCTTCCGTTCTTCAAGCCTAACAGGAAAATGTTCTTCGAGAGACACAGACTTGACGAATGGGTGGCGAATAACATCAAATGACAACACAATGGAACCAAGAATAACCCAAGAGAATTTCCATACCATTTGGTATTCCATACTCATTAAAGCTACAGACAAATACGACACCCCACCTGAAGTTATACATGTAAGCAACTCAACTATCAGCACTTTGGGAAACTTCAGTGCATCCACAGGCAAGGGCAAGTCTAAGAAGACCTTCAATGTGTGCGCCATTGTTGCGTCGGCTCTCACCGGAAGCAAGGTTCTCAATTACGAAGCGAACTTCCCGGAAGGCAAAAGAAAAGTACTGTATTTCGATACGGAGCAGAGTTCGTATCACTGTCATAAGGTACTTGAGAGAATCAACAAATTGGCCGGTTTCCCTGCCGATCAGGACTGTGACCTCATTGAGTTTGTCATGCTGCGGGAATACAGTCCTCTTGACAGATGCCAGATAATCGAGCTTGCACTGTCGGAAAGGCCTGATGTCGGCCTGGTCATAATAGATGGTCTCAGAGATCTTCTCTTTGATATCAATTCTTCAACTGAGGCCGCGGAAGTCATTGGCCTGCTGATGAAATGGACAAGCAGATACAACTTACACATTCATACGGTCCTTCACTTGAACAAGGCTGATGACAATGTCCGAGGCCATATAGGGACCGAGCTCAATCACAAGGCGGAGACCATTCTTCAGATAAGCAAGAACGAGTCTGACGGCAATGTCAGCGAGGTTCATGCAACGCTTATCCGAGACCGGGAATTTCCTCCCTTCGCTTTCACCATCAATGACGAAGGTCTCCCCGAACTAGCAGAAGGAATTGATCTAAGACCCAAAAAGACCAAGCGCAACTTCGACTATGAGATGCTTGGTGAGGAACTCCACCGTCAGGCTCTTGACATGGCATTTGAAGACGCACCGGTTCCTGTCGGGTATAATGCTTTGTTGGAGCGCCTTGGTGCCGGTTATGCCAGCATCGGCTATGACCGAGCCAGAAACGTACACGTTAATGTCCTGAAGTTTCTTGTCGCCAATGACATTGTGCAGAAAATAGACAAGGGATATGTTTACAACAGGGAATTTTCATACTCTCCCCGGGTATGTCGCTAAAAGCGGTTTGGTTTGGTATGGTGGGCATAGGGCAAACGGACTACAGGACTGCCAAAGGATATATCCCCGAAAAGCGGTTTAGTTTAGTATGGTGTATATAGGGAATCAAACTACTGTACCGCATTTGTACCTAATAGAGCATATGCCATTGGCACAGAACAGATAGCACATGGAAATAGAGGAATTAAAAAGCATACCCATTGACAAACTCCTTTCCCATCTTGGATTCGAGCCAGTCAACAGAATCAGGGGCGGTACACAGTTGCTCTACCGCTCCCCTTTCCGTGGCGACCGTCATCCCTCCTTCTCGGTGTCTGTCGTCAAGAATGTATGGCAGGACTACGCAACCGGGACCGGCGGCAACGTCATTGACCTTGCCATTCTTCTGAACGGCAATTGCTCCTTCCATGATGCCGCTGTGTGGCTGGAAGAGCAATCGAAAGCATTAGGGATAGGACCCATCGGCGTCCTTTCAAGCAGGGAGACAGTGGCTTTTATCCGCGAAACAGACCCTGTGATTAAAGATGTGAAGGTCACTGACCTAACTCACAGAGCCCTTCTTTCTTATTTGCATTCGAGACAAATCCCTGTGGATATTGGTACAAAGTATTGCCGTGAAGCCCATTACTCAGTGCGAGGACGGCCGTATTATGGAATCTGCTTCCTTAATATACTGGGCGGTATGGAAATTAGGAATGCCTATTTCAAGGGTTGTCATGGAGCAAAAGCTCCTTCCGTCGTCCCTCTATCGAAACAGAGCCGTTCCGAGGCTTGCTGCATTTTTGAGGGCTTCATGGATTTTCTGTCGTTCAAGACCCTAGTAGCTAAAGGATTCCCCAATCTAATTGACAGTGATTGTATAGTTCTAAATTCAACCAGCATCGTCAGCAGAGCCATCCCTTTCATCGATGTCTATGATAAGGCATACGCTTTCACTGACAACGACCTGGCAGGTCGCATGGCCCTTGAGCGCATTGAGTCAGCTATGCCTGGCAAAATCACTTCCCTATCGGATATGTACTACGATTTCAATGACCTCAATGATTTCCTTATGCACAGCCATGGAAGCCCTCGTTAGGCGGAAGGTCTATTCATCCGTCTGAGCAAGTGAATCTAGTGGCATTCCGGATGTCCAATGCGAATTCGGTTTTGTGGCAAACGTGCCAAAACTCCTCCATTTCGGGGGAGTTTTCTTTTTGCCCGAAAATCTTGCTTTAAGTACCATTTTCAAGTACCAAATTGCCGATTTATGGGAAATTTTGCACTTTTTCCTAAAAAATTCTTCAACAAATATTTGGAATATGGATTTTGTTTATAGCTTGCACCAGTGAGGACAACAAAAATGACCGTTTTTTGGCACTATTGTACAACCTCCGATGGCAAACCATATGGCAAAAATAGATAAGAAAATATGAGCGGATTCTGGATTTTCGCAATCGTCCTGACAGCGGCTTATGTGCTTTATTACGGTATCATCATAAGCATCGATCTGTACGGGAAACCCAAGGAGCAGAACAAGGACTCTGAGGAGACATTTGAGATTAAGGATATGGAGTTCGAGGCTCCCAAGGCTGTCGAAGAAACATCCGGCGGTTTCCGCATCTCCGAGGATGATGGAGAAGGTGGCAACAAGTGGAATGAGACTGTTACAAGACAGTTGACACCAGCTGTTGAGCAGGAAGATGCTCCCAAGCTTGACGCTACCGGGAAGCCGCTCTCCCCTGCCCAGGAGAAAATCAACGAGACACAGGAGAACATGGAGGACATTGATGTTCAGTATAACGGCGAGCTGATGAACGAGACCATGAAGATGGCAATACTCACGGGCAAGCCCCTTCCTGTTAAAATTAATAAGGTAGCTGCCGGCAATTCCGGTGAAGGAGGAAAGGGAAATGTTACGAAAGGTATTGACAGGCTGTAAAGGACGGATCTTGCGAACCATTGTGATGACCATCCTGCTGGGAGTAATCCAGATACCGGACGCTGCGGCAAAGTGCGGTGGCGTGAATTACTCCTGGGGAGCCGATGCCCTTGCGACTGCCCATGACTTCACGGTGACTATGATGCAGTATGTTCAATACATATGTTATGCAGTGGCTGGTGTAGTGTCCGTCATATCCGGACTACTGGTTTACATCAAAATGCAGAATGGCGAAAGCGACACAAAAAAGGATATTGAGTTGCTTGTTGGAGCCGGACTGTTCTTGATAGGTGCTTCGATAGTATTCCCGGCATTTTTCGGGTATCGTACATAACGGCTTGACCACCCGGACTGACTGCTGGAAGGCCAACAGCATGAGGCGAGGGTTCAAGAAAGCTCTGCTGCAGAAGAGCTGATATAGTAACAAGGTAATTAACAAACAATCAGACAACAATGAGAAAGTTAGGAAAACGACTCAAAAGTATAGTCACTTCCCCACGTCTCGGAGCCATGGCTCTCACGCTGCTTGTCAGTACGGCCACTTTCGCACAGAATGCGGCCGGTGACTACACCGCCGGAACCAACGCGCTCTCGACTGTCGCGGAAGAGATTGCGAAATATGTGCCGATTGTCGTCAAACTCTGCTACGCCATCGCTGGTGTGGTAGCCATCATCGGCGCAATCAGTGTGTACATCGCCATGAACAACGAGGAACAGGATGTCAAGAAGAAGATCATGATGGTCGTCGGTGCCTGTATCTTCCTCGTGGCAGCTGCACAGGCTCTGCCTCTGTTCTTCGGTCTGTAACCAGTAATCAACAACAAGACTGATGGATGGAAAAAACAGTCAAGGACAGCCGCTACCCAGATTACCCACTGTTCAAGGGCCTGCAACGCCCCCTTGAATTTATGGGTCTTCAAGGACGGTACATCTATTGGGCGGCAGGCACCGCTGGTGCGGCCATTCTGGGCTTCATCATCGTGTACTGCATCGCAGGATTCGTTGCAGGTCTCATCACTCTCGCCATGGCCATCACGGTCGGAGCCGGCCTCATTCTCATCATGAAGAGGAAAGGTCTCCACTCCAAGAAGAACGACCACGGTGTGTACATCTTCGCATACTCAAAGAGATTATAAACTTTCAAGGCGGGCTCACCCCGTACAGGATGAGCCTGCTTTAAAACAAAAACAGCAGGAATGACACTCTATGTAATCTTGATATTCGTAGCAATACTTGGAGGAATGGCCATATCGGTAGCCGCGTTCGGCACCGGAGGCAAACGCAAGAAGATATTCCAGGACATCTACTTCACGATTGAGGAAGTGGATGGCGTGGCCGTTCTCTACACCAAGACCGGCGAGTACTCATCCATTCTGAAGATGGAGAACCCGGTCCAGAAGTATTCGGCGAACATAGATGCCTACTATGAGTTCACCCAGCTGTTCACCTCCATTGCCCAGACTCTTGGCGAGGGATATGCGCTGCAGAAGCAGGACGTATTCAGCCGCAGACATTTCAGCGATGAAAGCGGTGACAGCCACGAGTACCTTTCCGACAGCTATTTCCGCTATTTCAGGGGACGTGAGTACACCGATGCCGTGACTTATCTTGTTATCACCCAGGAATGCCGAAAAGGCCGTCTCTTCTCATACGACTCAAGGAAATGGAGGGATTTCCAGGTCAAGACGCGCAAGGTTCTTGACCAGCTGAAGGATGCTGGTGTGAAAGCCCGGTTCCTCTCAAAGAAAGAGGCCAACAACTATGTTGACCGCTATTTCGCCATGAACTTCACTGACAAGACAGTCTCAATGACCGGATTCAAGGTCGATGATGAGACCATCTCCATGGGAGACCGCAAGTGCAAGTTCTATTCACTCGTCGATGTGGACAGCATCAGTCTGCCGTCTCTCATCAGACCGTTCACCAATATCGAGGTGAACAATGCCACGATGCCTGTTGACCTGCTAAATGCCATAGACAGCATTCCGGGAGCACAGGCCGTCATCTACAACCAGATCATTTTCGTTCCGGGACAGAAGCACGAGCTTGCCGTCCTGGACAAGAAGAAGAACAGACATGCCAGCATCCCGAGCCCTGCCAACCAGATGGCCGTCGAGGACATCAAGAAGGTGCAGGAGGTCATTGCCAGGGAGAGCAAGCAGCTTGTCTATAGCCATTTCAATCTTGCCGTGGTCACAGGCCGTGACACGGATTTCCAGAAATGCACCAATCATATTGAGAACGCCTTCGGGCGACTCGGCATTCACATCAGCAAGCGGGCCTACAACCAGCTTGAGCTGTTCGTGAACTCGTTCCCGGGCAACTGCTACGGAATGAATCCGGACTATGACCGTTTCCTCACCCTGAGTGACGCAGCGGCCTGTCTGATGTATAAGGAGAAGATACAGCACAGCGAGGAAACCCCGCTGAAGATATACTACACCGACCGCCAGGGCGTGCCTGTGGCCATTGACATAACAGGAAAGGAGGGAAAGGAAAAGATAACAGACAACTCGAACTTTTTCTGCCTCGGCCCTTCAGGAAGCGGCAAGTCCTTCCACATGAATTCTGTCGTCAGGCAGATGTGGGAGCAGAACACGGATATTGTACTTGTCGATACCGGTAACTCATACGAGGGTCTCTGCGAATATGTCGGAGGAAAATACATAAGCTATACGGACGAGCATCCCATCACGATGAACCCGTTCCGCATCAAGCGTGAGGAATACAACATCGAGAAGGTGGGATTCCTGAAGAACCTCATCATGCTCATCTGGAAAGGCACCCAGGGCACTGTCACCAAGACGGAGGACAAGCTCATCGAGCAGGCCATCACAGAGTATTTCGCAGCCCATTTCGACGGGAAGATTGACAACCTCTGCTTCAACACCTTCTATGAGTTCAGTGTGAAAAGGCTCCCTGAGATTTGCAACGAAAATAACCTTGCCGGAATCGACCTGTCAGCCTACAACTATCTGATGAAGGAGTTCTACAAGGGCGGCAACCATGAGGTGACACTGAACGAGGACCTGGACACCAGCCTCTTTGATGAGACGTTCATCGTCTTCGAGATTGACTCCATCAAGGATGACCCTCTCCTTTTCCCTCTCGTTACACTCATCATCATGGATCTTTTCATCCAGAAGATGCGAATCAAGAAGAACCGCAAGATTCTGGTCATTGAGGAGGCATGGAAGGCCATCGCCTCCCCTATGATGGCCGAATACATCAAGTACCTCTACAAGACCGCCAGAAAGTTCTGGGCAAGCGTCGGTGTGGTGACACAGGAGATTCAGGACATCGTTGGCTCCCCTATCGTCAAGGAAGCCATCATCAACAACTCCGATGTTGTGATGCTGCTTGACCAGAGCAAGTTCAGGGAGCGTTTCGACGAGATTCAGGCCATTCTTGGACTGACCGAGGTGGACTGCAAGAAGATCTTCACCATCAACAGACTGGAGAATAAGGAAGGGCGCAGCTTCTTCCGTGAGGTCTTTATCAGAAGAGGCCAGGTCGGAGCGGTATATGGAGTCGAGGAACCGCATGAGTGCTATATGACCTACACCACGGAAAGAGCCGAGAAGGATGCCTTGAAACTGTACAAAGCGGAACTCCGTTGCAACCACCAGCAGGCCATCGAAGCCTACTGTCGGGACTGGGACCGCAGTGGCATCAGCAAATCGCTGCCGTTCGCCCAGAAGGTCAACGAGGCGGGACATGTACTAAATCTCAAATGAAAGTAAAATGAGGAAAGTCCTGCATATAATATTGGTTACAATCGTTCTTCTTATGCCGAAGAGCGCCATGGCCCAGTACTACAGCATCAACATTGATGCGAAGACTGCTGCGGCCATGGTTGCGGCATACGGTACTGGAACGGCAGCCGAGGCATACTATAATGCCCAGATACAGGACATTCGCAAGCACTACCGGGCAGCCGAGGTGGCAGCTGCCGCCATCTTCTCATCCAAATATCTTGACCGTCGGGCACTCACTGATCTGGGAATATGGGCAAGTGCAACGGAGAACTACTATTACCGCCGAATCTATAACATGGTTTCGGCCAAGATAATGCCGAAAATCTGGACTGTAGGCGGCATGATGCTGCGCAGTCCGCAGAATGCGCTCTATTGGGGTTCATATCTGATGAAGATCTGTGACGACACCAAATCTTTGTGTATGCAGTTCGAGTCGGTTGTCACCAACAGCACGCTATCATTCAGCGACATCGCCTTTCTTGAACTCAACTCCAATGTAGCGGACCTGTTGAATCTCTCAGAGCTCGGTGACATAGATTTCCGTGGGATGCTTGACACTTTTGGAGAGGCCGGTGAACACATCACCCTCGACAACCTCAAGTCAGACCTTGGGACACTGTATCAGAAAGGTGTGTCACTGGCTGCCACGGGTATCAGCAACCTTGGTGAGAGTTTGCTCCAGAGAAGCAATTTCAACGACCTGTTTGAAGGGAAGATTGGAGCTGCTCTGACCATCGTGGACAACTATCAGGGCCTGTTCCAGTCCTTCGAGAACAATGCCGGCCAGACGCTGCTGAATCTTGTCGGCGGCGAGGAAGGCGTTGCCAACCTCTTCAATATTTCCGACTACAGCCTTACATCCTGGATTGATGATTATGCCCGTGAGCAGATGGGACAGTATTACACCCAGAGATGGTATATATACAAGAGGGAAACTGGAAGTGAGACCATCTGCAACTACACTCCGCCTAGAGGTAATAAAGACATCACCGACGGCAACCACTGGTACAGGATAAGCACCTCCAGTTCGAGTTTTAACCCATCCTCATCCCAGCTTGCGGCTGCCAGAGCCAACAGCGAAGCCCGTGCTGGATGGTCGCAGACGAAAGTAAATAATCTAAACTCAGCCAATGACGGCACGAGATACTATATCTCCTACTGGCTGAACAGCTATATCATCAAGGGGTTCTTCGGCAATGTCAAGTCCAAGGCATACGCCTATTCCATCGCCGTCACCAGGTCATGGGACACTGAGGAAGAAGTCTATGAGGATTACTTCGACTCCTACTCCATGGATTTGAACACCTTCAAGGCACAGCTTCAGGCACGTCTGAACGAGATGAACGAGAACGAGGAAGGAGTTACCTACTATATCGGTTCCGATGAGAAGAACTACTACCAGACCACCGATGAACGCACTATTGAAGGTGTCGAGGCAGTGACCATCAGCGTGACCTGCACCGACGGGGCAAAGCTCGGCGAGGGCTCCACACAGTACAAGTGTTCATCCTGCGGCAGCTCCCTTTCTGCGCACACTAAGGAATGCTCCATGAAGACATCCATCATTGAATCCGGCACCGACACATCGGAGCTGGAGGCCATGGAGTCGGAACTCCGTTCAAAGATTGATGACCTCAATTCAATGATCCGTGCACTGGAAAATGAGAATGCCGCACTCCTGAAGGAAATCTCCACCGCGAGCATTGAGGATGCCGTCGGACTGCGCCAGAAGTACAACGAGAACAAGGATAAGATCGATATCCTCAAGGCCGAGCTGGCCGATTACCAGAGTCAGCTTGACGAAGTCTCGGAGGCCATTTCAGAAGCCGATTCAGACGATGACGTTCCTACGGACGACTACCGCAGGATTCCGGCGCTCATGCAGGAATGCCAGCAGACCTACGGGCTTATCTGGCAGGATGCAGGCTCATGGAGCGGCTACACATTCATCAGGAAAGCCAAGCTGCCGGACATGAATGCGACAGTGACCTTCAAGGCCAAGCTCTCCATTGCCAGGAAGCCCAAGTATTTCCTCTGGATAAAGATTCACAGGGCCATCGTTCAGATAGACTGGGAACTCACTTCGGAACTCACCAGCACACAGGTTGTGGACGTGCTGACCCTTGACAGCTCCATGAGCGAGAAGGAAAAGACGGACCTGGTCAACAACAGAGTCTCAGAAGTGGCAAGGATGTACCCGTCCTGCAAGGTATCAACCGAATATGTCAAGAGCGACCCGCTTCAGGAGGATGACACGACAGACACCTATCACCTGCTTTGGTCAAGTGACAGGCTGGAGATTGCCCGTGAGATTGACAGCAGGATCACCAAGATTTACGCTGACCTTGTCTCTCTTGAGAAGATGATGGCATACAAGTACAGGTTCATCGACTTCCTGCGTGATGTCAATCCGCTTGTGGATTCGGACCAGGGACGCAAGCTCACCGTGGCTGAGGAGTGCAAGAAACAATGGTTGGAGAATGCCCGCAAGGGAAAACAGGATGAGGAGTGACATGAGGAAGGGACTGTACATAATCATCTGCCTGCTGGCATTCTTCCCGGACATTGCACATGCCCAGTGGAGTTTTGACGTGCCTTCCATTGAGGCCTACATCAATGACCACAAGGAACAGCGCAGCCTTCTCATTGCCAGAGCCACACTGGAGCAGAGCAATGCCCTGCTGCATGAATACAGCAAGGATGCGAACGTGGATTTCAGGGAGATAAACGTGGAGCTTGACAAATACACACGAGCCTTTGACGTGATTGATGTCCTGTACCAGACACTCAGGACATCCCTGAACGCCTACGACACCTACGATAATATCAGCAAGCGTCTTGTTGACTACAAGAACATGCTGACGCAATATCACGACAAATGTCTCAGCCAGCTGGACATAGTCAGCACCGATACGCTCATCATTTCCGTCAACAGGCACATGCTGGAGATGGTGGCCGGTGAGTGTCAGAACATATACAGGTCATTCAGCGACCTTGTCCTGTATGTTACAGGGACAGCGGCGTGCAGCTCGTCCGACCTCCTGATGGTCCTTGAAAGCATCAACAAGGCGATGGACAGCATAAGGCTTCATCTGAACACTGCCTATTTCGAGACATGGAAATACATACAGGTCAGGACCGGCTACTGGAAGGCGCAAGTCTATAGGGCCAAGTCCCTGCCTGAGATACTTGAAGGGTCATTCGGCAGATGGCGGATGGCCGGCAAACTTGATTATAAAAAGTACTACAATGAAACGGATCATTCTTTCATGCATTGCAGCCGTCTGTGCCTTCTCGGCACAGGCACAGTACGTGACATACAACCACAGTGAGACCAAGCTGAATCAGGTGACAGTCATGGAGACCGGTGCGGGTTCCCTCACCCCTGATGCCTATTACACCGTGCTTCACAGGAAATACAGCGAATCGGCATCGTCAAAGAACAAGCTCCGTTACCGTACTGAGGCCAGCGCTTCGGCATTCCTTCAGGTAAAGATGGCCGACACAGTCGAAACATCGCTTTCGCAGCGTGCAAGGATTGAGGCACTCAACATGGCAGACCGCAAAGCGGACATAGCCTGGCTGTCAGAGGGCCCGAAGATTGAGGCCAAGCTCAAATCTTTTCAGGACAACATCGGAAGAATAACATCCGTAGGCGGCGGCTCATCTGAGAAGGAACGCTGGCAGGAATACTACAACCTGTTCCAGACAGCCATCCGCTCACTTCAGGAGTCCTATCTGCCAAATTCGGAGCGCAAGCGCGAATATCTGAGAATCTACTCAGACCTGTGCAGCCAGAACGAGACCCTTCTCTCATATATAGTCATGCTCAACAGCAGACAGTCAACCTCCGAGTCTTTGGCTTCAACCCTCGTCCTGCCTGACCGCCGTGGCGAGATAGCGAAAGAGGCCGGAAGCCGCTGGAAAAGCATGGTAACGTCAAACCAGATAACGGAATAAGGCTATGGCAGATATCATTTCAGGACTTGGCGTTGACCTCCTTGAGGAGGAAATCGACGATGTCATCTTCCAGACCAACGAGTTTCTCTGCGACGCTACTTTCACCGGCTCTCAGGGCCCGTTCTGGTGGATCCTGCAGATGTGCATGGCACTGGCTGCCCTGTTCTCCATCATCGTCGCTGCAGGCATGGCCTACAAGATGATGGTCAAGCATGAGCCTCTGGACATCATGAAGCTCTTCCGTCCGCTTGCCGTGAGCATCGTACTCTGCTGGTGGTACCCGCCAGCTGACACAGGCATCACCAACAGTGGCAACAGCTGGTGCATATTGGATTTCCTGTCCTACATACCGAACTGCATAGGTTCCTATACACATGACCTCTATGAGGCGGAAGCATCGCAGATAAGCGACAAGTTCGACGAGGTGCAGGAACTGCTGCATGTCAGGGACACGCTCTATCAGGACCTGCAGGCACAGGCCGAGGTCGCACACAGCGGTACATCGGACCCGAACCTTGTCGAGGCCACCATGGAACATGCCGGGGTCGATGAGGTGACGAACATGGAGAAGGACGCATCGAAGCTGTGGTTCACGTCGCTGACTGCGGGAGCCGTCGTCGGTCTTGACAAGATCATCATGCTCATTGCGCTCATAGTGTTCCGCATCGGCTGGTGGGGAACGATATACTGTCAGCAGATACTTCTGGGAAGGCTTACCATCTTCGGACCGATACAATGGGCGTTCTCGCTTCTCCCGAAATGGGAAGGCTCATGGGCCAAGTGGCTCATACGTTACCTGACGGTACATTTCTACGGAGCCATGCTATACTTCGTGGGTTTCTACGTCCTGCTGCTCTTCGATATAGTGCTGTGCATACAGGTCGAGGACCTCACGGCCATCACCCAAAGCCAAGCGACTATGGCGGCATTCCTCCAGAACGCATTCTTCTCGACGGGCTACATGATGGCAGCCAGCATAGTGGCCCTGAAGTGTCTGAACCTCGTTCCAGACCTTGCGGCATGGATGATACCGGAAGGTGATACGGCATTCTCGACACGAAACTTCGGCGAGGGTGTGGCTCAGCAGGCCAAGGCAACCGCCACCGGAATGCTCAGCGGAAACATATTGTGACAATAATAACCTGTATTTGATATGGTCATAAAGAATTTGGAAAACAAGATCAAGCTGGTAGGCATAGTGTGCAGCCTCTTTCTGGTAGGCTGCATAGTCATCAGCATCTCAAGCATACTGACAGCAAGAGGAATGGTGTCGGATGCGCAGAAGAAAGTGTACGTGCTGGACGGCAACGTCCCTATCCTCGTCGAGAGGAGCACGATGGATGAGACACTGGAGGTCGAGGCGAAGAGCCATATTGAGATGTTCCATCACTATTTCTTCACGCTCGCCCCGGATGACAAGTACATCAAATACACTATGGAGAAAGCCATGTACCTGGTCGATGAGACCGGCCTTGCACAGTACAATACCCTCAAGGAAAAAGGCTTCTACTCCAACATCATGGGTACGAGTGCCGTGTTCAGCATCTACTGCGACAGCATCAGGGTTGACACCAAGAACATGGAGTTCACCTATTACGGTCGTCAGAGGATTGAGCGCCGCAGCAGCATCCTCATGCGTGAACTTGTGACCGCAGGACAGCTCCAGAGAGTCCCGAGAACAGACAACAATCCTCACGGCCTTCTTATCGTGAACTGGAGGACTCTCATCAACAAGGATATTGAGCAGAAGAACAAGATTAATTACTGATGCCATGGGAAACCTGAAGAAAATGATTCTCGGCGAGAAGATGCCGGATAAGGATGACCCGAAATACCGGGAAAAGTATGAGAAGGACGTGGAAGCCGGACGCAGGTTCGCCCGTGCCACCAAGATTGACAGCCTGGCCGGACATATCCAGAAGTTCGCTGCAAAACACGGCAAGCTCTTCCTTGCCATCGTGTTCAGCTTCGTCATCGGTTGTTTCGCGCTGAACATCTACCATCTGGCAAGAGCTTACAAGCATAGAGAGGAACCTGTCAGTGCCACCCGGATGCAGGAGGAACGGCTGAAGGAAAAGATGCTTGAGAATGACAGAACAATAACATTGAAGGAATATGAACCTACTGAAGAAGATTGAATTCAAGAGACCGAAATACATGATTCCGGCTCTGATATACTTTCCCCTCCTTTTCACGGGGTACTTCGTCATTGACACCCTTCATACCAAGAAGGCCGATATTCCGGACCCCGACATGGAGACTACGGACTATATCAACCCTAACCTGCCGCAGGCCAAGGTCAAGGACGATATTGAAGGAAAGTACGAGAGTATGGTCAAATCCTACGGCAAAATCAGCGACCTGAGCGCCATCGGCAACATCGAGCGTGACGGCACGGACGAGCCGAAGGAGGAGTACCAGTCACAGTACACCGACGAGGACAGGGCCACGATGGACTCGATGGCCATGGAGCAGGCCCGCACACAGGCAAGGATGCTTGAGATGCAGGAGCAGCTCAGGCAGAGTGCCGAACGCAGCCAGTCCATGAACGCCGGTCTTGCCGACCTTCAGATGACCGAAGACGAGAGACTGGCGGCAAGCCTGAAACGTGAGCAGGAGCTGGAGGCCGAACTTGCCAGCCTTCGCAGTCAGGTGCAGTCTTCAGTGACGGACGCTATAGCAGCAGACTCACCTGCCGAAAAGACCATCACCGTCGCTGACAATGCAGTGTCGGCTCCAACCGATGACGATGAGGTGCAACAGGTGGTCAAGCGAACCGTTCAGCCGTCGGACTGCTTCCATACGATTGCTGAGAACGACCCCCAGCCTAACCTCATCAAGGCCATCATCGACGAGGACATCAAGGCCGTTGACGGCAGCCGTGTAAGACTCCGTCTTCTGGATGACGTTCAGGTCGGCGAGGTGATGATGAAGAAAGGCAGCTACATCTATGCCATCATGAACGGATTCGGAAGCCAGCGGGTGAAGGGAAACGTCACCAGCGTGCTTGTCGGAGACAACATCATCAAGGTCAGCCTTTCGGTCTATGATACTGACGGTCTGGAAGGTCTGTATGTGCCGGAAAGCAGTTTCCGTGAGACAGCCAAGGATGTGGCCAGCGGCGCACTCAGCAGCAACATGAACCTCAATCAGGGCGGCTATTCAAACAGCTTCGCCCAATGGGGAATGCAGGCCATTCAGAATGCCTATACAAGGACGACGAATGCCGTCAGCAAGTCCATCAAGAAGAACAGTGCCAAGCTCAAGTACGGCACCTTCGTCTATCTGGTCAACGGAAAGAATTAAAAGAAACGAGCAATATGAATATCAGAAGAATCCTTACAATCAGTATCTGTTTGACGGCAGCGACTGTCATGATGGCTCAGCAGACCTATATGGAGCTGAAGCAGCTGACCGTGAACGAGCATGTGACGACGGTCATAACGGCAACGGAACCGATACGTTTCGTTGACATCAGTACCGATTTCGTGGCTGGCGACCAGCCGATAAACAACACGGTCAGGCTGAAACCCAAGGAAGGGGCCGAAGTCCATGCCGACGGCGATATCCTCGCCATCGTGACTATAGTGACGGAGAGATACAGGGTCCAGTACGCTCTGGTATATACGACCAGAATGCAGGAAGCCGTCTCCGACAAGGCCGTGCTTCATTACGAGACCACACCGTATCATAACCCCGCGGTGTCATTGTCCACTGAGGACATGGCCGCTTTCGCCCGTCAGATATGGCGCTCCCCCGCCCGATTCCGGAACGTGAGCACCAAGATGCATCACATGACGATGCGGCTGAACAACATCTACACCGCAGGCGACTATTTCTTCCTGGATTTCAGCGTTGACAACAGGACACACATCCGTTTCGACATCGATGAGATTCGTGTTAAGTTGGCAGACAAGAAACAGTCCAAGTCAACCAACTGCCAGACGTTGGAAGTCGCTCCTGTCTTCATCCTTGAAGATAGGGAATCCTTCGGCCACGGCTACAGGAACGTGATTGTCGTTCCGAAGCTGACGTTCCCGAATGACAAGGTGCTGACCATCGAGATGGCCGAGAAGCAGATTAGCGGACGCACCATCGGACTCTCCATAGACTATGAGGATGTCCTTTCCGCAGATACGTTCAACAAGGCATTGCTGAAGGAGGACTGACCATGAAAAGGATGATCATGATACTGGCGGCAATGGCCGCCGTGGTAAGTGCAGGAGCGCAGAACCGCTCCGACAGGATAGCCATCAGCGCAGGAGCTCTTGTCGAGAGAGGTTTTGACGCTACGCTGTCCTGGGAGCACGAGACCACCTATCACAATGCGTGGGAAGTGTTCGCCAACAGCTATCTCCAGTGGGATGACTGTTCCGTCTGCGGGAAGGTATGCAACGAATCCTTCTTCCACAACTACAACAACTGGACTGCCGGAATAGCCTGGAAGCCATGCGTTCTGCGTTTCCGCAACAACTACGGAAGTCTGCGTATCGGCGCATCTGCCGGAACGGACACTGAAAGGTTCATCGCAGGGCTCCATGCCGGTTATGAGCACAACTATGCACTGCGGCACGGATGGCGTTTCTTCTGGGCAGCCAGGGCCGATGTCATGTTCCCGGAGAAGGACCACATGCTTAGGGCCGGTGTCTCACTGGGAATAAAGTTCCCGAGTTTCAACAGAAAACATTAAAGCAAGGACTATGAACAGAAGTTTTATACTTACGGCACTTTCAATGACGGTTGCGTTTGCTTCCTGCACGAAGCACATGGAACTTCCTGATACGTCAACCAAGCTGGGTGATGTGCTGTGCACGGATGGAAGTGTCGTTTCCCCGGACAGATGCGGAAACGGTCTTGTGCCTATCGCCGTCGTTTTCCACCTCTGCGACCCTGAAACGGAGGAAGGAACCGCATATGCCGTCTATCTCGATGACCTCTCGCCTGTCGCCTTTGCAGACAGCATCGGAGTCAAGCAGGACACCTCTGCCGATGTTTTCGGCTATGACGGCAATGCCAACACCTATGCCCTCTTCAGTTCAACGGCTACCGGCTCACCGATGGCCGATGCCGTGTTCTCCATGTGGAGATACGGCCAGAGCGCCTATGTGCCGTCCGTGGCTCAGATGCAGCTCATGTATGCCTCGAAGAAGCATATCAATGACTGTATGGAGAAGTGCGGTGGTACTCCCCTCTCCGACTCTCCTGATGAATGCTGGTACTGGACCAGCACCGAGGTCAGCGGACAGGAGACAGCCAAGGCATGGCTCTACAGCATAGTGACGGGAGCACGTCAGGAGACACCGAAGGATGAGAGACACAAAGTAAGACCTGTAGTAACAATCTACTAATCTGCCATGGAAGAGAGCAAGGACCTTATCACCGCCTACAAGATATTCCGGTCACTGGTATATGTGTCAGTCATACTGGAGTTCTTCATGTATGCCATCGACCCCCAGATGCTGGATTTCTGGGGAGGCATCGTCTGTGACATCCACGGACGGATGAAACGCTGGTTCATATACAATGACGGCAACCTCATCTGGAGCAAGACGGCGACACTGCTTGCCATCTGCATCACCTGCATCGGCACCAGGAACCGCAAGGCTCTTGAGTTCGATGCACGCAGGATGGTCCTCTATCCTCTGGTCAGCGGCATCTTCATCATCGTCCTCTCCGTATGGCTCTTCGGTCATACCATGGAGACGCGCATCTATTCCATCACGCTGAACAGGTGGCTGTACATGGCAGCCTCCGTCATCGGAACCATCCTCGTACACAAGGCTCTGGACAATATCTCGAAGTTCCTGAAGGAGGGTCTTCTGAAAGACCGCTTCAATTTCGAGAACGAGTCCTTCGAGCAGTGCGAGGAGAAGATGGAGAACAAGTACAGTGTCAACATACCGATGCGGTACTACTACAAGGGCAAGTTCCGCAAGGGATGGGTGAACATAGTCAATCCGTTTCGCGGAACATGGGTCGTCGGTACTCCGGGATCCGGTAAGACCTTCTCCATCATAGAGCCGTTCATCCGTCAGCACAGTGCGAAGGGCTTTGCCATGGTTGTCTATGACTACAAGTTCCCCACTCTTGCCACGAAACTGTACTACCACTACAAGCTCAATGAGAAGAAGGACAAGCTGCCGAAAGGCTGCCAGTTCAACATCATTAATTTCGTTGACATCGAGTATTCACGCCGTGTCAATCCTATACAGCTGAAATACATCAACAACCTTGCAGCAGCCAGCGAGACGGCTGAGACCCTGCTGGACTCACTCCAGAAGGGCAAGAAGGAAGGCGGCGGCGGTTCCGACCAGTTCTTCCAGACTTCTGCCGTGAACTTCCTTGCAGCCTGCATCTTCTTTTTCTGCAACTACAACAAGCTGCCGTATGACAAGGCCGGCAATGCCCTGATTGCTGAATACGACGAGGACAGGCAGACAGGCCAGAAGAGACTCACCGGAAGGGCGAAGAACAAGGAAGGACTCTATGTGGAGCCAGACCACTGGCTTGGTCAGTTCTCCGACATGCCGCATATCCTGTCCTTCCTGAATCTGGACTATCAGACCATCTTCGATGTTCTACAGACTGACCCTGAGGTCGCTCCTCTGTTGGGACCGTTCCAGACTGCAATGAAGAATAATGCCATGGAGCAGCTTGAAGGTATGATAGGCACACTGCGCGTCTATACAAGCCGTCTGGCCACCAAGGAATCCTACTGGATATTCCACAAGGACGGCGACGATTTCGACCTGAAGGTCAGCGACCCGGAGCATCCGAGCTATCTTCTAATCGCCAACGACCCTGAGATGGAAAGCATCATCGGAGCCCTCAATGCCCTTATCCTTAACCGTCTTGTCACGAGAGTGAACACCGGTCAAGGCAAGAATGTCCCAGTCAGCATCATCGTCGATGAGCTTCCGACGTTGTACTTCCACAAGATTGACCGTCTTATCGGCACGGCACGAAGCAACAAGGTAAGTGTGACGCTCGGTTTCCAGGAACTGCCGCAGCTGGAAAGCGACTACGGCAAGGTGGGAATGCAGAAAGTCATTACCACCGTCGGCAATGTAGTCAGCGGATCGGCCAGAGCCAAGGAGACGCTTGAATGGCTCTCCAACGACATCTTCGGCAAGGTGGTGCAGCTCAAGAAGGGTGTAACCATAGACCGGGACCGAACATCCATCAATCTCAACGAGAACATGGACAACCTTGTCCCGGCATCGAAGATTTCGGACATGCCTACCGGCTGGATCTGCGGACAGACTGCCCGTGACTTTGTGAAGACCAAGACAGGACATAAGGACTCGATGAACATACAGGAGAGCGCGGAGTTCCAGACTTCCAAGTTTTACTGCAAGACGGACTTCAACATGAAGGAGATTGCCGAGGAAGAGAAACGGTACATGCCGCTCCCGAAGTTCTACACCTTTTCCTCCCGCGAGGCACGCGAGCATATCCTCTATGAGAATTTTGTGAACGTCAACAGAGAGGTCGCTGAGATGTGCCGCACCATAACGCAGTTTGCAAAGAAATAGTGATTTACAAAATACCCAGTAATTATGGAATACAAAGCATTCAAAGAAGAAGAGATCCCTTACGGCATCCTGTCGCAGTACGGTCTCACACAGGAAATGATCGAAGACTTGCCTATGCGGGTCATCGATGCCATTCTGGACGGACGGCGCACGCCCGTCCTGCCTATCCGCATCAAGGATGACAGCGGCAATGTCATCACCAGCCGCACACGCTTCATGCTCTGCCGTCAGGATGATGGGGGTGTGGACGTGTTATTCTATCCGCAGCTTCAGCACTGCGACATCGGACAGTACAGCAAGGAGCAGCAGAACGCGCTCCGTGAAGGCAAGGCCATCGTTGCACAGTCGCCTGATGACGGCACGACCAAGTGCTTCGTCCAGATCGACATGGACACCAATCAGGTCATGTATGTCCCGACACCCGTCATCGGCCGTAACCTCCGTTCGCTGATGGACAGCTTCCGTCTCACCTCTGCTGAGATTCAGATGGTTCAGGACGGTGAGCCCGTCACGTTCATGGAGTCAGACGAGATGGTGACGGCTGGCATCGACCTTAACGAAAGGACGGGCATACGCATGTGCACCGGCGATGTCGGACGCTGGCGTTCACAGCAGAGCACCATGCTCGACAAGTACAACTTCGGCATCTTCGGCTGCTGGATAAGGGATGACAACGGCGATCTGAACCATGTCAACGAGGAGGATTACACCGACGAGATATGGGAGGAGCAGAAGATGGTCATATCAAAGAACAGTGGAATGAAACGATAAACAATAAGCATAATGGAACAGAAATACTATACGGAAGACGAGCTCGTCCAGATGTATCAGGACGGCAAAATCAGCCTGGTGGAATACATCAGCATGCATTCTGAGGAGTGGAAGAAGGAATATGAATCCTTCTGTGAGGAATCCGGTGTCCAAGCCGATGAGAAGAGTGCCATGGACTTCCTTGACATGAAGGGAAGCGAGTTGGAACTTGCCATTGAGAAGGGTGACGCTTAATCCGGACGGCCATGTCAATCAGGACAAACGCATTGGGATATTACGGAGACCTTGCACCTGAGTTGCAGTCTCTCCTGAGGAAGAACGGCATGCAGGCGCACATCATCTCTGATGGAGCGGATGTGAAGCTTGCCGTTCAGGGACACGACTCCCCTCTCCTCACCTATGACCTCAATCCGAAGCAGCTGAAGGCGCTGACCGACTGGGGTTCGACATACGCCAACAAGCACGCCTATGACACGTTCGCGGCGCTCGTCTCGGAGAATTTCCATCTGCCGAAGGACTTCGTACATGCCAGGAATGCCAACGGACGTGTGGTGATGGGACTTCACGGCTACCGAATCGGTACCGGGGAGTATGGCCGTCAGCCGAACATGTGGAACCGTTACGGAATCCTCGGATGGACTCCGAGAATGCAGGACGGATTCCATATGCGCAGGGTCGGAGGCTCACTCTATATGGGCGGTGCGCCAATGGTGGCCGACAGACCTGACGGCAGGATCAAACCGGGCGAACTCCAGAACGGCGGCTATGGCTTCTACTACAAGGGACAGTCCGCTCAGCAGACGCAGACAGCAGAAAACCATCAGCAGGGATATGATGTGCTCAGTGAGCTGAAGGACATCGTTCCCCAGATTCAGGAAAGGCAGAAATCCGATAAGGCTGCCGTAGCATACTGCGACAGGATAACGTCCGATGTCTATTTCACCAAGGACAGCTGGAAGGAGATTCTGGACAGCCACGGTCTTGTGGTGGATGAGAATTCAAAGACACTGACGGTACAGTCGATGGCCATCAACAGGGATTTCGTCTATGACCTTTCCGATGAAGAGCTGAACACTCTGATGAACGCATCAATCAAGGATGTTTCATTGGAGAAGCGGCTGGACGTGCTCAACGACATCATCGGTCCCGACTATGTGAAGGGCGTGACAATGGAAGCCCTGAACAGCAGGGAGCAGATA
Organism: Porphyromonadaceae bacterium; assembly: GCA_022840285.1. Classification (GTDB taxonomy): domain Bacteria; phylum Bacteroidota; class Bacteroidia; order Bacteroidales; family Dysgonomonadaceae; genus Petrimonas. The sequence continues at coordinate 25,354 of JALHIE010000006.1, forward strand.
AACATCGCCGTGAAGCCTGAGGTCATCGCCGAGATTACAGCACAGGAGAAGGAATCATACAGGGTCCAGCAGGAAAACGTCATTCTGGAGCCTCAGATGTTGGAGTCTCTCTCCCCTTTCATCGCACCGATTGAGGAGAGCCGTGACGTGGCTCATGTGGACGGTCAGAGCGTCTATGACAACGGCAAGGGGTGGTTCCGCGAAGGCCAGTACGGACGCGAGGTGACAGTCCAGGATATCAAGGTCGAGCCTGTAAAGGTTCAGGATGACGAGAAGCGTCAGACCAGCATGAAGTACCGGATGACGGCTGTCATCAACGGCGAGGCCATCACCCATGAGATATCACAGAGGCAGTATGACAAGTTCATGGCCGTCGATGACTATCACCGCATGAAGCTGTTCTCACAGGTCTTCAAGGAGGTGGACATGAAGGACCTTCCGCAGGAGCGTGAAGGAAAGCATTTCGGCATCGGACTGCTTGCCGCACTCACCGTTGCTGGAGAGCTGGCCAGAGGACCGATGATGCATCACCATGCACCGGACCTCTACATGGAGCGCCATGCAGGAGGCTCAATCTATATGAAACCGGGCGTTGACTCGCCGCAGGATATTGCAAGCCGTGCTTTTGAAGCAGGCATCAATGCCGCAGAACACGGCGTAGGATTAGGACGATAAATAACTGTACAACTATGGCCAATCTCACATACGAAGACTACAAGCAGAGGCTGAACATACAGGATATACTGGTGGAAGCCGGGTATGTCAGGAACCGTCGAGACGGTCTCCGTTATCCGTCGTATGTAAGGCTCGACGAGGATGGAAGACGTATTCGCGGTGACAAGTTCATCGTCACCCAGAACAGCCAGTGCTGCTTCCATCCGCCAGTCCAGAAGTCATACAACATCATTTCTTTTATCAAGGAGCATCCTGAACTTTTCAGGGACTACACATCCGGAATGAATCTCGATCTTCTGGTAAACAAGGTATGCTGCAAGCTGCTGAACACCACATACGATGAAAGCAACGCAGAAGCCAGAGAACCCGTCAGGGAACCGAAGCCTTTCCGTCTGGAGGACTATGACATCCACCGTTTTGAAGGAAGGGACAAGGAAAGCCAGAAGGCCTTCTATCCGTACTTCAAGCATAGAGGCATAGACCTCTCGACCCAGTTTGCTTTCAGGAAGAACTTCGTTCTGGCATCAAGGACGACCTCGTCCAGTTCGGGTCTCAGGAATCTCTCCTTCCCTCTCACTATACCCGGAAAGGACGATACTGTTGTAGGATTCGAGGAGCGTGGCCGCATGAGACGTGACGGAGAGAAATCCTACAAGGGGAAGGCCGAAGGCAGCAACGCCAGCGAAGGGCTGTGGATGGCATCACCGGCGGGAACGAAGCTGGAGAACGCCGGTCGTGTTCTTCTCTTTGAAAGCGCCTATGATGCCATGGCCTATTACCAGCTGCGCCACAAGGATGATAAGGATCTCAAAGATGCAGTTTTCGTCTCGACAGGAGGCACACCGACGGTAAGTCAGATAAAGGGACTTATCAGGAACTCCCCTTCTGCAACATTCCACCTCTGTTTTGACAACGACACTGCCGGGAAGCAGTTCGTGAAGAACTTCGGGAACGTCATGGCCCAGGAGAAGCCTTACAGTCAGGCGGCAGTCGATTTCAAAAACACGCCCGGTAACATCGAGATTGACCACGAAAAGGAAATGGCTTTCGACAAACTCCCGGAGGATGTCAGAAAGAAATACTATGCAGCTTTCCGCCTGGCCGAAGAATATCCCACAGCCTACCTGTGTCCCGAAGACAGAGAGGCCATGAAGAAGGACATCCATGAGAAGTTCAAGGACTTCAACAGGGCAGTTGACGGCTGCATCATCAGCATCCGGAGGGAGGTCCCGGCAGAAGGCTACAAGGACTGGAACGACGAGCTGCTGGGTGAGATGGAAGAGACGACAAGGAAGGCAGTCGGTTCTGACATCGACGGCGACGGAGAGGTGGAGATTGAGGAGTCCAACGAGGAGAAACACCATTATCACAGATGATATGAATTACAAAACGATTAGTCTCAGACCTGACTGGAGGCAGTTCATAGCTGATGAGCTTTGGACGCTGCTTTTTGCCCTGGCGATGTACATCATCGGCGGGCTGGACGGCATCCCCTTCTCGTCAGTCTTCTTCTGCGTCGGCCTTGCACTCACCTTCCTCATGTACTACCGTTTCGTGTACCTGAGAGGAATGAGATACACCATAACCGACGAGCAGTTGGTCTATGAGCACGGAGTCTTCTCAAGAAGCCGTGACTTCGTGGAACTGTACAGGATTGTGGACTATGATGAGAGACGTTCCTTCCTCCAGATGATACTGGGCTTGAAGACCATCATCATCCACTCCGGAGACAGGACCACCCCGAATCTGAAGATTGTCGGTGTAAGGGAGCGCACCGAAATAGTAAACACCCTTCGTGAGAGGGTCGCTTTTAACCGTTTAAGAATGAATATCCATGAGTTCGCAAACTACATCTGATAAGAAAAGCCTGCTCAAAGGCACGTGGAAATGGGTTCTGCTCACCTTCCTTGCGGTATTGGCCACTGTCCTTTCCAGTGTCAGGGCCAATGCCCAGATTGTCGTGGTCAATCCTCTGGAATGGGCTGCGCTCATCGAGGGCAATGAGGTGATGCACGCAGAGATGAAGGACGAGATTCAGGGAGAGACCGAGACCGCCGTCATGCAGAACACCATCGCTGCCGAGTTCAGTCAAATCAAGAAATGGGAGAAGAAATACAACGGCTACCTGAAGTGTGTGGACGGCTATGCCTCCTCCATCAAGGCGGCATCGCATCTGTACAATGACGGCGTTATGCTGTTCATCAACCTGTGCAACGTGAAGAAGGCCGTCGAGAGCAATCCCCAGGGCATAGTCGCCACGTTCAGCATGAACAACCTCTATGCGGAGACGGCTGCGGAACTTGTCTCAGTCTATACCACTCTGCGGGATGCCATCGACTCCGGAGGCAATGTCAACATGCTCACGGGAGCCGAGCGTTCCGAGACGCTCTGGGCCCTGAACGACAAGCTGGATGCCTTCAATCACAAGCTCTCGCTTCTTTCTCTTTCCCTCCGTTACTACACCCTGACGGACGTATGGAACAACGTCACGGAAGGGCTCATCGAGCGTTCCAACGGTGATATAGCAAATCAGGCTCAGGCCAGATGGATGAGAGCCGCAAAGGTAGCAAGATCATTCTGACAGCATAGATTATGAAGACGTTTCTCAGATATACGGCAATGGCACTTATCGCCATGACAGCCACGGTGAAGGCCGGGGCGCAGTCCATCGACCCCACCCTGGCCGGTCTCATCGCCGTATATACCGAGCGCATGGGCAACTCGCTTGAGTCACAGAACAAAATCATGCTGCTTGAAAGCACCGGCCATCTCCTCATCGAGGAAGAGGTGGATGCCACGTATCAGATCCAGAAGGAGTTCAACGAGTATCTGGACAGCTTCCGTGGCGTGCTTGTCTTTGCAGCACAGATATACGGATTCTACTACGAAATAGATAAGATGGCCGGCTACATGGATTCGCTTACCAAGCAGATAGGCGAAGCGCCTATGAATGCGCTGGCCGTCGCGCTGTCAACCAACAGGAACAAGATATACAGAGAAATCATACTGCAGAGCGTGGAGATTGTCAATGACATACGACTGGTATGCTTTGACGGCGGAAAGATGACCGAAAAGGAACGCATTGAAGTCCTGTTCGGTATCAGACCCAAGCTCCAGCTATACAACAAGAAACTGCTGCGTCTCGCAAAGGCCGTGAAGTACACCACCATGGGTGACGTATGGAACGAGATTACAGGCCGTCCCAGCGCAAGGGCAGACAAGTCTTCCATAACGAAGGAAGCCTTCCTGCGCTGGAAGAGACTCGGCAGAACAGTTAGACCATAAACAAACAAAAGCATACGATTATGTCTTGGGCAACAGTATTGAAGGCAGGTGCAAAGACATCTGCAAAATGGCTCGGCAAGGGGGCGAAAGCCACCGTCGAGACCGTCGGCAAGACGGCTCTCCATCCACAGCAGACCCTCAAGGGAGCCGGCACAGCGGTGAAGACCGCAGTCGTCGGAGGCTCGTTAGGTTATGTCGGATGGAAGAAACTGACAACCGATGACAGCGTGGTCGGCATCGTCAGCGATGCGCTCATCGGTGAGAAGAACACACAGGCTGTCAGCGACACCGTCCATGGAGCCGTTCAGGGTGTACAGGACCTCAAGGAGTCCGTCAGCGGCATGACGGAGAGCGTCTCTACCACCATGAGCGATGCCAGCGAGAAGATGAACGGCGTTTCCACCTTCCTCGGAGAAATGACTTCCGGCAACGGCGGCGAAATGATGGGAGGATTCCTGAATAACGTCGTACACGGCAATGTGTCCGGACTCGGAATAGCCGGACTTGTCATGTCCGCATTCCTCATCTTCGGCAGGTTCGGCTGGATGGGAAAGCTTGCCGGAGCACTGCTGGGCATGCTAACCATCGGAAATAACTCAAAGCAGGTCGTCCGACAGGCCGTCAGCCAGCAGCCAGCCCTGGCACAGGCTCTTCCTGAGAATGTGGCCGTGCAGACCGCTCCTGCTCCGGAAGAGATTCACAGGTCACGCAGATAACAAACAAATGACAGCATTATGAAATATACACAGGAAATGATCCTTCAGTCGCAGTCCGGGTACTGCATGCCCTTCGAGGAGAGGGAGAAGGAGGTTGAAATGATTCTTGGGTACGGCAAGCAGACCAACCCTGAGACTGGAAAGGAGTTCTTCCATCACGGAGTGGACTTCAAGGCACCACGCTATCTGCTTTCCGCCATTGCCAGCGGTACGGTGTCAGGCATAGGCAATGACCCCGTTCACGGGGCATATCAGATAATACGATATGGTGACTATGATGTCACCTACAGCCATCTGAGCAACATCTTCTCCGGATTCGGCAAGGAGGTGAAGGCTGGTCAGGTGGTCAGCGTCAGCGGTGACTTCCTTCACATGGAGGCCAGGTACAAGGGCGAGGAGCTCAACCCCATTGAGTTCCTGACCATGATTTACGGCAATATCAGGTCCATGGAGAGCCGTAACAAGCCGTTCGAGGCGACGGACTTCGCCACCATCGGCGACGGCATCCATACACGATATGACAGGGACAGTGAGGAGATAGAGCAGCTGATGCTGCGTTTCTTCCCGGCCTACATGAATGACCTTACCAGCGGAGCCTATGCACTGCCCCAGCGGACAGAGCAGATGCTGCGCAACATACTGACGATGGCATCGGCCAGGAACTACTTCTTCGAGATGATTCCGTCCATGGAGAATCCCATGGGACTGGGACGCAGGAGCGTTCCGCTGGCCGAGAAGGTGCAGAACCTCCTGATTGAGGACTTCCTCAGCTATCTGGCCCTGCAACACGGGACCTGCCTCTCGACGTGGAACGATGAAGTAAAAAAAAAGTTTACGGGCAGGCAGTAGCGGACAGCGGGATGATAGACCCACTTGCTGATCTGGACATCGAGGTACAGAGCTTCGACATCCCAAGGACAGTGAGCGTCTATCCGGACCAGGCGGGAATACGATGGTGGACGAAGGCATGGTTCAATAACCGCAAGGAAGGTGAAGCAAGTGTGGAGATAACAAGAGAACTGGCTCTGCTCTTCATCCGGGACAACATTGAGAAGGACGAATGGCTGGAGGAGCATTTTCCGAAACAGATGGAAATCTACCACAATGCCATACAGCAGACCAGAGAGCAGCTGCTCCAGCAGATAAACATTTAATCAAGGCATGATGACTGAACAGGAATTATTTGAAAAGAGGGTCATACCGGTCATGAACCGTGTACGTGATGACCTCAGCCACAAGCAGGCAATGGAGGCGATGAAATTCAACAACTCCTTTGCAGGCATAGTCAGTGGCATGGGTCCTGACGGCGGTATGGCCGCTCACATGGCAGCCATGGACTCGCTGAAGATCACCGGCGAGTGGAACTCCAAGACGGTGGAGGACTACATCGAGATGGTGAAGGATGAACTGAAGAAAGAGGACATCCGTGTCACGCCGGATATCGAGTCCATGATGATAGACAAGATGGTCCGTGACCAGATGCCCAAGTCATCCATCGAGTACATCATGCGCAAAGCAGCCTCCAACTCCATCTTCTCCCTGGCTGACGAGGCGATGAAGTCACCTCTCCAGCATGAGATTGAAGAACGGGGCGAAGAGCTTTACGGCCCGACGAAACTGGAGAAAGGTGTCGGCCTCGGCATAGGTGCGGCAGCCGATTTCCTTGCCTTCGGCGGCGTGGGAGGTGTAGGCGGTGCGTTGAAGTTCGTCGGTGCTGACCTTGCGCTCAATGCCGTTCTCTCCCCTTCTTCTTCGGACAAGAAGAAGGAGGAACAGGAAATGAAGGTCATTGAGCGGGAAGGTAAATACAAGGATGTTCCGCTTGTCGTGCTGCCTGGCCATGAGGAAGAATGGCTGAGGATGCAAGACAAGGAGAATCAGACAATAGATACAGAGAAGGCTGAAGAAGCAATGATAGAAGCGTTGGCCAGACCGTCAGAAACTGTCCAGATGCCAGTGATCGAGGAACCGGCACAAGTGCAACAGAGCGCAGAGCCTGTACAGGAACAGACAGCCAGGAAGGAAAACGCCGACGGATGGCAGGGTGTCATGAGCACTTTCGGACTGAATGGTCTTGGCGACATCGGCAGAAATGCGGGATATATCCTTGCCATGCTCCCGGATATCCTTGTCGGCATGTTCACCGGCAGGACGAAATCACTCGGTCTGAAGGACAACATGATGCCCGTGGCGAGCATCATTGCCGGAATGTTCGTCAAGAATCCGCTCCTGAAGATGACGCTCATCGGACTGGGTGGAGCCAACCTTATCAACAAGGCGGGCCATGAGGAGCTGGCACACCGGGACGGCATATCCACAGGAACACAGTTCAGAAGATACGACGAGGAACAGCTTGACCCGCGTATCGAGAACCCGCAGCTGAGAGGAACTACCCTCATAGCGTCCATTGACAGCATACCGGTTACGGTGACACTGCCCCAAAAGGTAGTTGATGCATACAGCCAGGGCGCTCTGCCTCTCAACACACTGGCCAATGCCGTACTGGCACGCTGTGACCAGATGCAGCAGATTGGCTCGGCTCAGGAACGTTTCGAGGAGCAGTCCAGGACAGAGACGCGAACACTTTCACAGAGATAATTTCAAAATCGAGATAATATGACAGAGAAAAGCAAACACGAGCAGGATGCGGCGCAGAGACAGGCCGGACTGCTGACAGAAGCATTGGAAAAGGCCCGTTCCAACGATGGCCGGTTCCTCAATCAGTCCGGGAAGAGAACCCCGGAGCTCTATCCGAAAGGGGTGACGGTCTCCCCTTTCAACTCACTCATACTGGCTCTTCACAGCGATTCCAAGGAGTTCAAGACGAACGACTACGTCCTGTTCTCCGAGGCTAAGAAGAGAGGTGACAGCGTTCAGGGCGGCGAGAAGGGCGTGCCCTTCGTATGGTACAACTGGAACCAGTATGCCAATAAGGAAAAGCCGGAAGACATCATTTCAAAGGATGACTACAAGGCTCTTCCGGACGATGCTAAGGATTCCTATAAAGCAGTCCGTCAACGTGAGATCAGGACGCTGTTCAATGTGGATCAGACCACGATGGCAATGTCCAACCCTGAGGAATACGGCAGGCTTATCGATATGAACAAAGAGCAGGATGAGAAGAAACTTCACATGGAAGTCAACCGTTTCCTTCAGAACATGAAGGACAATCTGGTCAACGTCAGAAAAGACGGTACAGGTGTGCCGCATTACGATACGGCCAAAGATACGGTCTTCCTTCCTGCGCAGAAGCATTTCGCCTCGTATGCCGAATATGTTCAGGATGCGCTGCGGCAGATTGTTTCGGCCACCGGGCATCCGCAGAGGCTTAACAGAAATGGTTTTGTCATGGACGGCGGTACGACTCCGAAAGAAAGCCAGCAGAGCCGTGAAAAGCTCGTCATCGAGATGGCATCAGCCGTCAAGATGACTCAGTTCGGACTTCCGGCCAGACTGTCCAAAGATGCAATGCAGGAAATCGGCAACTGGGAAAAGGAACTGAAAGACAATCCCCGCTTCCTCGATGCTCTGGAGATGGATATCAACAACAGCCTCGGCATGATAGCAAAGGCTGAGAGAGGTGAGAAAATCGAACTGGGGCCTCAGAAGGAGGCTGATGAGACCCAGAACGAATCCGTCAATGCACGGGTCATCATGCTTCAGGACTCGGAAAGCAAGCGTTGGATTCTGTACATCAAGCCGGAGAATGAGAAAGCACTTACCGTATATCCGGAAAAGGATGATGTCGGCAGGTTCTTCGCTGCGGCAAAGCACAGTGAGGAGAAGGCCGACCGCGTCCGTCAGGAACTTGCACAGAAATACTACGGGCTGGCCATGGCCAAACCGGGCATTAACACCGACATCTTCGGCAAGGCTCCTGAAGGCGTTGACCTTGATGCCATCCAGAGAGTGAACATCTTCAAGTCAAAGAACGACGGGAAGATCCTCTGCCTGGTCAGCATCAATGGCATGGACAAGCTGCCACCGCGTGAGGTCTCCCCGTTCCAGTGGCAGAAGATGTGGCTTGCGGAAGACAAGAACGAATACAAGAAGGTTCTAGCCGCCACCCTTTTCGAGGACCAGCTGAGAAGCCGACAGGAAGCCATTCAGCAGGAACAAGCCAAGGAACAGGAAGAGGAGAAACGTCAGAACTCTCCGGAGCAGAAAGCAAAGGAAGAAAGGGAGGAAAAGGCCAAGGAGGAACTGACCAAAGCTGAAACGAAAGCCGTGGCCGCAATTGCCCTTGCCCCTGTCCTCCGTCAGTACGATGACATCAAGAAGAAGCATCCCGATGCGCTCCTACTGTTCCGAACCGGCGATTTCTACCAGACCTACAAGGACGATGCACGCAAGGCGAGCAGCATTCTGGGCATCACACTGACCCGTAATGACCAGATCAAGGACAGAGAAGGAAAACCGCTGGAGTCAGCCGGATTCCCGCAGCACGCACTGGACACCTACCTGCCCAAACTCATCCGTGCCGGGCAACGTGTGGCAATCTGTGACCAGCTGGAGAGTCCTCAGAGGCAGCAGCAACAGGAGCAGAAGAACATCGTCCAAGAACAGGAAAAGGAGGCAACCCGTGGCTACCATCGTTGAAAGAATGTTTCTGGCTGTGCTGGCAGTAACCCTGTCAGTGCAGCCGATGATGGCCGCCCAGGATAAGGCCGCACCAAAAGCAAACCAGATATCATTACGCAAGACTATGAGCAAATCCAGTGAATACGTTGACAAGTACGCCGAAGCCGCCATGGAGCAGATGCGACGGTACGGCATTCCGGCATCCGTCACGCTTGCCCAGGGTATCCTTGAAAGCGGCAGCGGACAGAGCGAACTGTCCAGAAAGGGCAACAACCATTTCGGGATAAAGGCATCCTCATCATGGCTGGAGAGCGGAGGACGCTATCTTGTCTATACCGATGACAAGCCCAATGAGAAGTTCTGCCAGTACGCTTCCGTGGCGGACAGCTACGAGCATCATTCCCTGTTTCTGAAGGGAAACAGCCGGTATTCCGCACTGTTCAAGCTCTCCCCTGACGATTATGTGGGATGGACCAACGGACTACAGAAGGCCGGATATGCGACCAGCAAGTCATACGCATCATCCCTGCAGAGCGTCATCAAGTCCAACGGTCTTGACAAGTATGACAAGATGGTCATGCAGGAACAGGGCTGGCAGTCCACCAAGCCGCAGACCACTACACTGTCGGAACTTGCCTCCAACTCTCAGGAAGCGGTACCGGCACAGAAGCAGGAAACCAAAGAGCAGCCGAAACAAGAAGAGCAGAAACAGGAACCCGTTCAGCCGAAAGACAAGGATTATTTCAACACCATACTGGCCGATTCGGAGAAGGAGTCAAACTCATGGGAGAACTTCTTCGGACTGAATGACAGCACCAGTGTTGCGGGCATCGACCCTATCGTGAACCTTGTCAGTACCCTGTTTGCCGGCCTCTTGGCCATGGCCGTTCAGATTGACAACATGGGTAACGCCGTGGCCGTACAACAGTCCTCACAGGAAGCCCAAAGCGTGGATGCCAATGCCCTGGCAGCACAGAATTTTGACAATGCAATGAATTCATCAATCAATAACCCAATTAAAAGAACAAGATCATGATTAAATGTAACGTGACCGTCATCGGCTCAATCAGCCGCAGCGGTGAAGCAAGAACAGACAAAGAAGGAAAGCCGTTTTTCACTTTCGGTATCAGGACCGCCATCCCGGCCGGTCAGAGTGAGGAGAAACCAGTGGATATCAGCGTGGCCATGAACGGAACCCCGGAGAATCAGGGCGATTTTCGTGAAGGAGCCAAAGTCAAGGTGCAGGGTGTCCTGTCCTTCCGCAAGAAGGATGACAACCTTTATCTGAACCTATCCGCATCGGATGTGACGTTCGGTCCAGAAGAGTCAGATTCCATCAAGGGGACCATGTCGTTCAAGGGAACAACAGGTTCCAAGGACATTCCAGAAAAGAAGGGAAAGAAAGGAGCCTACCGTCTCTTCGATGCCTTCAGCAGCGAGAAGACGGCTGATGACCAGTACGTCTATACATGGGTTCACTTTGTTGACTTCAGCTCTGACCGTCCTGACTGGCTCGGTCCGAAGAAAGGCATCGAGGCTGAAGGCGACCTGGAACTCTCCTACTTCAACGAGAGACTGTCACTCAACTGCATAGTTTCTTCCCTCTCATTCTGGGAGAAGCCATCTTCTAACCAGTAAGCACCATGGCAAAGGACAACAACTACAGTTCCGATGGCCAGTCAGCCACTGACCGTGCGCTTGACCGGTTCACGGAACTGATGATTGAGAAGATAGAGACTCTTTCAGGAGACTGGAAGAAGCCCTGGTTCACGCCCGGTGTGGTTCAGGCTCCGCGCAACATGTCCGGAAGGAACTACAACGGCATGAACAGTTTGATGCTGATGTTCCAGGCGGAGAAGATGGGATATGATTCTCCTGTCTGGGGCACTTTCGACCGCATCACGAACCTGAACTATGCCAAGGACAAATCCGGAAACCGTTTCGTAGCCTGCGATGAGAATGGCAACAAGTTGCCACAGGTAAGAATCAATACGGGAGAGAAATCCTTTCCTGTATTCCTGACCACGTTCACCGTAGTAAATCAGGAGACAAAGGCTCATATTCCCTACGACGATTACAAGCAGCTGTCCCGTGAGGAACAGGATAAGTACAAGGTCTATCCGAAGCTTCAGGTCTATAACGTCTTCAACATTGCGGCACAGACCAATCTGAAGGAGACACGTCCTGAAATGTATGAGAAGCTGATGGCGGAAGCCAGTGGCCAGGTACAGCATCAGGAAGGCGACTTGAAAAGCCATCCGGCCATAGACAAGATGATTGATGACAATCTTTTCCTCTGCCCTATCCGTCAGGTCAAAGGTGACGATGCCTATTACAGCATATCCAAGGATGAGATCGTTGTCCCGACACGTGAGCAGTTCGTCGATGGAGAGGCATTCGCGACCAATGCGCTGCATGAATGCGCTCATGCTACGGGCAGTGAGTCAAGACTCGGACGTATCAAGGGAGGACAGCCGTTCGGCTCACCGGAATATGCCAAGGAGGAACTGACTGCCGAACTGTCTGCCGCTGTTGTGGCAAGTCAGTATGGCCTGACCAAACACGTCAAGAACGACAGTGCGGCTTACCTCAAGTCATGGCTTGGCTCTCTTCATGAAAGTCCGGACTTCCTGAAGACAGTCTTGACTGATGTGAAACGCTGTTCAAGCATGCTGACCCAGCGCATTGTACTAGCCCCCTAAATAACTGGACTAAATTATAAAAACAATTTAGTAATAGTTAATTTAGCAATCATGACAAAAGAACGAAGAACATTTACACCTG
>JALHIE010000099.1 GCA_022840285.1 Porphyromonadaceae bacterium
ACCGAAGATGGGGCCCAAACCGGCAATATTCAGGAACTGAATAAGAAGAACGCGCCACCAGGGCATCGGAACGAAGTCGACCCCGTCACTCATGGATATGGCCGGGGTAGGCCTCCCGGAGTCGGCTTCCATCAGCCGTTCCAGGTATCTGGAATAAAAAATGTAACCGGCTAAAAGGATGGCCAGGGACAAAATAAATGTAATCATCTGGTGCTCTTTAAAAAGTTTTTAGTAAGATTGGCGGTGTAGGGATCCGAATGTTTTGACAGTTGAACCAGTCGAGATTCTATCTCGTTGTTATTCAGGATATTTTTGTTGGTAACTATCTGTTTAGAAATAATTTTAAAAATTTGATTCAGCCCTCCTGCGCTTATTTTTCCAGTTGCGTATTTATCGATTAAAAGAATAATTGCATCAGTGGATATATTGTCTATCAACTGTAATTTATAAATTATTTCGTATTTTGTTTCCGGCAAAGAATGATCCATTAACTCAATAAACCTAAGTTGATTCTCTGAATTACTCAGATACTGAGGAGTTACTACAGATAGTGCTTTTTCAGAAATATTCTTGTTTTGAGAAGCAATCAGGGGAAGTAACTGGGAGTTAAATTCGAAGAAAAAAGAACTGTTTTGCCTAATCATCTCAAGAGCAAACAGTTTTTGATTTTCACTTCCGTTCAGTAATTTGTTCAGATAATTAGAATCAATCCTCCCTTTCAGTATATCATCTATGTCCACTTTTGTTTCACCATACACCGTATGCCACAATGTGTAACATGTGAACACGGCATCCTTGATCACATATTCTTTCAAGGATGGCAATGTAGCACTTGAGTAGCCGTCCACTTCAAATAGATCCTTTTCAGGTATATCATCGATGTTGGGCTGAGGCCCATCTTCAATGACGAGATCCTCGTATTGAAGTTCTTTTAAAATTGAAACCGTATCCCCCAGAATTTCGTCCAACCGGATATAATCCTGTGGTTCGAAAGGAGTGTGGTCAGATTTTGTCAACGGTTCTTTTTCATCCAGTTGTATGCCTAAATAATTCCCGACACCGTCCCAAAATATCCACAATTTGACCATCCGGCATATTCCTGTTATACAGATATCTTTGTAAAAATAGCGGCCAAACCAGATGGTAAGTCCGTTTTCATCCTGCAATTCTACGATTTTATTGTCAGACAGACTATCGCTGGAATTTTTTATAACGTGGGAAACAGCTATTCCCTTCATATTGAGAAAATCTTCCGAAGGGAAAGCTGTTTTAAAGGAATCACCGGGAGAATAATTGTATCCGCCCGAGAATAGAGAAGAAAAAAAAATGAGTATCGCTAATTTAGTCTTTGTCATAAGGTGGAATCTGAAGATTTATTTTTTTTGGCCCTAAGGTTCCTCCTAAATTATAATTCTGTATATTCTCGATGTTGTACTTGCCGGCACCCACTGTCATGAGTCGTTGTAATTTATCCAGGTGTTTCTGATAAACACCGCGAGGGTTTGTTTTGTTTTTAGCAGCAACCGTGGCGGCCATTCCTACCACTTCACCCATCATACCGGTTGTACGCATAACCCTCACGGTACCTAGCGCCACGTGTGTAACGCTGATGTTTCTTCCTGCCATAAAAAGGTTATCTACGTTTCGGGAATAAAAACAACGGTAAGGTATGGGATAAGGATGTATGGTTTTGTGAACCGCAATCGATTTAAACTCAGCCCCGGGAAAATGCTTTGTATTTTTTGGATCAGGGTAATGGAGATCAATCGTCCAGCTTGTTGGTGCAGAGGCGTCAGGATAGATTACGAAATCGGTAATGTCCTGTTCTGTCAACACCATATCGCCAATTAGCCTGCGTGATTCCCTTTTTCCTGCAATATAAGCTACCCAATCCAAGTACTTGTTTTTGTACTCTTCTTTGAATGAACTTTTGTTTTTCAGGTAGGACCAGTTCGAGTATACTACCAGCATACCGTAGTCCCTTACTCTCTCGAAATCGGATATTTGATCAAAGTTCATGCCCGTCTCCCAGGTCCATTCACCCATGGTTACTTTTTGAGCGTTTGTTTCATTAAAGTCAATTCCGTAGTTAAATTCCGGAAAATCGGAGCTTTTGTCCCCTTCTTTTGAGTACCACTGGACAGATGAGCCCATGGTCATTTTATCCGCTTCCTCGGGAGCGGTAGCTTCATTAAATTCAGCTTTACTTTCTCTTCCCATGGCAAAATCAGCACCTGCTAAGTATCCAATCGTCCCGTCTCCGGTACAATCCGCAAAAAGTGGTGCGGAAAAGCTTAATTCTTCGGCTGTTTCAATATGCTTGGCAAATACTGTCCGAATAGTTGTTCCCTCTTTTTCAACTTTAAATGCTCTGAAATTAAGGAACAAGCTGATGTTATTCTCTGCGTTGACCATCTCCAGCTTTTTCTCATCTTCGTAGTAATCTCCTGGCTGGGCGTTGCCTCCCCTGAGAGGGGCAATTTCATTGACCACATCTCCAAGTTTGGGGTAGGGATCGAGGTTGATCCTGCCTCCAAGGTGTACCCTGACTTCTGAACTGTTGTTCCCTCCCAAAACCGGTCGATCCTGGATGAGAGCAACTTTAAGGCCCTGCCGGGCAGCGGTGAGCGCAGCGGCAGTGCCGGCAACTCCTCCTCCGACGACCACAAAATCAAATTTTCCTGCATTGGGTACAACTTCCGGTAACCCCAGTTTCTCTTTTCTAAAGGCTGTTAACGCTTCCGGTTCATTAGGAGGTAAAACGTTGTCCATAGTAAAGTATATAGCGTCACAACGGCCGTTAAAACCTGTCAGATCACGCAATCCAATGGTGACAGTCTTGGAGTTTATCTTTACTTTACCGACCTCTTGCCACTCCCAGGTATTGCTTTTCGTACCTAAAATTTTGTTGTTTAAGGCTCTTCCGTTTACTGTCAATTGAAACCTGCCGGGACCTTCTTTAGTGGTCCAGGGAGATGTCCAGTTATACGTTCTGACAAAAACGGTATATTCTCCGGTTTTGGCGAAATTCACCGTTGTGGTTGCATCGCTCACCGGAGTGCCCAGGCCATGTGCCATCAGGTAGGAAGACCCCATCAGATCCATGAATTGTTGGTCTACTACCCATCCCCCTTTGTTTTGAAAACTCTCCGCTTCAATAAAAAGCGAAGTTAAACTCTTAGCATTTACCGAATGTATAATCAATGCTGTTAAAACAATTGCAATAAATTTTCTCATATTTCTATAATTTTATTTTAAGTCTTTGTATATTAAGTAGATAAATTAAAACTTTCTTAAAAAAAACAATACTGTAATTCGGTTCAACAACATATTGGCTGTTTGATATTTTACTTATTTCGTTTCAAGAACTCCTTTTTCCATCAATATTTTTAAATCACTCAGGTGATTTTTATAAATATTCCTGGGACTTGTTTTGTGTTTAATGGCTAAAGATGCAGCCATTCCAACAACCTCTCCCATCATGCCGGTTGTTCGCATAACCCTTACCGTACCCAACGCAGCGTGAGTTACGCTGATGTTTCTACCCGCCATAAACAGGTTTTCAATATTTCTTGAATACAGGGTTCTGTATGGAACTGCATACGGTTTTATATTTTGGGTGACGGCTTCAGACAAAAACGGTTCTTCATTTTCTAACCCTTTTACCGGTTTTGGATAATGTAAATCTATCGGCCAGGTAGTTGTAAAGCTGGCATCGTCATAGGGGATGCTGTTTAAGACATCCTGTTCAGTCAGAATCACATCACCCAGTAATCTTCTTGATTCCCTTTTTCCTCCAATATATGCCACCCACGATAATTTGTAATTTGCATATCGCTCTTTATCTTTGCTGTGGTTCTTAAGAAATGACCAATTGCCGAAAGCAGCTCTTAATGCATGATCACGGATTTTTTCAATATCTCTTATCTGGTCAGACAGTAAACCCGCTTCCCAATCCCAGTCACCGCGTGTTAATTTTTGACTGGTTTCCTCGGTAAATTGTATAGCCCATGGCGTGAGGGGGAAAGAGGACGGCTCGGTGAGTTTATCGGAATACCACTGGACTGAAGTTCCCATCACAAGACTATCGGGTTCTGATGGTGCGTTCTTTTCTCCCGTTTCTGCTTTACTTTCTCTTCCCATTCTATAATCCGCACCGGCTAAAAAACCCAAATTGGCATCGCCCGTACAATCCGCAAAAAATTTCCCTTCGAAAATTGTCTCTTCTCCACTGGCTATATCTTTTCCCAGAACTGCAGTAATTTTGTTGCCTTGCTTTTTGACATCAAAAACATGGGTATTCAGGAAGAGATCAATATTTTTTTCATTCTTTACGATTTCTATTTTCTTTTCATCTTCGTAATTACTTTTTGGACCTGCGTTGTGTTGTTTTTTTTCAGGATTCTCCTCGATGACCTTAAGAATTTTTTTACTTCTTTCGGCGTCAGGATCTTGTTTTGCTTCGAAGAGCGTCCAATGGCCAATTGGTCCTATCTCATCAACCACTTTTCCCAGATTAGGATACGGGGACTTAAAAATAAGTCCGGAAAGACCTACCCTGACTTCAGAGCTGTTATTTCCTCCTAATACCGGACGATTTTGGATAAGTGCAACCTTATTTCCCATCCTTGCAGCAGTAATGGCGGTAGTTATTCCGGCAATTCCTCCTCCAACCACAACCAAGTCATACTTGCCAGCATAATGCGGTCTACCGAGGTTCAATGATTTTTTTCTGAAAGCAGACAGAATTTTGTTGTCGTTCGGCGGTGAGAATTTCAAATCGCTTGTCAATAGAATGGCATCACATCTTCCGTTGAACCCCGTCATATCATGCAGAGACAACTTTAGCTCGCCTTTTTCCAAGACAATTACTCCTCCATCTTGCCAGTGCCAGTTTGCCTCTTCTGTGCCGAATAAAGTTTTTGTCAATAATTTATCATTAAACAATACCTGGAATTTTCCCGGGGGATCTACTGTTGGAGCCCATGATGCAGTCCAGTTTCTGGTTCTTACCCAAATCTTGTAGCTTCCGCTTTGGGGGACCTTTATGATTGTTGCTGCGTCCTGAACAGGTATACCCAGTCCATGGGCCATTAAATATGAAGATCCTATTACATCTATAGTTTGCTGATCGACAACCCATCCCCCTTTATTTTGAAAACTCTCCGCCTCAATAAAAATGGATTGGGCATGGGATGACAACACGCAGAGGAAAGATAAAGAAAACAATAAGATAGCTTTTATGGATTTCTGTTTCATTTAATAATTTATTTGTTACAGGAGAATTTCATCTCTTTTTTATTTGTACTCCAACCAGGCTGTCGCCGCGCATTCCCTGTCAGCAGAGAAACGTATCCAGCGTGCCTGGAAATTGTCGGGGAACTTATGGTTGAAAGTTTCCCCGGGCTTGACTGTTATTTTCTTGTAAATCATCCAGGGTCCGTGTCCCACGGGTTCGGTCTCGATGACGAAAGTTACCGTTTCGCGGGCGTCGTGGGATATTTCGAGCCTGCGCTCGTCGTAAAACCCGATCAGGTAGGGGTCGGAATGCTCTCCGGGCTTCACGCGGCTGTTTTTCCAGGGTCCGCCATGTCCCACGGGTTTTCCCAGCTCCCACAAGTCATCGATCACGCCGACCCACACGGCAGCCTTTCCGTCGTCCGAGCGTACAACATGTTCCCCCGCCTTCGCCTCGGGCTCAATGCCCGTCATCACCAGCAGTCCCCGGTATGATGCGTAATCGTGAATCCTGAAGTCATGTGATGAAATGGGCCTGATCTTGGCGAACCCGTCCGCGTTTTCCGCCGGCAGCTCATAAAAAGTGCCGCAGGAATGGAAGAGGTCCCTTTCGGTGGCCACTTCCCGACAGATACGCAGTTGCGCGTCATCGGTAAGTTGTTTGTAGCGGCCGTCTCCCAGGGGCAGTCTCCACCTGCGGTTCTTGTCGTCCACGACCAGCACCGACGATTCCTGCACGTCGATCACCTTTTCGGGGACGGCGAATTTT
>JALHIE010000100.1:0-7430 GCA_022840285.1 Porphyromonadaceae bacterium
TAACTTTGCAGTCCGATTATTAAAATTTATTACTTAAAAGTTTGATTTATAGCTTTTTATTTGCCATTTAGTCCCTTAGCCAGACAAAACGGGGAGCGAAAATCAGGACTTAATTTTATTAAACGATTTAAAAACAAGAAAAAGTGAATACTTTAAGTTATAAAACCATTTCCGTAAACAAAGAAACGGCTCAGAAAGAATGGGTTTTGGTTGATGCGAGCGGCCAGTCGTTAGGACGTATCGGTTCTAAGGTGGCAAAATTATTGAGAGGCAAGTACAAACCAAGCTTTACTCCGCACGTAGATTGTGGCGATAACGTGATTATCTTGAACGCCGACAAAGTTGAACTCACGGGTAATAAATGGACAGACAGGGTTTACTATCGTCACTCGGGCTATCCCGGCGGTCAAAAGGTATCCACTCCTGCCGAACTGATGAAGAAAAGTCCAGACAGACTTTTCCGCAAGGTGATAAAAGGGATGTTACCGAAGAACAAACTCGGCGATGCCATTCTGAACAATCTTTACGTGTATGCCGGAAACGAACATCCGCATCAAGCTCAAAAACCGAAACAAATAGATATTAATACACTCAAATAATAAGATGGACGTAATAAATTCAATTGGAAGACGTCAACAAACGCGAACTTGAAAATTATTTTCCCTCCTCCATTCTGCAGTTCATCGTAAAACAACCGTTGAACAAGCTCAACGTGACTGAAAAATACGACATCAAGATCAACCTGCAGGGCGGTGGATACAAAGGGCAATCGGAAGCAGCCAGACTGGCTATCGCACGTGCGCTGGTGAAGTTAAACCCCGAAGACAAACCGGCGTTAAGAGCCGAAGGCTTTATGACCCGTGATCCTCGCGTTGTTGAACGTAAGAAACCGGGCCGTCCTGGAGCAAGGAAGAGATTCCAGTTCTCAAAACGTTAATTTTTGGATATATTCACCGGGCTTTTGCCGGAAAGATATATAAGAACCGTGCAAACCGGTTCCACTTAGTGACGTTTAGTATCTAAATCGTAAGGACATTACCGGAAATAATCTCTTCGGTGATTTACCTTACGGTTCGACTAAGAAAAAGAAGGTAAACGAATAAAAAAACAACACAAACAATGGCAAAATTAGAATTTGACCAACTACTTGAGGCCGGAGCACACTTCGGCCACTTGAAAAGGAAATGGAATCCGGCAATGTCTCCCTACATTTTTATGGAGCGTAACGGTATTCACATTATCGACCTTTACAAAACAATTGCAAAAACCGAAGAAGCCGCGGCACAAAGCATCAATATGCCTTACGTTATTGAGCGTTGGCCCGGCGGCATGCTTACCAACTTCCCCACTATCCGCAAGGCAGTGAAGAAAATGAGTAACATTGACAAAATGATCAAGGACGGAACGTTTGACACGTTGTCGAAACGTGAAAAACTGCAAATCACCCGTCAGCGCGCTAAACTCGAAAAAATGCTCGGCTCGATTCAAGACCTGACCCGTCTGCCTTCCGCCCTTTTCGTTGTTGACGTGATGAAAGAACAGATTGCAGTGAAAGAGGCCAACAAACTTGGCATTCCCGTATTCGGCATTGTTGACACCAACTCCGATCCGAACGACATTGATTTTGTAATTCCCGCGAACGACGATGCAGCAAAAGCTGTGGACATGATCCTCGGATATCTTTGTGAAGCAATAAAAGAAGGCCTGGATGAACGCAAGATTGAAAAAGCCGATGCCAGCGCAGCAGAAGACCAGGAAGAGGAAGGAGCAGCACCGCGCAGGGAAAGAAAATCGAAAATAGCCAAGAGAGAGCGCGTTAAGAAAGAGGACAAAGATGCCATCAATGCATCTGTGGTAAGCAAATACGCTAAAGATGCGGATGTTGAAGAGTAATGCAGACAACAGACATTGAGATGTTTCAATGTCCCAACGTCTGAAATCTGCCAGCGAAACGGCCTGAGGTCTGTTCGCTGAAATATAAAAATAAAACAACTTAAAAAAACATAGAAATATGGCAGTTACAATGGCAGAAATCCAACATTTACGCAAAATGACTGGAGCGGGAATGATGGATTGTAAAAATGCACTAAATGAAGCAAACGGCGACTTTGACAAAGCAGTAGAGATCATCCGCAAAAAGGGACAGGCAGTTGCCGCCAAACGCGAAGATCGCGAAGCGAGCGAAGGATGCGTGCTTGCAAAAACACAAGGAAACTATGCCGCAGTGGTAGCGTTGAAATGCGAAACCGACTTTGTTGCTAAAAATGAAGAATTCATCGCATTGACTCAACAGATACTGGATGCGGCTATCGATCATAAACCCGACTCATTGGAAGATTTGCTGAACATCCAACTTCCCAACGGAACCGTTTCACAGTTAATTATGGATAAGATCGGCGCTACCGGGGAAAAAATGGAACTGGGTTATTTTGAACACATCTCCGCACCATCGGTGGTTTCCTATATCCACATGGGTAATAAACTGGCTACTGTTGTTGGATTTAACAAGGAAGAAGTGGCTGAAAACGTGGCAAAGGACGTGGCAATGCAGGTAGCGGCAATGAATCCGATTTCGGTTACACCCGATACCATTCCTTCGGAAGTCAAAGAAAAGGAACTGGAAATTGCTCGTGAAAAAGCACGCGAAGCCGGAAAACCGGAAAACCTGTTAGACAGAATCGCTGAAGGTGCTTTGCAAAAATTCTACAAAGAATCTACCTTGTTGCAACAAGAGTACGTTAAGGATAACAAGATGAATATCGAGCAATTCCTTAAACAAAACGATAAAGAACTAACAGTCACCACATTCAAACGAGTATCGTTGAATGTGTAACGAAGAGTAATGGTAAGGGCGGAACTTCATGTTCCGCCCTTATTTTTTTGCTACAACAGCTTCTCTATCTGCTTCTCCAGTTTAATCAGATCTTTGGTAAAGTTGCGTATGCCCTCGGCTAATTTTTCCGTAGCCATGGCATTTTCGTTCATCATCCAGCTTTTTCGTCAGTGTACCCTCTGTGGTTTCCAGTTCATCGAGCAACTTCGGAGAAATGGTGAGCAGATCGCAGCCTGCCAGTTCACAGATCTCACCAATATTTCGGAAGCTTGCGCCCATCACTTGAGTTGGATAACCAAATCTCTTGTAATAATTAAAGATCCCGGTCAACGAAACCACACCCGGGTCCTCCACTGCCGGCAGGTCTTCCACGCCGATATTTTTTTTGTGCCAATCGAGGATCCTTCCCACGAACGGGGAAATTAAATGTAACAATAAACAACTTGGCGCTAAAGCGCTTATTCTGCTTCTGTTGAAGCATCTGCTTCAACAGAAGCACCATCGACTGTGGTTCCCTCGAGCTGTTGTTTCAGGTAATTGGATATAATACCGGAACTTTCCTTAGCCGAAGCAGTAGTCTCAGCGGTTTGCTGTATGGGTTGCGACTGTTCAACAGTAACGGTTTTCTTTTTTACAATTAGCTGCTTTCCCACGGAGAGCCGGTCGGAGCTCAATCCGTTCCAAGATTTCAACTGCGCCACCGTAACGCTGTTTTTCTGAGCGATCTTGCCCAGGTTATCGCCGCTGCGTACCCGATAATATTCATTCACCGTTTTTGTCACTCCTCCCGGATTTGTGGTTTGTTGGGCAAGCGCAGTTTCGCCTGCCTCCCAGACAGGTGAATCAATAGGCTTTTTCCTGACAATGAGGCTCTTTCCCGCTGTAATCCGGGTAGATCTCAAGTTGTTCCACGAACGAAGTTGGGAGACACTAACTCCGTTTCTGGAGGCAATTTTAGAGAGGTTATCCCCGTTTCTTACCCGATAATAAACATTTTCACTGTTTCCTGAAACCGATGATCCCGATGAAGCCAGGTACCCATCGGTGTTTTCGCGGTGGGTGATGTAATCGCTTCTTCGAAAGCTCATTATCTCCTCTTCCTTTTCGAGAAACGCATACACCTTATTGGTAGGCAGGACGAGCGTGTACCGCTGATAGTTACCCGGCACCCTGTCTTTTTTAAACTGGGGGTTCCACCGTCGGATATCGCCTAGGGGAATATCCAGCACCTCGGCTATCTGGTTAAAGTGCACCTGATTATTCACATGTATGGTATCGAGGGCAGTCATTTCCTGAAATGATTCTATCGGACAGATGTTGTGTTTGTCGTAGAAATTCATGATGTAGTTCGCCGCAATAAATGCAGGCACATAACCTCGGGTCTCCCGCGGCAGGTTATAGTAGATCTGCCAGTAATCATGTTTGCCACCGCTCCGGGCAATGGCTTTGTTTACATTGCCCGGCCCGCAGTTGTAAGCTGCAATAACCAGGTTCCAGTCGCCGTAAATAGCATAGAGGTCTTTCAGGTATCTGGCAGCTGCTTCGGTCGATTTATGCGGATCACGTCGCTCATCAACCAAACTGTTTATCTGAAGTCCGTAACCTTTTCCTGTCCGCAACATAAACTGCCACAAACCTGTCGCTCCAGCCCTCGAAACGGCCACAGGGTTAAGTGCTGACTCAATTACCGGCAGATACTTCAATTCCAGGGGCAATCCGTGTTTGTCGAGCGCTTCTTCGAACATGGGGAAGTAGTAATTGCCTATGGTAAGCATATATCCTACCATATCCCGACGGCGATTGGCATACATATCGATGTATTGCCTGACCACCTGGTTGTACGACAATTCCATTTCCGTTGGCATGTTGTAAAGACGCCGGGAATAGACAGTGTCGTGAAAGATCACATTCGCGCCTTGCCTGCAAGCGTTATCCGATTTTGAAAAATCGATCTGCCACTCGTGCAACAACGTAGCCAGGTGTTCGTTCAGGCTTTCGGGCGCAACAATGGAGTCATCCTGAATGTTGTCTTTGTTTGGTTGCGAGCTTCCTTGAGCAGAAACAATGGGCATACCCATTGTTACACACGAAAACAGGATCAAAAAAATCTTTTTCATTCTCTCTTTTTCAGGGAAACCCGCGCAGAGCTTCCGGTTGTAATCTTAAAAACTAAAACTGCATCTAAATCCGTAAGAATCTGCCAGGTAATTTGAATCCGCTTTTTTGAAAATTACCGGCTCCACACGCATAGAAAGATCGGGGCTCACATCAAATTCAAACAACTGTGCATCTACGTAGGCATCCACGATTCCGAGACCATAAAGTGCCACAGTGAGGATTATGCTGAAATCGCGGTAATACCTGAAGTAATTTTTTCTGTCTTTCAACACTCCCGAGAACCACTGTTTATCAATTGATTCAGGGTTATCCCTGTATTGGTATGGAACTAATCTATGCCAACTGTCTGTCTGGGGGTTATCATCAAGAATGTCTTTATATCCGCCAAAATAGTCCTGATAATGGCTGTTGTTCCAGGTTATGGCGTATGTCAGACCCACAAACCCGCCGTAAAGTATGGGTAGTTTCCAGTACTTCCGGTTATATATCTGTCCCAATCCCGGAAAAATAGCCGAATATATTACGGCTTTCTTCGGATCGGGCTTGAACGTTTTTTTCCCCGTGACGGTGTCCGGGAGTGAAGCAACCGTAACGGAATCGGGATGCTTTGGAACCGTGTTCTGCTGTGCCGTTAGATGAAAGGCTACACTGATGAATATTATGCAAACAATGTTCCGGTATTTCAGCATAAACGTTACTTCTTTATTGTATCGAACATCGCGATAATTCGTTCCAGATCTTCGGCAGACGAAAAGGGGATAGTGATTTTTCCCTTGCCGTATTTATTGCAGTTGAACTGAACATCGGTTTTGAAATAGTTTGAAAGGTGTTGTTTCAATGCAACAAAGTCATCGGCAAAGGAACTGCCCGGACCCTTCTCCTGATTTTTATCATCTTTCCTTTCTGATTTTCCTTTTAATGGCTTTCCCTCGGTATACTCACGGACAATTGTCTCCACGCTCCGAACCGATAATCCGTCTTCCAGTATAAGGTTGTAGAGAGAGAGCTGCGCCACCGGATCGTTCATGGTAACCAAGGCTCGTGCATGTCCCATGTCAATTTTTTTGTCCTTTACACCCATCTGCACTTCGGCAGGAAGTTTCAGCAACCTCAGGTAGTTGGTGATGGTTGCCCGCTTTTTCCCTACTCTTTCGCTTAACTGTTCCTGGGTAAGCGCAAGTGAGTCGATAAGGTTCTGATAGGCCAAGGCAATCTCGATGGAATTAAGGTCTTCGCGTTGAATATTTTCAACCAGTGCCATCTCCATCAATTCGTCGTCATCCGCAGCTTTGATGTATGCAGGAATCGAAGTCAGGCCTGCCATCAACGAAGCTCTGTAACGGCGTTCACCGGCAATGATCTGGTAAGAGTCATCGCCCTCACGGCGCAACGTTACCGGCTGAATGAGTCCGATTTTCCGTATGGATACAGCCAGCTCTTCCAGGGAATCCTCGTCGAAAACACGCCGCGGCTGGTCGGGATTAGGAAACATCTTCGAAAGTTCTACCTCACTGATGGACGTAGAGCCCTGTGATTCAACTTCACTGAAAGCAATAAGTGCGTCTAAACCTCTTCCTAATGCGTTTTTTTTACCCATAATTATAGATTGAATGGAGATTGAAACTTCGTCAAGATTGAATGAGATTGAACGGAGATGAGCTACGGGCAATCAATCTGCATCAATCTTTTTATTACAAAGTTAACTATTTTTCTCGATTAATTCCTGCGCCAACTGCATGTGGTTGATGGCTCCCCGGGATCCGGCATCATACATAAGCGCCGGCTTGGCGTGGCTCTGCGATTCACTAAGCGTGATGTTTCGCTGAATAACCGTGTTGAAGACCAACTCCTTAAAGTGGCTCTTCACCTCTTCGTATATTTGATTGTGTAAACGCAAGCGTGAATCGTACATGGTAAGTACAAATCCTTCGATCTCGAGGCTTGTATTCAGTTTTGATTTTATTATCTTGACGGTATTCAACAGTTTACTCAGCCCTTCCAGGGCAAAATACTCACATTGAACGGGGATAATAATGGAATCCGAAGCGGTCAGGGCATTTACAGTAATAATACCAAGTGATGGAGAACAGTCGATAAGGATATAATCGTACGTCGCCCGCAGCGGATTCGAAAGGCGTTTTCATCACTGCATCAGCCGGTTTACATTTACCAATAAGCCCCTCGTAAATCGTATATTTCAGCGTTCGGATATCAATGCCCAATCCCGACGAAGCGTTCGCCTGCGGATCGGCATCCACAACAAGTACGTTCTTCTCCAAAGCAGCCAACGATGCTGCTAAATTGATAGTGGTAGTAGTTTTTCCCACACCACCTTTCTGATTCGCCAACGCAATAATTTTGCCCATTTAGTAATCTCCCAATTGAAAAAGCAAAATAAGCAATAATTCCCATAATTCTATGTTAATTAAATTAAACGTTCTGTTTTTTGTTGAAAAAAGAGTACCCCGGGAGTAATTCT
>JALHIE010000100.1:7459-25314 GCA_022840285.1 Porphyromonadaceae bacterium
CTTTTTCAAAAAAAAATTCTTTCTCGCCAAAAGCCGGTTTAAGATCATCAAACCAAGTAGCCGAAGCGCTGTATTTTGCAAAAAAGGGAACATCCACCAAGTGTGGATTGCGACACTGGAGAAACCGGAGAACAAACACTTTTTCGCCGTTCACTTCCGTTACTCCCAGGACTTGTACTTTTCCGGGACTACAACTCATGCTTGGGCCCCTGACCGTTCGGGCAATTCCGCTTACGTTCGCATAAGCTTTCCTGAAGATATTCCACGCCCTTGTTAGAGGAACTTCGAAAAACGCTTTCGAGCCGGTATCGCGGGCAACAAACATGTAATACGGAACAAGGCCCAAACGAACCTGCTCTTTCCACATCTTCGACCAGGTTTCCGGATTATCATTGATGTTTCGCAACAACGGCGATTGGGTCCGAATCTGGGTTCCGGTATTTCGTATCCGCCCGATCGCCCGCCTGACAGCATCTGTCATTAATTCATCGGGATGATTGAAGTGTGCCTGAAAAGCCAGGTGCTTGCCCGCTTTATTCACTTTTTCGAATAAAAAAAGAAGATCGTCGGCATCTTTGTCCGTCAAAAACCGGTAGGGCCAGTAAGCTAGTGATTTAGAACCAATCCGTACGTTTTGTATATGCCCAAATTCTTTC
This sequence comes from Porphyromonadaceae bacterium, assembly GCA_022840285.1. Classification (GTDB taxonomy): domain Bacteria; phylum Bacteroidota; class Bacteroidia; order Bacteroidales; family Dysgonomonadaceae; genus Petrimonas. Next base: position 8,116 of record JALHIE010000100.1, read on the forward strand.
GATAAAAGCGGTTCGATATAGGCCGACAAAATTCTGGCATTTGCCGTCAAGGGATCTCCTCCTGTAAACAGCACATCGGAAACCTTAGGGTGCTTAAGCAAGTATTTGTGCAGCAGAGCGGCTTCTTTCATCGCAAACTTCAGTTCGCTCATGCCCGTAAACTGCGGCCAGCGGAAACAAAACGTGCAATAAGCGTGACAGGTCTGTCCCTGACTGGGGAAAAACAACACTGTTTCCCGGTACTTGTGCTGGATCCCGTGCAGCTTATCCCCTTCAAACAGGGGGATGTTGTACTCCTGTCCTGCCGGATTCGGATTTAGCTTCAGCCTGATTTTGTTTACCTCATTTTTTACAACCTGCGGTTCTGCTCCTGACCGCAATAAACTCGCCACTTTAAGTTGGATATTTGTGGTAACTCTGTAAAATTGTGTAGGGTATAACTCTTATAATTCATTTTTTCTCTTGATTTTTCCGATACGTAACTCACTGCAAATGACACAAAAATCACTCACACCGTTTTACAAAAATAAGGAAATCAAAAAACAACCCATCATCTGTAAACACTCTTTACGCTTTTTTTTAATAATTTGGCAAAAACTTCTATTTTGTGTTTTTATATGAAATTTCCTGTCGTTTTCTCGTTTTTATCAAATATAAGTGTTACTTTTGCTAACCCAATGAAAATATTGCTAACACATATCGTTCCCAGATACATCGTTATGGATTTAGTCCGACGATGCCTCTAATCTTTCCGGTTTTTACGGATTTCAGGTTATAGCCGTAAAGATCAACCCAATTACGTTGCAACCGTACAAGTAAATCCTTCTTTTATTTATCATTTTAATTTTTTTATTACAAAAAATGGATGTGGAAATTTATATAGCTACTTCCGCTTATGCAAAATACGCACAGGAAGTGTGTGATTTAATATACGAATCAGCGCAGGCGCGCGGCACAGGTATTGCGAAACGGAGCGCAACGTACGTTGCGGAAAAAATCAATGCCGGCAAGGCAGTCATCGCGTTGGATGGGGACAAGCTCGTGGGGTTTGCCTACATTGAAACGTTCAGCCACCAGCGGTTTGTTGCCAACTCGGGACTTGTTGTGCATCCCGATTATCGGAACATGGGGTTAGCCCGGAAAATTAAACGAAAAATTTTTGATCTTTCCAGGAAACTATTTCCACACGCCAAGATCTTCAGCATTACCACCGGACTGGCAGTAATGAAGATGAACACTGAACTGGGCTTTAAGCCGGTAACTTTTTCCGAGCTTACCGACGATGAGGAATTCTGGAAAGGTTGCCAGGGCTGCCGGAATTTCGATATTCTTCAACGCAACAACTACAAAATGTGCCTTTGTACCGGGCTATTGTATGATCCGGCACAGAAAGAAATCGCAGCCAGCTCGTTTGCAAAAAAGGTAGTGAAGCCAATCATAAAGAAGAAAGCCCCGAACAAAATGTATAAAAAATAAACTAAAAGCCTAACATATATGAAACAAAAAGTAGTTTTAGCATTCAGCGGCGGACTCGACACTTCATTTTGTGTGCCGTATCTTATCAACAAACGCAATTTGGAGGTACATACCGTAATTGTCAACACCGGCGGTTTTTCAAACAAAGAGCTGGAAAGCATAGAAGAGCGTTCCAGAGTCCTGGGTGCAGCATCCCATGCAACAATTGATGCCGTGAACGATTATTACGAAAAGGGCATCAGGTATCTGATTTTCGGCAATATTCTTAAAAACAACACCTATCCCCTTTCGGTCAGTTCCGAACGTTTCTTCCAGGCCCTATCGGTGCTGGAGCACGTAAAAAAAATCGGTGCCGAATATGTTGCCCACGGAAGTACCGGCGCCGGAAATGATCAGGTGCGCTTCGACCTGGTTTTTGAAGTGTTGGCTCCCGACGTAAAGATTATCGCTCCTATCCGGGAGTTAGGGTTGTCGCGTCAGGAAGAAATTGACTACCTGAAATCGAACGGATTTAATTTTTCTTGGGAAAAATCGAAATATTCCATCAACCAGGGGTTGTGGGGAACAAGTGTTGGTGGCGTTGAAACGCTGAAATCATCAGGCATTCTTCCTGAAGAAGCCTACCCCTCACAAGTCTCTGATCACGGCGTGGAGCGAATAAAGATTGGTTTTGAAAAAGGAGAACCGGTTTCCCTGAACGGCGAGAAGATGTCGCCCGTAAACGTTATCCGCACACTGCATAAACGAGCATCCCGATTCGGTATTGGCAGGGACGTTCATGTAGGCGACACCATTATCGGAACAAAAGGAAGGGTTGCCTTTGAAGCTCCGGCACCCCTGATTCTGGTAAAAGCACACCACTTGTTGGAAAAGCACGTGCTTACCAAGCAACAACTCTATTGGAAAGATCAGCTATCGAACTGGTACGGGCAGTTGATGCAATCGAAACGTTTTTGGATGACACCCAGCAGTTTGTTACGGGTGAAGTGGATGTAGAACTCCGCCCCTATCATTTTTCGGTGTTGGCTTGCAGCACGGATTACGATTTGATGAATCCGGTTTTTGGAGAGTACGGTGAGGTGAACAAATCGTTTACCGGACAAGACGTCATTGGTTTTACCAAGGTAATTTCCAATCCGTTGAAGATATATTACGCGACACATGGCAAGAATTAAGAATTAAACTGTCTGTCATCTTTAAAAACAAAACGCGACATTCAAATGATTAAAGTATCCATTGCCGGAGGAACCGGCTACACTGCCGGCGAACTGCTCCGTATCCTGCTGAATCATCCCGGAGTAACGTTAGAGTCGGTAATAAGCTCAAGTTCGGCCGGAATGCAAGTTGCCAATATACACCGCGACTTATTGGGAGAGGTTGACATAACGTTTTCCGATAACGCCGGCCATCCGGATCTCATTTTCCTTTGCCTGGGTCACGGACTTTCTCGTGCCTTTCTTGACGAGAATGATCTTCCTGCGGCTTGTAAGGTAATTGACCTGGGAAATGATTTCCGCAACGATCCGGTGTTTGGTGAGCGGGATTTTGTTTTCGGGTTATGTGAACTCAATCGGGAGCAAATCCGCAAAGCAAACAGCGTGGCCAACCCGGGGTGTTTTTCCACGTCTATCATGCTGGCATTGCTACCGCTGGCAGCGTTGAATAAGTTGACGGAGGACATTCACGTACATGCCATCACCGGATCGACCGGTGCGGGAAAAAAGCCTGTGGCCACCACGCACTTCAGTTACCGGGACAACAATATCTCGGTTTACAAACCTTTTACCCACCAACATTTAACGGAAATTGAACGAACGTTGAAAGCAGCGGGAAACAAGGTGCTGCCACCCATACAGTGGATTCCCATGCGCGGTGATTTTACCCGGGGAATTTTCGCCAGTGTATACACCCGGTGGGATAACCTGATGCCCGAAGCGGAAGTGATTAATTACTACAAGCATTATTACAAGACATCACCTTTTGTTTTCGTTTCGGATGAACCGATCAGCCTGAAAGAAGTGGTAAACACCAATAAATGCCTGCTTCACATCGGATTTCACAACGGATATATTCACATAACTTCTGTTCTTGACAACCTGCTGAAAGGAGCGTCAGGACAAGCAGTACAAAATATGAACCTGATGTTCGGGCTGGATGAGGCCATGGGTTTAAGATTAAAAGGAAGCGTATATTAATTCAGAATGCATAATGCATAATTAATAATTCATAATTCACAATTAAAATGAATCTGTTTGACGTATATTCTTTGTGGAATATTGAACCTGTCCGTGCAAAGGGTTGCCACGTATGGGGCAGGGACGGTGTGGAATACCTCGATTTTTACGGGGGGCATGCCGTGATTTCCATCGGCCATTCCCATCCTGTTTATGTAAAAGCCATCCAGGACCAGGCAGCAAAAATCGGGTTTTATTCCAATTCCGTTATCAACGGCCTGCAAACAGATCTTGCCGAAAAGCTGGGAGAGCAAAGCGGTTATCCCGACTATTCGCTTTTTCTTTGCAACAGTGGGGCCGAAGCCAATGAAAACGCATTAAAACTAGCCTCTTTCCACACGGGGAAAAAGCGAATAATCGCATTCAGTGGATCGTTCCACGGACGCACATCGGGTGCTGTTGCCATAACCGACAACCCGTCGATCTCAAGGCGTGGCCGGGATCTTCGTTCCCGAAAACGGATTTATGCAACAGCTTGAAAAAGCCTGCCACAAACATCGTGTGGTGCTTATTCTCGATGAGATTCAATCGGGTTATGGCCGCACGGGACGTTTTTTTGCGCATCAACATGCCGGTATCCAACCCGATATCATCACCCTGGCGAAAGGAATGGGTAACGGCTTTCCGATCGGTGGCGTGTTGATTTCACCTAAATTTAAAGCAAAAAAAGGAATGTTGGGAACTACATTTGGAGGGAATCACCTGGCCTGTGCTGCAGCAATAGCTGTCCTGGAAGTGATGAAAGAGGAGGCGCTGGTTGAAAATGCATTCCAAGCCGGCAACTATTTGCAAAACGAACTATCGAAATTAAACGGAATTAAAGAAATTCGCGGCCGGGGATTGATGCTGGGAATTGATCCAGCCCCCGAATACTCCGATATACGCGACAAGTTATTGTTTAAAAGCCATATCTTTACAGGCGGAGCGAAAAATAACGTAATGCGTTTACTACCCCCGCTTTCGGTAAAGAAAGAAGAAATCGATATTTTTTTGAAAGAAACAAAAAAGCTCTTGGAAGTTTAACGTTAAAAGTCTATGGTATGAAACATTTCACCTGCGTTCAGGATTCACCTGCGTTCAGGATATCGGCGATTTACCGTCCGCCCTGCAAAAAGCCAGATACGTCAAAGAGAATCCTTTCGTCGATCAACATCTCGGCAAAAACAAAACCCTGATGCTCATCTTTTTTAATTCGAGCTTACGCACCCGGTTAAGCACACAAAAAGCCGGAATAAACCTGGGCATGAACGTTATCGTGCTGGATATCAACCAGGGGGCATGGAAGCTCGAAACAGAGCGTGGAGTAGTGATGGATGGCGACAAGCCGGAACACATCCTCGAAGCTATTCCTGTAATGGGTGCGTACTGCGACGTTATCGGCGTGCGTTCGTTTGCACAATTTGAAAACAAAGCGGACGACTACAACGAAGTGATTATCAATCAATTTATCCAATATTCCGGGAGGCCGGTTTTCAGTATGGAAGCTGCCACGCGACACCCGCTTCAAAGTTTTGCCGACCTTATCACCATTGAAGAATTCAAAAAAACGGCCCGACCGAAGGTTGTCCTCACCTGGGCACCGCATCCGAAAGCGCATCCGAAAGCGCTGCCCCAGGCAGTCCCCAACTCGTTTGCCGAATGGATGAACGCAACGGATTACGAGTTTGTAATCACTCATCCGGAAGGATATGAGCTGGACGATAAGTTTGTAGGCAAAGCCATCGTGGAATACGACAAGGAAAAGGCCTACCGGGATGCCGACTTCATTTATGCGAAAAACTGGGCGGCGTACCGAGACCCGAATTACGGAAAAATCCTAAGTACGGACAGATCCTGGACGGTTGATACCCCCAAAATGGCCCTTACCAACAATGCTTATTTTATGCACTGCCTTCCCGTACGCCGCAACATGATCGTGACCGATGAGGTCATCGAAAGTCCGCAGTCGATTGTCATTCCCGAAGCTGCCAACCGTGTGGTTTCAGCACAAACGGTCTTGAAAGAAATCTTGCTGGCATTATGATACTTCACAACTCACTTTCTGTCGTAAAAATTGGCGGAAACATTGTCGATAACCCTGAAGCTTTAACTGGTTTCCTAAATGACTTCCACCAGTTGAAAGGAAGGAAATTGCTCGTTCACGGCGGCGGAGTAATGGCTTCAAAAATGGCCGAACGACTGGGAATCAAGACTAAAATGGTTGAAGGCCGACGGGTTACGGATGCCGAGACATTGCAATTGGTAACGATGGTTTATGCCGGATGGATCAACAAAAGTATCGTCGCTGCCCTGCAAAAAATCGGATGCAACGCTATCGGACTTTCGGGAGTTGATGCCAACTGTATTCCATCGGAACGCCGGAACCCGGAACCCATCGACTTCGGATTCGTAGGCGACCCCATCACATGGAAAATGGACGGTAAACTCCTCTCCACTTTCATTGAAAACGACGTTATCCCGGTTTTTTGCGCAATCACCCATGACGGCAACGGTTCGCTGCTCAACACCAATGCCGACACAGTGGCCTCATCGCTTGCCGTAGCGTTGTCGAAGCACTATCGCACTACGTTGTATTACTGTTTCGAAAAAGAAGGTGTTTTGCGGGACATCAATGACAAAAACAGCCTGATCCCATTGATAAACCGGGAAGCATTTATCCAGCTGAAAGGGCAAGGCGTGATTGCCGACGGGATGATCCCCAAGCTCGACAATTCATTTAACGCCATACAGGAAGGCGTATCCGAAGTTGTGATCCTACATGCGAGAAATTTACTGAAGAAAACAGGGACAAGGTTAATTGGATAAAAGTCAAGATGCCCATGAACAAAGAATATATCCGTCGTTCGGCCAACCTGCTGAAAGAATTGGTTTCTCTGAAATCTTTTTCAGGCGAAGAAAAAGTGCGGAGTGATTTTTTGTGCAGCTATCTTTCCGAAAGAGGGGTAGAGACGGAACGGTCAGGGAACAACATCATTGCCCGTCAGCCACACCACAACATGGCGAAGCAAACACTAATGCTCAATTCGCATATCGATACCGTAAGGCCTGCTGCAACCTATACTTTCGATCCGTTTAATCCGCCTTTATCCGACACCCACATTTTCGGGCTAGGCAGCAACGATGCTGGGGCAAGCGTAGTTTGTCTGTTGCAGACGTTCTTGCATTTTTACGAATCTGAACTGCCTTTTAACCTTGTGCTGATTTTATCCTGCGAAGAAGAAAATTCGGGGCCAAACGGGATGACTCGTCTCGCAAAAGAACTTTCGGACATTGATTTTGCCCTTATCGGCGAACCGACTGGGATGCAGGCTGCCATTGCCGAGCGAGGGCTACTGGTTATCGATGGAATGGCTTCCGGTGTGAGCGGACATGCGGCGAGAGACGAGGGCGTGAATGCGCTGTATATCGCCCTGGAGGATATCCAGACGATGAGATCGATCAAGTTTGACAAGATATCACCGACAATGGGCGAAGTGAAACTTACCGTTACACAGATTTCCGCCGGTACGCAACATAACGTTGTTCCGGATAAATGTACTTTTGTAGTGGATATCCGTCCAACCGACCAATACACCAATCCGGAAATCCTGCAACTTCTCCGGGTTAACGTAAAAAGCAAACTCTCCGCCCGAAACCTCACGAACAAAAGTTCGGCTACGCCATCCGATCACTTGTTGATAAAAGCAGTCGGGCAATTGGGAGTGAAAACTTATGTCTCCCCCACTACTTCGGACTGGATGCGTATTTCCTGTCCGGCCATCAAAATGGGTCCGGGCGAATCGGCCCGCTCCCATCAGGCCGATGAATTCGTGCTGGTCAGCGAACTGGAAAGCGGAATAGCCGGATACATCCGTTTTATCGAAGAAATGACAAAAATCATCAAATAAAAAACTCTTCCGTCAATCAGCGGATAGATTTAGAAAGAGAAACTATGGCAAAAATCTGGAACAAAGGCTTCGATGCCGATAAGTCAGTAGAAAACTTCACGGTGGGAAAGGACCGGGAATTCGATTTGCGGCTGGCAAAATACGATATCATGGGTTCGATGGCGCACATAAAGATGTTGGTAAAAATCGGATTACTAAAAAAAACCGAAGAAGAAGCATTGCGCCTGGAATTGCAAAAGATCCTCGCTGAAGTGGAAAAAGGAAATTTCAACCTCGACGCCGATGCTGAAGATATCCATTCGCAAATAGAGGCAATGCTCACCGAAACGCTGGGTGAAACAGGGAAGAAGATCCATTCTGGGCGCTCGCGAAACGATCAGGTATTGGTGGATCTGAAGCTTTTCTTCAAGGACGAAATCCGGAAAATAAAAGCAGATGCCTTGCAGCTTTTCGACTTATTGCAGTTGCTGAGCGAAAAACACCGATCGGTCCTGCTGCCCGGATATACCCACGGACAAATAGCAATGCCATCATCTTTCGGACTGTGGTTCGGAGCATACGCCGAAACGCTCGTGGACGATATGCATACACTGGTTTCCGCGTGGCGGGTTGCCAATCAGAATCCTCTCGGTTCTGCTGCCGGATACGGTAGTTCATTCCCACTCGATAGAGAGATGACCACACGTGAACTCGATTTCGAAACCCTGAATTACAACGCGGTTGCAGCACAGATGGGAAGAGGAAAAACCGAAAGGATCCTCGCTTTCAGCGTAGCGTCGTTCGCATCAACGCTTAATAAGCTGGCTGCCGACAACTGCATGTATCTATCTGGAAATTATGGATTTATTTCCTACCCTGACAACCTGACTACCGGATCGAGTATTATGCCGCACAAAAAGAACCCCGACGTCTGGGAGCTTATCCGCGCGCACAGCAATCGGTTACAAAGTCTTCCCAACGAAATCGCCCTGATGACCACCAACCTGCCCCACGGATACCATCGTGACTTCCAATTGCTGAAAGAAACTCTTTTTCCGGCACTTGAAGCGTTGCACACGCTCTTCGAAATGACTCATTTTATGCTTTCACATATTTCAGTAAACAAGAATATTTTGAAAGACGAAAAATACCGCTACCTCTTCACGGTGGAAAAAGTCAACGAACTTGTCCTGCAGGGTATTCCGTTTCGTGAAGCCTACAAACAAATCGGGCAGGAGGTGCAGGAAGGTACTTTTGCCTTTCAACCTGTTCTTAACCACACACACGCGGGAAGCATTGGAAATTTATGTACGAATGAGATTCGAACAAAAATGGAAAACGCAACGAAAGGAATCTGCTAATTTTCTCCTAACCATTTGCAAGCCTCATATCGCTTTTTTTATTACTTTTGTAGATGATTAATTTCAAATCGTCATACAAAATCTATGAACTTAATTAACGAAATTATCGAGCGTGCAAAAGCCGATAAACAACGAATCGTTCTCCCTGAAGGGACGGAAACTCGAACTCTTCAGGCTGCAGACCAGCTTGTCCGGGATGGGGTGGCAGAAATAATTCTCCTCGGAGATCCGCAAGAAATTAACTTGCTGGCTAATCAGCTTGAATTGAAAAATATTGGGAAAACCCTCGTTATCGATCCTAAGAACCACGACAAAAAACAAACCTACATTGACCTGTTGGTGAAACTCCGGCAAGCCAAAGGAATGACACCCGAGAAAGCGGCCGTTTTGGTGGAAGACCCGCTCTATCTGGCATGCCTGATGATTAAAAACGGTGATGCGGACGGCGAAATTGCCGGCGCACAAAATACTACTGGCGATGTGCTCCGCCCGGCTTTGCAGATCATCAAAACATCACCGGGAGTAAGCGTAGTATCCGGAGCATTTATCATGTTTACGAAAACAACGCAATACGGGAAAGACGGCATCCTTATTTTTGCCGATTGTGCCGTCATGCCCAATCCTACTGCACAGGAGCTGGCATCCATTGCTATAGCATCGGCACAAACCGCACGCGGTATTGTTGGGGTTGAACCGCGCGTAGCTATGTTGAGTTTTTCGACCAAAGGAAGTGCCCAGCACGAAATGATTGACAAGGTGGCGGAAGCTACCCGCATTGCCAAAGAGATCGCTCCCGATCTGCTCATTGACGGTGAGCTCCAGGCCGATGCTGCGCTGGTTCCATCTGTTGGTGCAAGCAAAGCTCCCGGAAGTGCTATTGCAGGGCAGGCCAACGTATTGGTTTTTCCCACGTTGGAAGCCGGAAATATCGGATACAAACTTGTCCAGCGGTTAGGCAATGCCGAAGCGGTTGGCCCCATTTTACAAGGGATGGCAGCTCCGGTAAACGATTTATCCCGCGGATGTTCGGTTGATGACATTTACAAAATGGTTGCCATAGCAGCGAATCAGTCCATTGCTGCAAAATCAAAAAAATAGAATTCAAAAAAATAGAATAATGAGTGAATTAATCATTGAACCTATCGAGAAGTACGGACTCAACATAAGCCATGAGAAGAAAGCGCTCTTCTCGAGAATAGGTGTTGTAGGGGCCGGAAAAGAAGGGCGAACCATAATCAGCCTGACAGCTTCGGCAGGGATGGATGTGGTTTTTATGGATGAATCTCAAGAACGTATCGACATCGTTTTTGAAGAACTGAACCGGGTAATGGATCAGAAAATCAGCAAATGGGGATTGACGCAGTCGGAGAAAAAGGTTATCATGAACCGGATCACTCCCACACTGAGCTACGATGATTTTACCGGATGCGACCTGGTCATTGAGTGTACCCGATATTCGGAATCGGGACGCCGCAGCACACCCGTTCGAAAGAATATTTTTAAAATACTGGATGAGATCCTGGAACCCGATGCCATTATCGCTACTAACGGCCCTACCGTCATTATCAGTGAATTGGCAGCTGACCTTGTTCATAAAGAGCGCTGCGTCAGCCTCTATTTTCCCGTATCTCATCCCGATGCCCGGATTCTCGAGATCGTAAAGGGAATGTACACATCGGAAGAGGTGTACTTACTGACGACAATGCTCAACGAATCTTGCCAGATGTTGTTGGAGAGGGTGAGCAGCATGCAGAGCATTGAAGAAACGTTTACCATCATTTACGGACAGCGGTACGGCGTTTTCAGAATGGCGGACATCATTGGTATTGAACGCATTGTCACTATAATGGAAGCCATGTTTAACGATTTTGGAGAGACACATTACAAACCCAATCCGTTGTTGTGGAAACTTTACCGTTCCAATCAACTTGGCGTTCGGACAAGTAAGGGCTTCTACATCTACGATGAGAACGGAAACGTAATTTCCGAAAATAAATCGTTGTTTAATTGAGAAAAGTAAGAAATCATAAGTTGTTGAAATGAAGATATTAGTATTAAATTGTGGAAGTTCTTCCATAAAATACAAGCTTTTCGATATGAGAAGCAACGAGGTTATTGCACAAGGCGGTGTGGAAAAGATTGGCATGAAAGGCTCATTCTTGAAACTCACACTTCCCGATGGGCAGAAAGTTCAGCTCGAAGGAGAAATCCTGGAACACCGTGCAGGGATTGAATACATTTTCGGTGTCATGTTGAGCGAGAAATACGGATGCATCCGGTCGCTCGATGAAATTGACGCTGTCGGACACCGCGTGGTACATGGCGGGGAACGTTTCAACAAGAGCGTGCTCATCACCGAAGAGGTCATAGAAATGCTGAAAGAGTGTATTGAGTTGGCGCCCTTGCATAATCCCCCCAACCTCAAAGGCATTTACGCCATTCAGGAACTGTTGCCCCATACGCCACAGGTAAGTGTCTTTGACACGGCTTTCCACCAGACCATGCCCGATTATGCCTATGTTTACGGATTGCCCTACTCGCTTTACGAAAAATACGGCATTCGCCGGTATGGATTTCACGGCACGAGCCATCGGTACGTTTCCAAAAGAGCCTGCGAGTTCCTGAACGTTCCCTACGAATCTCAACGCATCATCACCGCCCATATCGGCAACGGTGTTTCCATCACGGCCATAAAAAACGGCAAATCGGTAGACACGAGTATGGGGATGACTCCCGTTGAAGGACTGATGATGGGTACCCGGTCAGGAGACCTGGATCCCGGAGTTATTTCCTACATTATGGAAAAAGAACGCATGAGCGCTTCAGGCATCTCCACCCTGTTGAATAAATTTTCGGGTGTCCTGGGGATTTCGGGACTCTCGTCGGACATGCGCGAGATAGAAGCCGGAATAAAGGAGAACAACCCGAGAGCGATCCTGGCACTAAACACTTACGACTACCGCATAAAAAAATACATAGGTGCCTACGGTGCTGTTTTGGGCGGGGTGGACATCCTGGTATTTACGGGTGGTGTGGGTGAGAATCAAGCAATTACCCGGAGTGTTGTTTGTAAGAACATGGAATATATGGGTATCGAACTTGATGAAGAACTGAACCGATCGGTCCGTGCAAAAGAAGTTGTAATCAGCAAACCCTCGTCGAAAGTGAAAGTACTCATCATTCCTACCGACGAGGAACTGACTATAGCAAAAGACACCATGCAGATACTGGGGAAGTAACGTCCAACTATCAAAAAACGTCGCCGGAGGAGAACATCCACCTGGCGGCGTTTTTACAAAGGTAAAATTTTAGTAGAATTCAAAGAGTAGAGTTTATATAAATATGCCGGATTCAGGTTCTTTGGACAAAATTACGGTAGTATGATGGGGTCACTCCGGTATGCCTTTTAAACGTACGTGAAAAATAGGCCAGATCGATAAAACCGCAGTTTTTAGCAATTTCTCCAATATTTTTATCAAAATGTACCAGCTGCTTTTTGGCATGATTGACTTTCAGCTGAATGATATAAGCATTGGTTGAATATCCCGAAGCCGCATTAATTTTCCTATTAAGTTGAGATACGCTCATGTTTAATTCTTTTGCTATTGAACCGGGCGACAGGCCGGGATCGGATATCTTTTGGTTGATAATATCGGTAACCTTTTGGAGAAAAAACATATTCACCCGCATCGGTCTTGTTTCGTTTTTGTAAGCTGTTTTCATGTTTTCATCTTTTAGTTTTACTACATGAATAGGTATGACAGACTGGTGCTGATGATCAGTCAGATTGAGCAAATCCTCGCGAGAAGTTCTCTTCCAACCAAATCCGAAAACACCGTTTAGCTATATAAAGAATAATAAAAGGGCTTGAAAAGTATCCGACAACAGAATATCGCGCATGTTAAACATTATTTCTTTAAAGAGATACATCGACGGCCCTTTTATTGACAATGCATCCATTCACGTACAAAAATAATTCGACGTAACAAAAAACGTTAGGATTATTTACACAAAATTTTGGACTCAGTAAGCATTAACATTTTACCCATTTGTATTCCACGTACATTAGGCTCCCGATAACTGATTTGTAAACAACTAAATAGGAGCTAAAAACCTGAATAAAGGCCGGATTAAACGATTGTTTACCTGCGGTGACAAGCTTCTTCGATAATTCCATATTCATCTATATATCAGATCATTAAAAAAGCTCCGATATGAATCGGAGCTTCATTTTTCGTGGAAACAGAAAACTATTGAATAATGAAATCTTCTTTTTCTTCTTCTACCGCAATAAAAAAATCAAAGTCGATCTGGAAAATCTCTTTATCGGTTTCGAATTTCACAACCTTCAACTTCGGGTAATACTTACCTATTTTTATGCCTAAGTTTGTTAATTTCGTTTTTACGTCCTTAAACGACCAACCGTCCCGTATGACTCCAAAGTACGTTTTCATCTTCTTATCGTTGGATAACCTGAATTAACCCTTTCCCGATATCCCTGTATTTAAGATTTTCAATCGGTTTTGCTCTGCTTTCGAGTAACTCCCAGATCTCCCGGGCATTCAAATCGGGGAACTGCTCCATGTAAAGGGCTGCTAACCCCGAAACGTGCGGGGTAGCCATGCTCGTTCCGCTTAATAAGAGATAATTTCCGGAATTTGCGCTTTTTTTCGGATAAGAACTCAGCACATCCACACCGGGTGCGCAGACATTAATATTGCCTCCCGTAGCAGCATTGATTCCGGCATTGGAGAACCGGGCAATCCTCATCTGATTGTCGATAGCTGCGACAGCCATGATGGAGAGAGAGTTTGCCGGTGCAGATACCGGCAGTGGCAACGCGGGTCTTTTACTTTCGTTGCCTGCAGCTGCTATAATCAGGCAATTGCTATCCAGGGCTCTGTTTCCTACGGTTTCGAAAAGGGCTGATGGTTTTTCATTCAATTTTACGGGGGAAGCCAGGGAGAGGGAGATTATCCGATATTTTTTGGTAATCGCCCAGTCAATCGCATCAATAATGCTGCTGGTTGTTCCCTTTCCGTTGTTGGCTAATACTTTCCCGATTTTCAGGTTGCTGTCTTTTGCAATCCCGTAACGTTTGCCGGTATCGTTTCTTACATTTCCGCAAGCAATGCCGGCACAATGCGTTCCGTGTCCGTTAGGATCCTTATTCCACTCCTCGTCTTCGATAAAAGATTTTCCGTCGATAACCCTGTCTGTAAAATCAGGATGCGAAACATCAAAGCCTGTATCTAGTATGCAAACATCTATTCCCTTGCCTGAGAATTGGGTCTCTCCTATCCCGATAGCTTTCAATCCCCACTCCAACTCCGTTACAGCCGGCTTTGGTATCGGTTTGTTGCGGATGTAGTTCTCCAGTTCGCTAATTTTGTTTTTCAACTGATCAACGTTTGTTTTCAAATCGTTAATAAGGGAAATTTCATTGGCAGGAAAGAACTCCTTCTCCTTTTCGAAATATATAACGGGACTTCTACTATCGGCGATCGATCGGGTCAACTGTTCCTCATCCACATCATCAACCACTACCACCCCCAGGTTTTTGTAAAGAACGGCATGGTTATTATCGATAATGTTAAACGAGCGGTTCTCTTTAGATAAATACTCCGATGATGTAACGCTCACGGAGAAACCTTTCTCTACGTCTCTGATCGATTTTTCGTTCTGATTGTCCAGCAAAACAATGTACCTGTTTTTTGCCATAATTTTGTCTTATTGAGTGGTGATTTTGTAAACAACTTTTTCGATGAGTAAAAAAATATCTTCCGGTATTAAATTCGTGAGTAATTTCTTATTTATAACGGAAATAGAACCGTTTTGTGTGAGAAGATAATTCCAAAAAACCTCAATCTTGGGAATCGCATCGAGGTCTTTCAGTTTCGCATCCGTTAAAACCCCTTGCTGATAAAGGTTTAGAATTAAGTTGGAGAGAATCTCTTCTCCTTCTTCGAGTTTAGACATTTCTCTTTTATAGACCTCCTGCAACAATAGTCCAAGACTCTCAATCCCGTTGTAAGAAAACCCCCACAACAGCTCCCCTTTTCCGGAACTTATCTTTTCCATTTTGGACGGATCAAAACCTCTTTTTACCGTTTGGAGCATATTCCGTATCCTGAGAACTTCTGACTCTTTGGAACTTTCGCCTCTGTTTTCAAAATAATCCGATAATTTTGTCAGGAAAGTGTTAAACCGATGTTCAAAATCAAATGACTTTCCGGTAAATAACTTCTGAACCCGATTAAACTCCACAAAAAGATCGTCTATAACCCTGACTTTGTTATGGATAAACTCTTTCATCTATTCAAAAATGATTTCTTCGATCGTTTGGCCATTTTTATCCGTAAACGTTTTAATCCGTAATCCCTCCTCTTCCATCTCAATGTGAAGATTAATGAACAACTTGTCTTTGTCCTCCGCCCCCGTCGTGTTCGGGTCGATGTAAATATCGTTCAACTTGGTAGATACCAAAGAGTAACTGTTGGTAATAGCTTCTGACAATACCCTTTTCATTTCCAAACTTTCCGCTTCAACGGTGGTATCCTGAGGTCTGAAAACTCCGATGTTCAACGATTTGATTTGTGAAGAAACATCCAGTTTTTTCACTTCGTCGCCAATGTTTCTTACCAGTTTTTGATCTTTTTTCTCGAGCGTTTTAAAAAGTTGTTTAAACTCCTGATTTTGTATCTGTTCTCTCGTAACAGGAGAAATGTTTAGGTGTTTTTCTTTGTTTACCACCTCAATTCGTTCGTTCAAATCATTCAGGAATTTCTCGTCATCGAGCTTAAAGTTGTATTTCGACTGAGCACTTATATCACTAACCTTCAACGGTATATCCATCTTTATAGCCGGAAACGCAAACCTGGGAGCTTTAAAAAATTTCAAGTATTCGTGGTTGGCGTACTCTTTGGCCACCAGAACCGACTTCTCATCTGCTTTTTTACGAGCCTGGATTATCTCGCTGTAGAGATAATCCAGGTAATCTGAAAGTTTGATCATGGTCTTAGTTTGTTGAACCCAATAAACCCAACACTTTTTCCAGACCGGCCGGCATTTCATCGTTGGTAGCCCTGACCTTAACGCCTAAGGAATACTCTTTTTCCACCTTAATGCCGGTACTTGACGATCTTTTGTAGGAAACATCCACTTTAAACTTTACCGGTCCCCAACCACCTGAAGCCCCCGCATTGATACCAAATTCACTGCTTACGTTTTTCGTGTAGGTGGAGTTGAGCTTAACGTTAAAATCTACCTCACACGACTCAATCCGGAAGCTCGGCACATTGAGCAGGGCGATAAAAGGTACATTTATTTCCGAATCCTGCTGAATGGTTGGAGGGGTAGTGCCCGGATTTGCAGGATCATATTCGGGGTTAGGAACATTTTTCTTGTACTTGAACTCCGCCATTCTAAGTTTCTTGATACCGGATGTGTCCGTTTCAAATCCCACTTCATACTCCCCAACTCCGCGGCAAAATCTGCGCTGGCAGCATCTGAGGTAATAAAAATCTTATCGTCTTCAGCCATTTGCCCAAAGATTAATTTTAACGCATCGGATGAGGCTCTGGCGACTGAGCTCTCCCATTTCTGGTCGTATCCGGTTTTAAAATTGTCGATGATGTCTATAATTTCCTTTTTCGTAAGGCCCTGTAATTCCGAAGGATCGATCCCGCTAATCAGTTCGTACACCGAGGGGGATAATACATCTTCCAGCCCCGAAAGCATTTCAATCAGTTCATTTTTTGTTTTTTTACTGTAGTCTTGTTCCAAGACAGATTTTAAAGTTTTCATCGTGCATTAATTTTAATAATAAAAACAATAGAATTTATTTGCGATAAGGATTCGAGCCGTGCAATTTGCTGACTTATCGCGGATAAAATTAAGGGTGGAATTGAGAAAAAATTAGGACAATTCCGACAAAAATTTGGACATTTTGAACATTAACTTCTTTGGATTTGTACTACACCGACGTAGCAAAAAACACAATAAACTAAATAACAACAGGTTAACATCATCAAAAAAAACAAAAGTTATTGAGGAAGATTTCGATAGGCTGTTGGGGTAACTCCTGTTATTTTCTTGAATATTCGGGAAAAATAAGCCACATCCAGGAAACCACATGCTTCTGCCACTTCACCAATGTTCTTATCGCGCTTAATCAGTAACTTTTTGGAGTAATCAATTTTCACATGTAGAATATAAGCGGAAGAGGAAAATCCCGAGATAGCGTTGATTTTCCGGTTTAGC
>JALHIE010000243.1 GCA_022840285.1 Porphyromonadaceae bacterium
TTTATTAACCGAACCTTCCATCAACCCGAACTTCTTCAAAAGAGTAAGATATTTGGATGCTGTGGTTGTAACTGTTATATCTGACCATTTTTTCAACTCATCTTCTGTTTGTTTAAGTTCATTGAGACAAGCCTCAACTTCATTACTTTTTATGGAGGCCCTGCCACTATAAAATGCCGGAAAAAAAACTTTATCGTTGAGGTGAAACAGTAATTCGTTATTGGATGATGCATTCCAGAACAGCAATAAAAGTGTATCGGTATTAGTAGCGCTTATTTTTATGGCTCGTCTGATAATTATTTCTAAGTCCGATCTTTTGTTACTTAGCAATGTAGTTCTAATGGCCTTTTCAAAGCGTTTCACCGACTTGTCAGTTTTAATAGCTGTGAACGTATGGACTCCACCTTTCTCGTTGATGGAGTCATTATCTTCTATCAGAAAAACCTTTATCAGATTCCAATCAGTCAGGCCGCCTAATATATTGATGTCGGAGTTAATATTCATTTAATTAGGACAAAAAGTTTAGTGATAATGCATTTATGATTGGGGTGAAATTTTGGTTGTTTAGCAAATATAATAGCAAATATAATCAATTGATTTGTGATAATTAAAACTGACTAGATGCAGTTATGTACTGACTTTGAATTCGGTCGGCTTGGGTTTGAATTCGGTAAACACAGGGAATATTGTCCTGCTGATTTTTCACTTTCAGGACAATTTTTGAGGGCATTTTGACGCTCGTTTAGCTGTGAAATTTTGGTTTTTCAAACAGCATGGCAATGCCGTCAACCAGGCATCCCAGTATCAATATAATCATCAACATAACAGGCAGGTGTTTAATGGATTGGGTTTTGATTCAAAAATAAGGGAGCACTACGTCAAAACACGACGTAGTGCTGCAGATAATTCAAATCATTCCTTTATCCACTCATTCACCTGTGCTATTTCTGCATCGGAAAGGTCAAGATGGGACAAGGCGGCTTCCAGCAGGGGGAGTTCGTTGCGTTGCTCCAGGATGTCGTAGAGTGTATTCAGGTCTGCCTTGTCGGTGTCTGCCCTGGTGTTGAAGGTGGTCATCCGCTGCACTTTGGATACGAACAGGTTGACCGGGTGCCAGACCAGGATGCTGGCTACCTTGATGATCTGTCCTGGCAATTGGGGATCATGAGAGATCAGCACGTCCACTTCCACGCCGGCATCGGGGTTTTCATAATTCCACATGTATTCGGAAGCGCCTGCCTTGATTTCCCTGAAGTGGTTCCCGACCAGCCAATCATTGAAATGCCCTATGTGAGGGTTTGATACCGATGTGATAAAATCCAGGTCGTTGACAGAGCGGGACCTTCGCTCTTTGACCCCGTACTGCCTGGCAAGGAATTGCACGGCCGTACCCCCAATCAGGGCACAACCATAAAGTGTTGCCCTATGGACAACCGGAACATCAAGTGGTGAGTAAGAGTCA
>JALHIE010000244.1 GCA_022840285.1 Porphyromonadaceae bacterium
TCATTGGCCGGAAGAATCGAAACACACCACCTTTGGCCATTTTCGGTTGATGAAATAAATGGAAGAAAAAGTGTATTTCTGGATAACTTAATCAACGATGAAAATAACTTTGAATCTATTCCTACTCGTTGGGAGGAAATCATTGAACTAATAAGACGGGGGGGATATCCCGAAGTTGTGAACCGTGTCTCGGAAAGCCGAAGAGCAAAATGGTTGCAGGCCTATTTGGAATCTATCCTGCAAAAAGATATCCGAGACCTGGCCAATATTGATGGTCTCATATACATGCCAAAAATCTTAAACCTGCTGAGTGTGAGGGTAGGAAGCACGATCAACATGTCTGATATTGCCCGGTTGACAGGAATAAAAAACAGTTCTTTTCAACGCTATATGGCATTGTTGGAACAAGTTTTTATGATTGTAAAAATCCCTGCATGGACTCCTAATGCCGAAGGGCAATTTGTGAAATCGCCAAAAATATTTTTAAACGATACCGGACTCTTGTGTCAGCTGGAGAATAGTGGCGAAGACCTGTTGCAAGACCGAACACAGGCAGGACATTTTGTAGAAAATTTTGTAGCCATGGAGATACTGAAACAGATCAGTTGGTTCAATGACCCGTTAAAATTAATGCATTTTAGCATGCACAAAGGTGCAGAGGTGGACTTGGTGATCGAAGATCAAAAAAAGATGATCTATGGAATCGAAATAAAATCAAAAACCTCCTTGAAACCAGATGACTTTAAAGGATTGAAGAAGTTAGCCCAATTGGCAGGCCATAAATTTAAAAAAGGGATTTTGCTGTATACGGGAGAGCATGTGTTAGGCGGATTCGGAGGTAAAAATTTACAAGCAGTACCAATAAATAATGTTTGGGGCAGCGAGGCTATCAGGGAGTTCAATCAGCAGGTCAACCGGTTGAAGCCCGACTATTTCAAGCTCAAACAAACTTTTGTCGAAAACCACCTGCGCACGAAAGATAAGATCAATCTGTCGCATCGCTTTCATACAAGGGTGCTCAATGTGTTGGGTTATGATGCCGAACAGACGAATTATGATGATCTGTTTCCACTAAGCGAAAAAGCAGTTTTGCCGGTACGTCATATCCTCTATCGCGGTGAACAGCCCCACCTGATGGTGATGGAGATGCATGCCATGATCAAAACCAAAGATGAAGAGGAGCCCGACGGGCTGTTCGACCAGAGCTACAACGTGACAGAAAATGGTGAAGATCTGAAAAGCACAACGCAAAAGTATCACCGATCGCAATGGGCGGATATTTTCACCGTACCCGAGGGAATCAGTATTTCCCCCATGGTGATTAACAAAGCGGTGAGCGAGTTATTTCTGTTGCCCACCTATCAACGCCCAAAATATATCCTGCTCTGTGCCGGCAATGTCTATTTTTTACTCGAGGCAGAGAAGTGGTTTCGCGGCTCCTACCTGCAATTTGACTTGGAGATACTGTTTGACGATGTCTCGATCGACAAGAATTACTTCGCCCTTTTCTATCTTTTACTGGGGAAAGAACAGCTGGCTCCTACTGCCGAGATGGTGTTGATGGAACAGCTCGACGAAGAC
>JALHIE010000101.1 GCA_022840285.1 Porphyromonadaceae bacterium
GAGGGGGCTTGCTTTTAGAAACTCACGAAAAACAGTGCGCAAAGCCACTGAATTGGTGTCAAAAATTTAATTTACCGGTTTTACCGGACAACAATGATTAATATATACAGTTCGCGCAAAGCTCTTTTGAGGCTGTCCAGGAACTTAGATTTAAACGCACTGCTCATCTGATGAACAGGATAAAAGAACTTCCTCCCATGACCGATGTTTTTCCATCGGCCATCCAGGGAGTAGCCGACAGCCGGAACGAGACAATGGATATGCGGATGTAGTGAGAGGTTCTGTCCCCAAGTATGGAGCACGGCTATAGCTCCGGTCCCGACACCATGGTGCGAGTATCCAAAACTGTTCAGGGTGTGCCATACGGCCGAAAATAGCAGGTTGTAGAACATCCTTCCATTATGCAGGCAAAGGACATTTAAATGGTCGGGCACAGTGAAAACGACATGATAATGCCTCACGGGCAGAGTGCCTTGCACCAGCCCGTCAATCCGGAAGGCTTGTCTGGCTGCCTGGCATTTTGGACAATGCCTGTCGCCCCTGTCGCCACAACTGTTATAGCTATAACGAATCGTGCCGCAGTTGTCACACGCCTCCTCATGTCCGCCAAGAGCGGCGGTTCTACATTAGCAAACACCTTTTCTTGAAGCGGAGTAAGCGTTCCACGGTCCTGCAGCGAAGGAGCAAACCGACGAACCACATCGGGCAGTTCAAACCTTGTTCTCATTTTGTGGTGAAGTTGTACAGGGAATCGAGTGGACTGTGTGTTTTAATGAGTGGACATTGAGCTACGTGAAGGTAAATCATGGTGGTGGTGATATCGGCATGGCCGAGCAGCTCTTTCAGGGTAACGATGTTCAGTCCCTGTTCAAGCAGGTGAGTGGCATACGAGTGCCGCAGTGAATGAAGGTTTGCCTCTTTTGTGATGGGATGTCTTTTTGAGGTTCTCACGCATCACCCGGGAGAGCCCGCGCACGCTGTATCGACCGTCAGGTTCTTTTCCGTTGAACAACTAGACATGCGGGTTTTCGGCTTTGAGGTACTTTTTTAGACCAATAGCCATGCTGTCAGCCAATGGAACAACACGATCTTTCTTGTACTTGCTCTGGCGGATATGAATGGTTTTGCGCTCAAAGTCGATATCGGAGATCTTCAGGTTAATCACCTCCTGGCCTCTCAATCCGGCAGAATAAATCAATGTGAGCACTATCCGTTGTTTGAGCAGCGTGGGTGCCGCAAACAACTCTTTCAGCTCTCGCCGGTTCAGTATCACCGGCAGCTTCGAATCTTTTTTAAGTGATGGCAGAGCGATGGCTTCACGGTTCATACCCGACAAGCAATAGTAATAGCGCAGCCCGTACACCATATGCTTAAAACTGCTTCGCAAGGGCGATCGGGGATCACGCGCCAACGCAGCCAGGTATTCATTGATCTCTTCGGGATCAATCTTCTCGGGAAGCTTGCCAAAATGAATGACAAAAAGGGCAATCCGGCGGATGTAGTTTTGTAAGGTACTCCGACTCTGCCCCCGTAACGTGACCTGTTGTTCCAGTTTGTGGACAACCATCTTAAACTCGGGAACAAGCACAATGGCCTGCTCGACAAAAGTAAAACCTGATTTCTTTCTCATAATCGGACATTTTTTGTGGTGAAAAATCATCGAATATATAAAGAATCAGGTACTTTTGTTAAAAGATACCCGTGAATACGGGTTTAGTTCAACATGCGGCATGAAAAATTACCTGCTGGATGGAAGACTGAAACTCGACAACAACCTGGCTGAAAATGCCATCCGACCCATTGCCCTGTCTCGAAAGAACTCATGTTCTGTGAAAACCACGAGATAGCCGGGAACACGGCCATAATCTGCTCCTGTTTACAGCTCCTTGTTGACCTCATACAAGGCGCAGAGGGTGAACCCGGGGAAGTGGCTCATCGATGTTGTAGGCAAGATGCCTTATTACCAGAAGCCGGGGAATGATAAAAACCAGAAGAAGCTCTTGCTTAATTACTGGGAAAAGGAGGAAACTGGCGAATCTCCAGTGAAAATCTAATAATGCTCTAATAATACCTATTGGCACTCTAATAATACTCTAACAATTTACTGGAGCTCCCGCAGTTGTAGACATGAATAATCAGATCAAATCTGTGAGTGCATATACTCCGGAATAATCAAGAGGTACTTGCTGGGGTACTTACAAAAAGAGTGTCCATCAAGGTAAAAATGCAAAGCTATTCAGGGAAATCAAGGGCATTAAACAAGAAGTAATTGACATTGAATTGAATATTACCCAACAAGCTGTATCCCAATTGGAAAACATCGAGAACTTGATGAAGAGACAACAATAGGAGTATACACCAAAGTTGTGAGAATCGACGAATACTTTATCCAGAATATGGAACAACACGGAGAAATAATACTTTATCAACCGGATGAAACGGCAAAACTTGAAGTACGCCTGGAAGATGAGACGGTTTAGCTTACGCGGGCACAAATGGGTGAGCTTTTTCAGCATGAAAGAACTGTCATCAACAAACACATCAATAAAATATACTCATGGAAGAAAACTCATAACTTTTAAACAATACCGTTGTTTTATCCAAATAATTGTTATATTTGCAATTAAAATACTGCATACCTATGCAACACACTTTTTTTCACCATTATTTATCCAGATTCTACAAACCTTCGTAAATAATCCCAATTGCGCATGAAGATATACGAATGTTATAAATTTAGCATTTAGGGGAGAAGGATATTGATTGGGTGAAAAACACGTTGACTAATATTTAAAAGCAACTACACTATGAACAATAAATCAACACTTTTAGCAAATAGAATTTTTCCTGATAACAACGAATTTGAAGTTGAGGTTTTGAATATTCCTGCAGAAAAAAGAAAGCTAATTACTGAAACTTACGACTTTACTGTTTCTACAATTAACGACTATATTAATAACGAACATATAGTAATACCTAATTTTCAAAGAGGCTATGTATGGAATAGAACACAAGCATCAAGACTTATTGAATCTTTAATTATTCAATGCCCTATTCCAGTAATTTATTTAAGTCAAAATGGTGATGAAACGCTTTCCGTTATTGACGGAAATCAAAGATTGACAAGTATAAGTTTATTCCTAAATAATGGATTCCCATTAACAGGCTTATCAACTTACCCCGAATTAGACGGATTAACATTTAGTGAATTAGACCCAAGATTTCAAAGACATATTATTAACAGGACTATTCGGTGTATAGCTATTTTAAAAGAGACACATCCTCAAATTAAATTTGATGTTTTTGAACGTTTGAATACCGGCTCTGTGAGACTAAATCCACAAGAATTAAGACACGGAATCTACAATGGAACTCTTATGACTAAAATTGAAGAATTAGCAAAATCTTCAATTTTTAAGAAATTAACTTCTACAGGCAATGACAATAGAATGAAAGGGGACGAACTTATTCTAAGATATTTCACTTTAGTAGAAAGATACGCTGAATATGTAAAGCCGATGTCTGTTTTTTTAAATAAATACGCAGAGGACAACCGTTTTATGCCAGAAAATCAAGTCAAAGATTTGGCAAACAATTTTACTTCTAACTTGAATAAGTGTCATCTTTTATATGGCGACTTTGCGTTTAAAACATTTGACGAAAATCGAAAAAGACTTAAAGCTAACACTGCTTTGTATGAAGCTCAAATGTTATCAATGAATACTGTTAACCCAACATTACAGCAAATAAAAGCCATAAATAAAACAGAAGTAATTAATAAACTTGAACTTCTTTTACAAAACGTTGACTTTTACAATACCATTACAAAAGCAACAACAGACAAAAATGTAATAACCAAACGCATTACGGATTACACTGAATTTCTTCAAACAATATTTTAGTTATGTCATACTCAAAAAGTAGAGCACGAAGAGATTTTGAAACAGAATCTAATAAATTACTAAAACTAGCTAAGAAGATTTCTTATAAATCATCACCGCTAACTTATGACCATAAGCAATTAATAAATCAATCTTGTATTTTTCTACTTTCTGCTCGTATTGAAGATTATACCAAAAATTTAATTGAAGACTTAATTTACAGCTATCGGATAAATGGTGCAACCTTACAACAAATACCTAAAAATATTCGGACAAAAGTGTTGCTTGACAAACAAGTGAATCACTATCGAACTTATTACAATAGCTCTGACGAGAAAGTGTTACTAAAAAATATTGCAATAGACAATTCATTTTATCAACTTCTTGATGACACAATTGCTTTCTCAACACAAGTTCACCCTTCAAATATCATAGGAACAAACAAATATCCTTCAATTAAGAATTTGAAAATACTATATAATCGACTAGGTATAAAGGATATTATAAATGAATTACATCGTAAGGCAAAAAAAAACATCTCAACTGCAATTGAATCATTTTTAAGTTTAAGAGAATCCATAGCTCATCAAGGAGCTCCAACAATTACATTTAATGACGTTGAAAGACATTTTAAAAACATAAACGAAGCAATTAACTATTTAGACAGAGTTGTATATTCACATATAAAAAAGGAATCGGGGGAAAACTATTGGACATAGAAAAACATCTGCTAACATCAGTTTGGCAATATGGGGGAAAGAAATGTTCTTATGAAACATTTATACAGTTGGTGCTCGGCGTTCGATCCCTACCCTAGCTTTAATGGGTACCAGAATGTCCGATACCGGGTGCAGCGGTGCGAAGGATACCCACTCCACAGTGGATGCCTCAAGGCTAATGGGAATCGCACAATCGAAGTTAACCACAGACTTTTGGAATATAAACGTAAAGCCCGTGAGAAACTGACCGCTGAAGAGGGACTTGAGCATCGCTCAAACGTCCCATAGAAACAGAAGCCGTATTCGGACAAAATGAAGTAAAACAGGGTATACAATCGATTCCGCCACTTCGGACTCGACAAGGTCACCATGAACTTTGCCTTCTTTGCCATAGCCTTCAATATAAAAAAGAGGAGGTGTCAATTACTTAATTTTGACATACCCTTATCTTTTTGACCCTTAATAAATGATACTTAGTTGTATTTGCTAATTAAATTTACTTAAACCATGTCGTAGGCTGCATTCAGAAGTGTAGCAATTCTTGCAATTAAGGATACAACACTTTTGACAACAATACCGCATTTGCTAAAATGGCGGAGTAAAACTGATCCTGGATGTTTAGTGTTTTTTAGTGACAAAAGCCGTTTTTTGTCTGCTTTTTTTATAATTTAGCAAACTAAAATACTTTGATCTCGGCAGTGACCATTCGGTTTTTTCAGTTCTATTCCGTCACTTCCGCAAACGCCCACCCATTTGATCATAAATTAATAGGAGAAATAATTATGGCATTAATTAAGAAATTAGAGAAAATTGAGAAACAGAGAAATAGTGCACATGATGAGGTTGAAGGCGCATATACAATTTTTACTGATTCTAAGGGGAATAAGATTCTACAAATTGACACATATGGATCGACTAACCGACAACTTAAGGGCAAAGTCAGTCAGTCTATACAATTAAGCAAGGAAAGCGCAAAAGAACTGCTAAATATTATTTTGAATCAGTTACTTGTTTAGAAAAGAGAAAAAAACAGTCTGTTTTTCTTTTTTTTATATGAATGTCCAAGATTTTATTCTGTTACAGTCATTTACTGTAATCAGTAACTTCGCATGTACAATTTTCGGCAAGATTGAATGTACAGAAATTGGCAATATGCAATGTACATAAAAAGGGTTAAAGAAGAGTCTTC
>JALHIE010000245.1:0-524 GCA_022840285.1 Porphyromonadaceae bacterium
CGACGAACTGCGCCAGTACTACCACGGCCTGGTCTTCCACATGGGCTTTCCGGAAATGGAAGGGCTGCGCCTGTTCTACCACCGGCTGGCCGAGGCGGGCGAAATACCCGCCGCGCCGGAACTGGAATTCTTCAGCATGTAACGCACGGCGGCCCCGCGACCATCACATTCCACCCGCCGCCCCCTCGCCCGCCCGCGCCCTGCCCGTGCGGGTGCTGGGGCTCGACGTCACGGCCACGCCCGGCCCGCGCAAGCCGCTGACGTTGGCCGTGTGCGACCTCGCGCCGGGCAACCACATGCCGGACGCGCCGTTCGTGCTCACATTGCGCGAACTGCGCGAACTGCACGCGCTGGACGATCTGGACCGGCTGTTTGCCGGGCTGTTGGACGCGGGGTTGGCGGGGGGCGATGATCCGCCCGACGCTGGCTGGGTGCTGGGCATCGACGCCGCGCTGGCCCAGCCGCTGGAACTGGTGGAACAGTTGGGCTGGCCGCGCGACTGGGCCGGATACGCGGCCCTGTGC
>JALHIE010000245.1:537-1410 GCA_022840285.1 Porphyromonadaceae bacterium
CCTGTACCGGGCCTGCTGCCGCCGCGCCGGGGCCGCCAGCCCCATGAACACGGTGCGCCCGCCCGTGGCCCTGATGTTCCACGCCGTGGCCCCCCGTCTTGCCGCGCACGCGGTGCACGTGCCCGTCCTGCGTCCCCTGTGGCGCCCCCTGCCCGGCGCGGACCGCGTGGCGCTGGAAACCTACCCCGGCTGGCTGGCCCGCCGGTTGATCGGGCGCGCCCCGTACAAGGGCGGCGAGGCCACGAACCGGGCCGCCCGGCGCGAGATGCGCGCGGCGCTGCTGCATGGTCTTGCGGAACTTGACGGACCGGCGAATTCCACCGGCCTGCCGCCTCTGTCCATTCGCTGGAACGCGGACCACGCGGCCCGCATGCTGGACGACGCGGAAGCGGACCTGCTGGATGCCCTGCTGTGCGCCGTGCTGGCCGCAGGCTCCGCCCTGCGGCCCGGCTACGGGCTGCCGGAACCCTCCACTCTTCCTCACGGCGTCACCGCCGCGCAACTGGACGTGGAAGGCTGGATCGCCGGGCTGCCGCCAGAGGAATAGCCGCTCCTCCCGCCTCCAACGCCCTTCCGCGCGCCCAAAGGGACGGCGGCCGCGTGCGCCTACCAGCCCGCCCCGCCGGTGAACAGGAAGGACACCATGGTCCACGTGGCCCCCAGCAGGGCCAGCAGCAGCAGGCCCAGCACCAGGCGCAGCACGCACCCGGCGGCGGCCAGCAGCCCGCGCAGCAACAGCCACCCGATCACCCCGGCCACGGCGGCCACGAATATCAGTCCCAGAACCTTCATCATCGTCCCCCCACCCGGTTGCGGCGCGGCGCGCCCTGGTTGTCGCGTACGGTCATGCGGCGTCGGAATCCCTGTCCGCCC
>JALHIE010000007.1 GCA_022840285.1 Porphyromonadaceae bacterium
ACACGCGTACAGTGAACTGGTGGAGGCACACAAGAAAAACTGGATCGGAACAGAAGAGATGCCCTATATTCCGGAAATCACTGTCGGATGGGATAAAAGGCCCTGGGAAGGTCCCGATGGTAGAGGAGGAGGCGAAGGATGGTATTATCCCGACCGCACTCCGGAGCAGGTTGAGAACTTCGTGAGGGATGCGATCTCGTGGATGGATGAAAACCCCACAAAAACAACGAAAGAGCGGATAGTACTCCTCTATGCGTGGAACGAGAACGGTGAAGGAGGGTATTTGATGCCCACGAAAGGGGATCCGAACGGTGAGTTTTTAAAAGCAATTAAAAGAGTAGCGGACGATAGGTCCAAAAAATAGAGATGACAAATTTTTAAATACGAATAATATGAATAGAACGTTAAAAAATAAGGTTTTCTTCCTGTATGGAATTCTGATGTTGACTTGCGGTATTGTTTCAGCTCAAAAATTTACAATACCCGTCATTCCCGACACTCAGGAAAATGTAACAAGAAAGAGAGGAGTATTCTTTTCGCAAATAGAGTGGATCGCGGCCAAAGCAGATTCGATGAAAACACCAATAGCCCTGCACGTAGGCGATTTGGTCAATTTTGATAATTTTGATCAATGGGAGCTAGCTTCCGTAGGTATGCGTATTTTGGACAGGGCCAACGTTCCTTATGCAATCGCACTGGGGAATCACGATACAGGGGCAGTAGGAGAATTCAGCGGGAGTGCGGCACCCGGTGACGTAAACGTAAATTTACGAAACACCCAAAAATTCAATTATTTTTTCCCGGTCAATCGGTTCCCTCTACAAAAGGGGCGGTTTGAAAACAACAAGAGCGATAACTCTTACTATACTTTTCGTGCAGGTGATGTGGATTGGATTGTAGTGACACTGGAATTCTGTGCTCGCGAAGAAGCAGCTCAGTGGATGGATAAAGTCTTGAAAGAGCATCCCGATCATAATGCCATTATCCTTACGCACTATCACCTTACCGGAAGAGGCGGGATTGCTCCCAACAATGCCGGTTACGGAGATATGAAAGTGATTGATATTTTTGAGCAATACATCAAGCCTAACAAGAATGTGCTGCTGGTGCTTAGTGGACATACGGTTTGGAGTGCCTGGAAAATTGATCAGGGGACACAGGGAAACAATATCTACCAGATACTCCAGGATTACCAACGCAAGGACGATGGTTACATACGCTTGTTGGATATCGATACCGAAAAGGGTACCATATCGGCAAAAATGTACAGCCCATACCTGGATAAGACACTGGAGGATGATTCTTCTTTTTCATTTACTGATGTGAAATTTATTAAATAATTCTGACATATGCATTACCTCAAATTTACACTTGTTTTACTGGTTATCATTGGAGCTTTTAGTTGTGCAGCCAAGAAAGAGAAAGAAGCAACCGTGGGTGTATATTACTTTGATGGCTGGGCAGGAAAGAATCGTCATGCGGAGGATTCGGCCCAACCGTGGGCAAAAAACGCTCCAACACATTTGAGTAAGCGGATGACTGAAGAGTTCCCGGGAAGAGAGCCGATCTGGGGCTGGCGGGATGACTCCATGGATATTATGGAGCAACAGATAGACCTGGCTGCCGATAACGGCGTAGATTTCTTTCTCTACTGTTGGTATTGGAAAGACAACAAAGGAGCTCTAAACGAAGAAGCCATAAAAAAAGACTCAAAACATACCAGTCTGGAGCTCTATCTGAAAGCAAAAAACAAAAAAAGGCTGAAATACAGTCTCCTGATCGCTAATCACGGTGGAGCCGAGATTATCGGAAACGAGAATTGGGCAGATGCGGTAAGATACTGGGCACAATATTTTAAGGATCCGCAGTATGTGAAAGTGGACGGAAAACCGTTGGTCGTAATTTTTGGAACCGGCGACAATGCAATCAACAACGAGCAGTTGGCCAAGATGCAAGCCGTGGCAAAAGAACTCGGTTTTAAGGATGGCTTGGCTATTGCCGGATGTGGAGGAGGAGCAAAGGAGAAAGAAGGCTTCAATTACTCTACACACTACAACGTGAAGCCACGTCACGATGGCACCTCCCAACAACACACCTATGCCGAGTTGATAGAAGCCAATCAGAATGCTTGGGTTGGAACTGAACAACAACCCTACATTCCGATCGTAACGGTAGGTTGGGACAACCGTCCCTGGGAAGGTCCTAACGGTTTGGGACAAAAAGAGGGATGGTACTACCCGGGTGGGACACCCCAGCAATTTAAGAACTACCTGAGAAGTTCCATTCAGTGGATGAAAGAGAACCCAACCCTCACTACCCGGGAAAGAGTGGTTTTGCTTTATGCGTGGAACGAACTGGGAGAAGGTGGATACCTTGTACCGACAAAGTCCGATCCTGAAGCCAGTTTTCTGAAGCAAATCAAAGAAGCTATTCATGAAAAATAAGAAACAATCTCCTGTTAGGAATGAATTTTCCTAACAGGTGTAATGCGACAAAGTTAAATTATGGAATTTTTAAAAAGAGACAAAGGAATCAAGTTCATTTTATGGACATTGGCGATTATCGTGTGCTGCGCATGCAATAAGGTGAACAAGGCAACAGTCATCTTATACGACGCTCCCCTCGAGGAGAGTGCGTCTGACGATTTTGACATGTTTGTGAATGGCAAA
Source organism: Porphyromonadaceae bacterium (assembly GCA_022840285.1). GTDB lineage: Bacteria > Bacteroidota > Bacteroidia > Bacteroidales > Dysgonomonadaceae > Petrimonas. The sequence goes on from JALHIE010000007.1 coordinate 2,670, forward strand.
CAAGTATTTGTTTATCAGGCCAGGGCCTCGAAGTTTCCCATCAATCAAATCTGGCCAGGTTATCAGCGTCCGATTGACCAGACGGAAATCGTCTCATTCAGCTATTTCGATTTTGAGGGAGAAGTGGAGATAAAGATCATACCAAAAAGAAAAATCGAGACGGCAGAAATACGACCGAAAGAATTCGGGATCAATCCAAAAATTGAAAACAATACGATAACGTTTAAAATATCAAAACCATTACAGTTTGCTGTAGAGGTCAACGGCTACCATCGGGCATTACATGTCTTCGCAAACCCAATTTCAACGTATAAAATCGATAAAGAGGATCCAAAAGTTCATTATTTCGGCCCAGGCATTCATGATGCGGGTGTGATCAAGCCCAAAAGTGATGAAACGGTCTACATTGAGGGTGGAGCAATCGTTTATGGCGTTATTCACAGTGAAAATGCCCAGAATGTAAAAATACTGGGTAGAGGAATTCTCGATGCCAGCAAGATTGCCAGAAATGAGGCTGTCAACATGATACGGATGAACAACGTAACAAACGTAAATATTGATGGAATCATTCTCCGGGATCCTCACATCTGGTCGACGCTCCTGAGTAACTGTAATGCGATTACATTCGATAACGTAAAGCTTATCGGGCTATGGAGGTATAATTCAGACGGAATAAACCTGGTGAACTGCAAAGATGCAACTATAAAAAATTCCTTTATCCGCTCTTTTGATGACAACATCGTTATCAGGGGATCGAAAAGCGCATATATAGAACCATACAATATTATCGAAAATATTCACGTGGAAAATTGTGTCCTTTGGAACGATTGGGGGAGGGTTATGGAGATCGGGGCAGATACATTCGCCGATACGATAAAAAATATTTCATACACCAATATTTATATTCCTCATTTTACTTCTGTAGCTATGGATATTCAAAATTGTGACCGGGGACACGTTACAGATATCCATTATGAAAATATTTACATTGAAGAACCCCTAAAAGACAGTTTGATTATCGGAACAACCCCTATTGCCCGGAATGCTTGGGGAAAAATAATCGTTCTGGGTGTATACGAAAGCTTCTATTCGGGAGATACGATTAGGGGCAATATCGATAACATTACATTTAAAAATATTTTCTATAATGGAAAGAATACTCCGGTTAATGAGGCATCAAAGGATGGTCTCCTTGCGATAGATAAAAACAGCGGTTTCAAGAATTATGACCTCTTTATCCGGGATAATATCTATTACGGCGATATAGAATATAACGCTACCGGTTCTTCCAATATTTATCTCTCCGGATTTGATGATTCACATGTGGTCAGCAACATACATATTGAAAACTTTCTGGTAAACGGTGAAAAAGTAAGTGATTTGAACGCTGTTGGCAAAAACAAATTTGTCCGGAACGTTTTCTTGAAGTGATAAAAAAAGATAATCCATTAATTGTACGTATAAGATGAAAAAGCAAAATTATGTTCTATTGTTTGGCATGTTAGGATGCGTTATGTCACTCGCGGCTTTCACCCCGCTAAAGACAACACAGGCAATTCAGGTTAAAGCCACTGCACCGGTGTTATTACAAACGGATAACTTCACCAAAAAGCCGGCAACCATAGGAGTTTATTATTTTGACGGCTGGTCAGGAAAAAACCGTTTTGCTGATGACCCGAATGAACCGTGGGCAAAAAATGCTCCCACGCACTTAACCAGGAGGTTTGTCGAAGAATTTTCCGACCGGGAACCCGTTTGGGGCTGGCGGAACGATGAATTGGAAATCATGGAACGCCAGATTGATCTGGCAGCAGATAATGGCGTTGATTTCTTTCTTTTCTGCTGGTATTGGAAAGACAATAAAGGACCAATAAATGTGAAAGCCATCGAAAACGACCATCACCACACAAGTTTGGAGTTATTCATGAAAGCAAAAAACCGGCACCGCATCAAGTATAGCCTACTGATTGCCAACCACGGGGGATTCGAGATTTTGGGAAAAGAAAACTGGAAAGACGCAACCCGTTACTGGTCGAAATATTTTAATGACCCGCAATACATGACCGTAGATGGCAAGCCTCTCTTGGTTCTTTTCGGCACCGGAGACAATGCTATCGATAATGAAAGTCTGGAGGCTATGCAGGTTGTGGCTAAAGAGGAAGGCCTGAAAAACGGTTTATCTATTGCCGGTTGTGGTGAACCCGCCCGATCCAAATCGGGTTTTACCCATAGCACCCACTATAACGTGACATCGGGGTATGCTGATGGATCGGAGGAACACAGTTACCAAGAATTGATTGATCGGGCTAAACCAAGATGGAAAGGAACAGAGAAACAACCCTATATCCCGGTAATTAACTCAGGATGGGATAAACGCCCGTGGGAAGGGCCCAATGGGTTGAGCAACCAACCGGCCGGGTGGTATTTCCCGGACAGTTCGCCGGAACTTTTCAAAAATTTTCTAACGGATGCCATCCAATGGATGGACGATAACCCGACCAAAACTCCAAAAGAACGTATTGTCCTGATTTATGCGTGGAACGAACTGGGCGAAGGAGGTTACCTGGTTCCCACAAAAGGAGATCCGGAGGCTGCAAAATTAAAAGCAATTAAAGAAGTAGTCGGGGGAAAGTGATGCAGGAAAATGATATTATTTCACCTAAATAAAAAACAAGATGAATCGTAGTACAGAATTTTTTCTTTTTATTTTGGCTGCCATCCTAGCAGGTTGTTCTTCCAATCCCAGGCAATCCTCAAATAACCAGTTTGAAAAAAGCATCAAGATAGGCGCTTATTTTTACGACGGTTGGTCGAGCCACAACCGCCACGCAAACGACCCAAATCAACCGTGGGCAAAAAATGCCCCACGGATGGTGACCCGTTTGTTGGCTGAAGATTTTTCGGAAAGAGAACCTGTTTGGGGATGGCGGGGCGATTCGCAGGAAATTGTTGAAAAACAAATTGACCTGGCCGCAGATCACGGACTCGATTATTTCTTGTTTTGCTGGTACTGGAGGGATACAAACGGCCCGATCAACGTTACTGAAATAGAAAATGCACCTCATCATGTAAGCATGAATTATTACTTGAAAGCGAGGAATAAGAATCGATTACGGTTCGGTCTTCTGGTAGCCAATCACAATGGAGCGGAGATCAAAGGGGCCGATAACTGGGAAAACGCCGCCAGATACTGGATGCAATATTTCAAGGATTCGCAATACGTAACGGTTGACGGCAAACCGTTGGTTGTTATTTTCAATCCTTCTGGCATTGACGAGGAAAGTATTTCACGAATGCAGAATGTGGCAAAACAAAACGGTTTCAAAGGCTTGTCAATAGCCAGTTGCGGAACACCCGAAAAACAAAACAATGGTTTTACGCATCGTACACATTACAATATTGTACCCGGTTACCGGGCTGGTTCAGAGGAACACTCTTATTCAGAATTAGTGGAAGCGCACCAAAAAAAGTGGTACGGATCAGCGAAAACACCTTATATCCCCGAAGTAACCGTAGGATGGGACAAGCGTCCCTGGGAGGGACCAGATGGCAACAATGCCCCGGTGGGCTATTACTTTTTAGACAGGACACCCGAACAGTTTGAGGAGTTTTTACGATCGGCCATAGTCTGGATGGATCAAAACCCTGAACAAACAACAAGGGAAAGATTGATTACCCTCTACGCATGGAACGAATTGGGTGAGGGCGGATACCTGGTACCTACAAAAGGAGATCCGGAGGCAAGCTACCTGAAAATTGTCAAAAAAATAACTTCGGAATATTCCAGAAAAACAAAAAATAAAAAATAATTAGCATCATGAGGTATTCTCTTTTTATTTCTTTATTCTTTATCAGTTCAATACTTTACGCTCAAGTAAAACCTGTAGTCAGAGACAGTTATTCACCGGCCTCTTCGGTAACGATCCGGGAACAAGTCGGGAAAAAGCTCCAAGCGTCCTATACCAACAGAATACTCGCGCAAGATATACATAAGCTTATCGATCCCTTTACCCGTCACGATGAACACAGCTGTTGGCAAGGTGAGTTCTGGGGAAAATGGTTCACATCGGCAGCACTGGCATACAAGTATAATCCGACCCCCGAATTGAAGATGAAACTGACGGATGCAGTGAAAGGTCTGATTGCAACTCAAACCCGGGAGGGATATATCGGTAATTATGCTCTGGAAAGTAGGCTTAAGGCTTGGGACATCTGGGGCAGAAAATATGTGATGTTGGGATTGATCTCCTACTACGATATCACGAAAGATAAGGCGTCATTGAATGCTGCGGCTAAAGAGGCTGACTTTCTGATCAAGGAATTGAACGAGAAAAACGCCCCGATCGTAAAATTAGGAAATCATCGCGGCATGGCTGCCTCCTCGGTTCTGGAACCGATCACACAATTGTACGTACGGACAGGGAATAAAAAATACCTGGATTTTGCTGAAGAGATCGTTCGCCAATGGGAAGACAGCACATTAGATGGACCCCGTCTTATTTCCAAATCGGCTATTCCCGTAGGACAACGATTTCCTAAACCTGAAAAAAGCTGGTACGGATGGGAGCAAGGACAAAAAGCTTACGAAATGATGTCTTGCTACGAGGGATTAATCGAACTATACCGACTGACCGGTAAGCCCGAATACAAACAGGCAGCCGAAAGAACGTGGCAAAGCATTCTCGATTCCGAGATAAACATCGCAGGATCCGGAGCGTCCATGGAGGCATGGTTTGGGGGGAAAGCTTTACAAGCAATTCCTATAAATCATTTTCAGGAAACGTGCGTGACAGTAACCTGGGTTAAGTTAAGCCAACAATTATTGCGTCTCACCGGAGAGGCAAAGTACGCCGATGCCATTGAAATAGCCTTTTATAACGCCTTGTTAGGCGCAATGCGGCCCGACGGATCAGATTGGGCTAAATACACACCCTTATCAGGGCAACGCCTCGGAGGGTCGGAGCAATGCGGAATGGGGCTCAATTGTTGTAATGCGAGCGGGCCACGCGGCCTCTTCACCATTCCTCATACCGCGGTGATGGAGTCTAAAAACGGGGCATCGGTAAATTTCTATATTGAGGGGACTTATGAATTAAAAACACCGGAAGGAAACCAGCTGATCATCGAACAGCATACCAGCTACCCTGTTTCAGGTGACATAGACATCTCCGTGAAATTGAAAAAGGCAGAGCATCTGTCACTGGCAGTCCGCATACCGGGGTGGAGTGAAAAGAGCACTGTTCGGGTAAACGGTGAACCTATCCGGGAAGTAGTATCGGGGGAATATTTGAACATATCGAGAGAGTGGAACAACAACGACAAGCTCTCTATCTCGTTTGATATGCGTGGCAAGGTGCACTCGATTGGTGAAAAACCCGTGTACAAAGCAATTACAAGAGGACCGGTAGTACTTACGCGCGACGATAGACTCGAGGGTCCCGGATTGGAGGCCATCCTTGCACCTATTACCGATAAGAATGGCAACATCGAGGTTACACCAAAAAGTAGTACCGATTCAAATATCTGGATGACTTTTTCAGCTAAATTTCTACCCGAAGCGTATACCGAAACAGGTGCCGCACCCATAGAGGTAGAGTTATGCGACTACGCATCGGCCGGCAATACCATGACGGACTACCCGTTTTTCAAGGTTTGGCTCCCGCAGTTGTTTGATCCCAGGAATTAATATGAATCTATGATGAGGATGTACTCCAAAAATTCTTTTAAGTGAAATAAAGAACATTATAAATTAATAAAAACAATATGATGAATAGAATTAAAGTTTTAGTAATGATTTTCGGGCTTTTGCTGGCCAACTTCTCGTATGCAGAGAATCGGGAGAAAGAGGAAACAAAATCCGACGAATATTATGTAGCCGCTTATATATGGCCATCCTGTCACGACGATCCGTTAGGAAGAGCAAAGTTATGGGCTGACGGCATCGGTGAATGGGAAGTGATAAAAAAAGGTAACCCCAGGTACGAAGGCCATTACCAGCCTCGCCAGCCGCTCTGGGGATACGAATTGGATAACGACCCGGAAGTAGTGGAACGCTGGATTGATGTTGCCGTTGATCATGGCGTAAATGTATTCGTTTACGACTGGTATTGGTACGAAGAAGGTCCCTACCTGGAAAGTGCGTTGAACGATGGATTTTTAAAAGCCAGGAACAACAGTAAAATGCAGTTTTACATCATGTGGGCTAACCACGATGTAAAGCACAACTACTGGAACTATCACCGCTACGGGGAAGACGATTCCATCCTTTGGGATGCCAAAGTGGACTGGAAAAATTTTAAAATCATTGTTGATCGGGTAATTAACCAGTATTTTAAACAACCCAATTATTTTAAAATTGATGGTCAACCCGTTTTCTCTGTTTTTAGTGTTGAAAAACTGATGCAAAGCTTTGGTGGAAGCGCAGAAGAGACACGCAAGGCACTTGACTATTTTCGGAATGAGGTGAAAAAAGCCGGATTCCCGGGACTTCACATCCAGTGGAACCAAGGAGGGGGATCGTTAATGTCAGAAGAGAGAGCAGGTCAGTTTAAGAAAAATGCAGATGTAATGGGGTTCAACAGCGTGGCCATGTACAACATGGGAGGAAGAGTCGAAGATTACCTTGTCTACGGATCAAACTCGATAAAAATACGGGAACAGATGAACGAGATATTAGACATTCCGGTTTTTCCATGCGTTTCCATCGGTTGGGACGACACGCCAAGATTTCCGGCAAAGGGGATAAAGGATGTGGTACATTACAACAACACGCCCACAAGTTTTGCCACGTTGCTTTCAAAAGCTAAAGAGTATGCAGACAAACACCCGGATCAACCCAGGTTGATCACGATTAATGCCTGGAACGAGTGGGTGGAAGGCAGTTATCTACTGCCCGACATGCTCCACGGATTTGAATACCTGGAAGCAGTGAAAGATGTATTTATTGAAAAGAAATACGACCGTTATCGATAGTCGTATCGACAAATCATCCACTATACTCTGACTTGTCATTGATCCATAATTGAACTTTTGCGTGTGTTGAGAACAAATACACGCGAAAGTTCAATATAGGCAATTTTAATAATTTAATACCGGACTCAATTTTATCTCGATGAACTCTACATTTATTTCCAGGAGAAAATTTATTAAACTTGTCGCTCTAAGCTCAGGCAGTTTGTTGTTATTGCCCCGATGCAGCAACTCGTTTAATCCGGCATGGCGTTTCTTTACAGCTGAGGAAGCGTCATTGGTTGACGCTATAGTAGAACAAATCATCCCCACCGACGAATGGATGGGAGCAAAAGATGCGGGCGTAACCAATTTCATTGACAAACAACTGGTAACTCATCTGTCGCGGTTCCAGAACAAGTACCGGGAAGGATTGTATTCATTGGCAATCACTTGCCAGGAATTGTACCACAAAAAATTTCATGAATTACCGTGGGATGATCAAACTGAATTTTTAAAAAAAATTGAGAACGGGAGTCACAATGAACTAACAAGTATACACGGTAGATATGAAGGTGGAAGAATCTGGAATGGAGGGGACGACAGATCTTTTTTCAGGCTCATTCGAGATCACACCATGGCAGGCTTTTACGGAAGCCCACGTCACGGGGGAAATCGCAAATACGTAAGTTATAGAATGATTGGTCTGAATTACCCGGTTATTCAAGGTAGAAACAAACACGTTTGATCGGATGAAAAATAAACACGTGAATGCCGTTATCGTCGGAGCGGGAGCAGGTGGAGGCGTTGTGGCCAAGGAGCTAAGCGTTGCCGGTTTGTCGGTGGTATTGTTCGAACGAGGAGGATGGGCAACCTATGACGATCACGATCACGACGAGATTTTCTCGCAACGGACAACGCTTTTAGGCAATGCGTATGGACCGGACAATGAAAGGCACAGAAGGGTCAGGGTCTTGCCTAACGGGGAAGAAGTGGTGTTGCTGCCCAGTGAAGGCGGTTATGCCAACAACGCTGCTTGCGTGGGCTCTGGAACGGTAAGCTATGGAGCAATGGGCTGGAGATTCATGCCGGAAGACTTTAAGATGAAATCGGTTTACGGGACCGTGGAGGGATCAACGTTGGATGATTGGCCCATAACGTATGAAGACCTCGAACCCTATTATGAGAAAGCCGAATGGGAGATTGGGGTGGCGGGTGATGATAGTCAAAATCCTTTCTCCCCTCCCAGGAAAAAACCCCAACCAATGCCCCCGTTCGAGCACAATAAAGAAGCCCAAATATTGGAAAGCGCTGCTCGCAGATTGGGATATCACCCTTTTCCTATACCTATGTTAAGGAACTCAATTCCGTACGGAGGACGTCCACAATGCTACAGGATAAGGACATGTGTTGGTTTTGCCTGTCCCGTAAACGCAAAGTGCGGAACGCACAACACCGTCATACCGGTTGCATTGAACACAAAAAACTGTGAACTGAGAACACATTCCGTGGTGAACGAGATCCTTGTTGATGACAGTGGTAATATTACCGGTGTTAGCTATTTTGATGACAGGAAGAAAAGACAAATTCAAACGGCAGATATTGTAATCGTTTCAGCATCAGCAACTGAAACGGCGCGGTTGTTGCTAAATTCTAAATCAACGTTTTTCCCCAACGGCATAGGCAACGAGAATGATTGGGTAGGCAGAAATTTGCAAGGCCACGCTTACTGCGGTGCGTACGGAATCTTTGACGAAGACATTTACGATGACCGGGGACCCGGCGCCTCAGTTGCTGTGTGTGATTTTAATCACCACAATCCCGGAATTATCGGAGGGGGCGTATTGTGCAACGAGTTCCTGAGATTGCCCTACCTATTTACCGGGATTAGGCCTCCCAATTCTCCTTCGTGGGGAGCTGAACACAAAAAATTTCAACGTACGAACTTTAAACGGGTGGGACAAGTCATTGGACCTTATCAGGAAATTCCCATGTTCGAAGCACGAATTGATGTGGATCCCCGCATCAAGGATTACTGGGGAATTCCGGTGGGAAGGTTATCCGGCAACCTGAGTATGAAAGATGCCGAGGGTACTGAATTTATGGCTGGTATGGCTGAGCGGTGGCTAATAGAAGCCGGTGCCTCCAGCGTATGGAAAACAGGTATAGTGAGAGGTCCCCGGCCTGTGTCGGGAGGCCAACATCAGGCAGGAACGTGCAGAATGGGTAACGATCCCAAAACATCGGTCTGTGACAGATACGGCAGGGTCCACGGCACCCCCAACCTGTTTGTAGCGGACGGGAGCCTGCATGTCACTAACGGGGGCTTTAATCCTGTGCTGACTATTATGGCCCTGGGATTTTGGATTGGTGAATACATTACTTCGGAATGGCGAAAAGGAAATCGGTTCAAATAATGCAGGATGAATCTATCGGATAAGCAAAAGAAAATTATCGGGGAACTGTTTTTCGCTTTCCTGGTAACAATAATTATACTGGGGTCCTTTTTCGGGTATTGGAATTCAGCCCCTGCCGATCAAACGTGTGCTTCTTGCCATGAAATAGTGGGTTCAGTGCACACCTTTGCCAATTCGGCTCATCAGGAGTTATCGTGCAAGGAATGTCACGGCACTGCGTTAAGCAATGGCTTGCATAGCATGAAAGAAAAGTCCATGATGGTCGTGAATCATTTTCGCGGGGCAAACACCGAAGATATTCGAATGAATGAGTATCAGGTGTTGGAGGTGATGAACAATTGTAAAAGATGTCATGGTTCAGAGTATGCAAAGTGGGAATCAGGAGGACATTCAGCCACGTATGAACGTATATTTTTGGATAGTGTTCACAACAGTAAGGAACAATTAAACTACGATTGCCTAAGGTGTCATGGAATGTTTTTCGAAGGCACCATAGAAGAATTGGTGAAACCCGTATCAATGGACGGTCCCTGGAAGTTGACAGACAAAAAAAGAAGCGAAATGCATACTATCCCCTGTATGGCATGCCACATGATTCATACGGACGGATATACAATGAGTGAGTTATTAACAGAAGACCACTACTCGGATTCAGCAAGGTTTTTTCCTACCCACAGCCCGGGTCTCAGTTTTTACGATCGGGCAGAAAAAGCCAACTATCCCGTGGAATTAATGTCAACAATCAAGCTATACGGTGCCGACACTTTGCTGACTGTATCCAGTGATGGGGTAACGCGCAATTGTGTCCAGTGCCACTCACCCAACGCTTGGCATGAAGCAGGAACAAGCGATGATCGCATCCCCAGGGGGGTGCATAAAGGGTTGAGTTGCGCAGCCTGCCACGAACCGCATAGCAATTACGAGCGAAACAGTTGCGCCACTTGCCATCCGGCCATATCCAACTGCAACCTCGATGTAACACAAATGAATACAACATATGCGGATAAGAATAGTCCCAACAACATCCACTTTGTTTCTTGTACAGACTGTCATTGACTCTAAAAATTCACATACATGAGAAATTTATTGTACTTTATTTTGATCGGAACATATGCGTTTACACTTTCTTGTAAACCTTCAACAACAACCAACAACACATATGACATTATACACGAGGCATTTTTAAACCCACCTCCCGAAGCACGACCAAAAGTGTACTGGTGGTGTCTGAACGGAAATATCGATACGTTGAGAGCCAGGGAGGAGTTTTTAGCCATGAAAGAGGCCGGGATTACCGGTTTTGATCTATACGAAATCGGAGAATTCAGGCAAGACACCACACTCATTCCTGCAGGACCGGCATTTATGAGCGATGAATCACTTCGGTTGATCAAATTTGCTGTGAAAGAGGCAGAAAAACTGGATTTGACCGTTGGATTAAGCTTATCAAGCAGCTGGAATGCCGGGGGAAGTTGGGTCAAACCCAAGCACGCCGGAAAATCGCTTTACTGTTCAAAAACCAAAATAACGGGCAACGGCAAGGAGCAGCAGGTAAAACTTCCGTTCCCCGAAATCACATTTTCGCAACTCGTCATGGGAACCAGGCAATCACTCATTCCGTTTGATGAGGAAGGAAAACCGGAGTATTACGAAGAGATTGCCATCTTAGCAATCCCCTCACGCTCCGGTGAGAAGCCAGGCAAGGTGGAACCCCTTGTTATTTCCCCTTTCTTCGACCCTGAGACAGAAACGTTAAACTGGAACGTTCCTCCCGGAAACTGGGAAATTCAGCGGTATGTCTGCTCCAACTCCGGCCAGCAGGTAGTGCTACCCAGTCCCCACTCCATCGGATTAACCATTGATCATTTCGATGCCGAAGCCGTTGAAACCCACTTGATGTTTTTTATCAAGAGTCTCCAATCCGTTTTGGGGGACATCAGTAAAACAGCATTGAAAAGCTTTTATCTTGCCAGCTATGAAGCCAGGGGCTTAGTCTGGACACCAACCTTACCCAAAGTATTCAAAGAACTACACGGATATGAAATTGAAAAATACCTACCCCTGTTTTTCGATCCGGAAATATACGATGCGGAAACTGCCGCAAAAGTAGATGCTGATTTCAAAAAAACCTTATCCGAACTGATGATCAATAATTTATACAAAAAATCAAAGGAGATCTGTGAACGGTATGGATTAAAAATAAATAGTGAGGCCGGAGGACCTGGATACCCCCTCTATAACGGACCGGCAGATCCCCTTAAAGCGCAGGGAACCATTGATATTCCCAGAGGAGAATTTTGGATAAATCACTCGCGCTTTTACATGGACAAAAACGACAGTATCGATATTTTACGCATTGTAAAAGAAACTGCCGCAGCATCGCATATCTACGAAAAAGGAGTGGTTGAAATGGAGGCATTCACCTCGTTTATGCATTGGCAGGAGGGACCGGGAGACATGAAACCTTTTGGCGACAGGGCTTTTTGTGAAGGAATGAATCGTGTTGTTTTTCATGGATTTAGTCACAACATCTCTCATTCGGGTTATCCTGGATACGTGTATACCGCAGGAACTCATTTTAACACCAAAAGAGTGTGGTGGTCAAAAGCAAAACCTTTTATTGAATACGTTTCCCGAATTTCAGCTGTCTTTCAGAAAACTGATTTTAAGGCCGATGTAGTATGGTATTATGGCGACAAAGTACCCAACGCCGCAAGACCGAAAAACACGCACTTTAAAGTGGGTCCCGGATACGATTATGAAGTAATCAACACGGAGGTTTTACTTGACGGGTTGACAGTAAGGCAAGGGAAACTGGTCCTCCCAAACGGGGCAGAGTTCAGTCTTCTGGTTTTAGAGGATGAGGATAACTTCAGTTCGAGTGTCCTGAAAAAACTATCCGAACTGGTAAATAAAGGTGCACTTGTTGTGGGTAATAAACCCGGCAAAATAGATGGAGTCGCTGCCACCGGAAAGACGAAAAAAATGATCGATGAACTGTGGGCAAGTAACGCGGGCATCCCTGAAAACTTCATCAGCAAAAAGGGCAAGATTCTTTCCGGAACCTCTGCGCTTGAATTGCTGCATGCCATAAATGTGCCTTCTGACTTAAACTACACGGGTAAAGAACAGGACCTCATCGATTATATTCATTTCGGAAAAGACAGTATCGACATCTACTTCATCCGCAACACACAGGACACCACCCTTTCAAGGAACGTCGGGTTCAGGCAAAGGAACAGATCTCCCGAAATTTGGAACCCGGTTTCCGGGGAAATTAACGCGGTCTCCATATTCAACCGGAACGAGAATTACATCTCCTTTCCCATTTCATTACCTCCTCACGGTTCATACTTGATCGTTTTTCGCGGGTCTTCACTGCTTCCCACATTCTCCGACTTATCAGGAAATGACGGGTCCTTACCCGATTTCGAATATACTCCGAATGGAATTAACATTCTGGAAGAGGGCAATTTTACATTGAGTGGGCAAAGAAAGACTATCTCTGTTGACAATAGAATCTCCTGTCACCTGCTTGAAGGCCCATGGGATGTATCGTTTACCAAAGGCTGGGGGGCTCCTGAAAAGGTAGTTTTCCCGAAGCTTATCTCATGGACCGATTCGGAAACAGATGGAATTAAATATTATTCAGGAATTGCCACTTACGAGAAAGTTTTTCAGTTCGGTGAAAATCCGGCAACAGCAGGCAATAGGATTTATCTTGATTTGGGTGAAATAGCCAAAGTAGCCGATGTCTGGATAAACGAAGAACATCTCGGAATCAGTTGGACAAAACCGCATCGTTTCGACATAACCGGTATCCTCAAGCAAGGCGAAAACAACATTCGGGTTGAAGTGGGCAACACCTGGTCGAATCGGTTAACGGGAGATGCCTTAACTGGTGAGAAGTTCACGAATACCAATATGAAGTCAACGATAATCCCTGCTCCTACCATGGAAACCGGTGACCAGACGCGTTATCCGTGGGCAAAAGTTCCGCTGATGGAATCGGGACTGTTGGGACCTGTCACCATTCAAATAACAACGCCGACAGTAATACGTAACTAAACATGAAGATAATCAATCGAATTATCACCGTTCAACTATCTTTGTGCATTGTCTTTATATGCAATTCTCAAGAAGTAAAAACAGGTGTTTCCGATGAACAGTTAAGGGCAATGAACAACGCCCCCATGTCTCCATACATCGAAGCAAGTAACCACAAGAAAGGAGAAGAGTTTAAAATTCTAATCCTTGGCAACAGTCTGGCACATCACGGTATCGCCCCGGATATCGGTTGGGATCATGCCGCAGGCATGGCGGCATCCGAAATTGAGAAAGACTATGCTCATCTGTTGTTGCAGATGACCGACAGCATCATGCCCGATAAAAATATCCGTATGCGAATAGCGGGCATGGCTGTGTTCGAACGGAACCTGACCACTTTTGACTTCTCCGTGCTTGACAACCTGGTGTCGTTCCATCCCGATCTGATCATTGTTCAAATAGGAGAAAACGTTTCGTTTGATGGTACCCAAACGCCGGATCTTTTCAGAGAGAAATACATCTCGTTGATCCGGTATTTACAGAGAGACCGGCATCCTACAATTATTTGTACCACATCGTTTTTCCCTTCCGCAACAAAGAGCGCTGTTACACGCCAGGTTGCATTGACAACAAAGAGCTTTCTTGTCGATCTCTCCCATTTGGCCTTGTCGGACGAACAAAATTACGCAAAAAATGAGACGGGATATCCCGGAGACAGAAACAGGTGGAAAGTGGATGGAATCGGTGTTCATCCCGGTGATTTCGGCATGAAAAATATTGCCCAGGAAATTTTCACTGTGATCAACGCTATATACACCGGTAATCACACCCAATGACACAGAAAGGAGGAGCATAAGAATTGAACCGTAAAAGCACCCCGATCACGTTTGGGAGACAAACAATTCAAAAAATGTTCAACATGAAACGAACGCCAACTATTCTTGCCTTCCTGGCAATTTCCCTGTTACCCTTAATGGCAGCATGGTTTGTATCGGGTACTTTATCCGAACAAAAATACAGGGTAACGGATGTATCTGATATATCCTATGTTCCAGCTTCTTTTCCAGTAGGATTTTCATTGTTAACGCATGGCGACCATCAGTTTGTTGCTTATTATGATTCAGCTAAAAACATGACAATCGCTTCTCGGAAGTTAAACGACAAGCTCTGGAATTATAAAGTTTTGGATAGTAAAATCGGATGGGACAGTCATAATTATGTTGTGATGAAGATTGATGCCCATGGGTATCTGCATGTTTCAGGAAATATGCATGTAAACCCGCTAGTTTATTTCATCAGTACCAACCCACTGGATATACAGTCATTAACGCGTGTAGGAAAAATGATCGGTAGAGAGGAGGACAAGGTTACCTATCCGGCCTTTATGGATGGTCCAAACGGAGAATTTTTATTCCATTACAGGTATGGGAGCAGCGGAAACGGATATGAGGTGTATAATTCCTGGGACGTTGAAACACAAACCTGGACACGCTATATGGATAAACCACTGATCGATGGGGAAAATCAACGAAATGCATATATGCAGGGCCCGATGCTGGGGCCGGACAACCTGTATCACATGGTATGGGTGTGGCGCGATACACCCGACTGCGCTACCAATCACACACTCTCCTATGCGCGCAGCAGGGATTTACTCCATTGGGAAAGCATACGAGGCGAAAAAGTTGATATCCCTATCACCATCAGTGAAAAGACATTGTACGTCGACGAAACACCTCCCGGGGGAGGATTATTAAATCCTAATATCCGCTTAAGTTTTGATTCTTCAGGCAATGTTATAATTGGATACCACAAATACGATAAAGACATGTTTACCCAGCTGTTTATTTCCCGTTATGAAAATGGACACTGGACAAACAGGCAAATAACCCAGTGGAATTTAAAATGGATTTTTCAGGGAGGAGGATCTATTCAAGGAAAATTGTCTATTGCAGTACCCCAGGTATTGCCCAATGGGAACGTCTCGTTCGGTTATGAGCGTAAAGACATCAGTCAGGGTCGCGGACAAGTCATCCTGGATGGGAAAACGTTGCATCCGATAAAGGAGGAATCCTCTATGAAGAAATTTCCGGATATATTTTACTCGACGGAATCCAATTTTCCGGAAATGACCGTTAAGACGAGCACCGACCTGGGGAAATCACTTTCGAACGGCGCTATTTACATGCTTCGATGGGAAACCTTGCCATCAAACAGGGATGTAAAACCAAAAGGAGAACTGCCCCCGCCATCCATGCTAAGGCTATACAAATTGAATAAATAAATAATTAATTCCTAAGCACATTTCACCAACACCAATAGAAATTATTGCGAATTATGAAACCAATTTACAACCGTTACAAATGAGAAAAATCCATATTTTAGTCGTAATTGTTATTTATACATTTCCCTTTATAGCCTGTGCACAAAACAACAAAATTCAACCTTTCCCAAAAGGATACACGCCTGAAGAAGTGGGATTATTACTATCCAATCGTTTTATACCGAGCGACCATTTTTTACACAGAAACCAATGGATCCATTATCCGGAAGTATGTGTCACCCTGGGGTCGTTGCGTTTTGCTGATGCTACTGAAAACGAAGCGTTGATAAAACAATTACAAAATCGTTTTGAAACACTTTTCTCGTCTGAAAAAGACAAACTGCCACCAAAAGACCATGTGGACATGAATATGTTTGGTTGCTTACCGCTCGAGTTTTACAGGATTACTAACGACAAGAGGTATTATGACCTGGGATTGCCTTATGCCGATTCACAATGGGAGGTTCCTCAAGAAGCATCGGACGAAGAAAAAGCCTGGTCGGATAAAGGACTCTCATGGCAAACCCGTATGTGGATCGATGACATGTACATGATTACCATTTTGCAGGCATAAGCTTACAATGTGACAGGCAATCGAAAATATATCGACCGGACAGCTCGTGAAATGGCCTTATACCTGAACGAGTTACAGATGCCCAACGGATTATTTTATCACGCACCCGACGTGCCATATTATTGGGGTAGAGGAAACGGGTGGATGGCTGCCGGGATGGCCGAACTGTTAAGTGTACTTCCCAATGATAATCCCGATCGATCTCGCATAATGAGGGGCTATCTAACCATGATGAAAAGTCTCAAAAGCTTTCAGGGTGAGACAGGCATGTGGAATCAATTGGTGGATGATCCGGATTGCTGGCCTGAAACATCCTGTTCGGCCATGTTTACTTATGCTATGATAACAGGAATCAAAAACGGTTGGTTGGATGCATCCTACGTTCCAGTCGTAAAAGAGGCCTGGATGGCACTGGTTTCGTATATAAATGAAGATGGAGACATGACAGAAATATGTATAGGTACCAATAAAAAGAACGACCGTCAATATTATTATGACCGCCCAAGAATGATTGGAGATTTCCATGGACAAGCTCCCATGTTATGGTGTGCAGCAGCACTGCTTTAGAAGCGGTTACTCCTCAATTAACAACATTATCTATGAAAAAAATTACTATTTCTCTTTTTTTAATTGTCAGCATCGGAATAAGCGCTCAACAAAAATACGACATTGCCGCTTTCGTATGGCCATCGTATCATTCCGACGACAGAGCAAAAATATTTTGGCCGGAAGGATTCGGTGAATGGCAAACCGTTATGTCTAATGAAGCAAAATTTCCCGGACATACGCAACCTCGGTACCCTCTATGGGGCTATGTAAACGAAGCGGACCCCTACGTGATGGAAATGCAGATTAATGCCGCAGTAAGGCACGGTGTAAATGTTTTTATCTATGACTGGTACTGGTACGACGGTATGCCATTTCTGGAAAGCTGTCTGAACGACGGGTTCCTGCAAGCGGACAACAACAACGAAATGAAATTTTACCTGATGTGGGCGAACCACGACGTGAATCTCACCTGGGATAAACGCCTGGCAGGTACGAAAAACAATTCGCTGATATGGAAAGGTGGAGTTAATCGCCAAGAATTCGAAACATTGTGTAAACGGGTGATTAAAAAATATTTCTCCCGACCCAATTACTATACCGTAGATGGGAAACCCAGTTTTATGATCTATGAAGTACAGACATTTATCGACGGAATGGGAGGAATAGAAGAGGCAAAAAGCGCGTTAGACTGGTTCCGAACAGAAGTAAAAAAAGCAGGCTTCAAGGGATTGGATCTTCAATTGACCTTACGCAAGGGGATTGAACGAAATATGACAGGAATAGCCGGAGATAATATCGGTACGCAAAAAGAGGTCATTGAGTTTCTCCAGTTCGACGGTTCTACACACTATCAATACGTGCACTTTACGGATATAGATCGTGATTACCTGGAGATTCAGAAAGACGTTGTACAAACCTGGATCGCTATTGATAATGAGATGAATATCCCGTATTATCCGCATGTATCAGTCGGCTGGGACAATAACCCCCGATTCAGGATGCAGGTGGGCGGGATCGTCAAAAACAACACGCCTGAGAATTTCGAAAAAGCGCTTCGTGATGCTAAAGCGTACGTGGATGCTCACCCGAAACAGGCCCCGCTTATCACGATCAACAGCTGGAATGAATGGACTGAAACCAGCTATTTACAACCCTGTACAATGTTCGGATACGGTTACCTGGAAGCCATTAAGAATGTTTTTAAATAATTAGTGGGGAAATAGACACAATGAAAAGAAGAAATCTGCTGAAATACATTGCCGGTATTTCTATAGGCAGCTTGGTACCTGTTGATTCGATGGCCACCGGGTATCGGAGAAAAAGCGAGAAAAACATAAAGAAGATCGAATGTGATGTTTTGATTGTGGGCGGAGGAACTGCAGGAGTCATAGCAGCCTTACAGGCAGCAAGGGCCGGTTGCTCGACCGTTCTGGTCGAAAACAGCGGTCAGCTGGGAGGAACAATTACGACTGGAGGTGTAGCTTTTCCCGGCTTATTTCACGCATGGGGAAGACAGATCATTGGAGGGATCGGTTGGGAGCTTGTATCTGAAACCGTAAAGCTTGGAGACGGTGTATTTCCCGATTTTACCGTTCCAACCGGGAAAAAGCACTCCAACCATCAGGTTCGCATTAATCCGTATTTATATAGCCTGTTGGCAGAAGAAAAATGCATCCAGGCAGGTGTACAAATCCGGTATTATGAAACTCCTGTCAAAGCGCAATATACCGACGACAACTGGCTTGTAGAGGTAATCGGGAAAGGCACTCACCTGCGGATAAAGAGCAATCAACTGATTGACTGTACAGGAAATGCCTGCTTAACCGCATTATCGGGATTTAATGTCGTGAGGGAAAAGGAAATTCAACCGGGTTCCCTAATGTTCGAAATTGGAGGATATGACCTAAGCAAACTGAACACAAAATTGATACGGGAAAAATATTCAGAAGCAATCTCAAAAAAAGAACTGTCGAGAGTGGACTTTCGAAACAACATCATCGGATTGCTTCAAACCCGTGGCGATAATATCCAACATGTACTGGACGCGGATTCAACTACTTCCGAAACACATACGATAACAAACATCAAAGGCAGAGGTTCTTTACTTGAAACATTCCGCTTTCTAAGGACTTTACCGGGGTGTGAAAATACGGTAATTGAATCCATGCAAACAGAGGTAGCTGTTAGAGAGACTTACCGCATCGATGGTGAATATCGAATTACGCATGAAGATTATATTCAAGGGAAGTTTTTTAACGACTCTCTTTCGTATTCGTTTTATCCAATTGACATACACGATGAACGTGGCGTTGTTCCAAGACATTTAAACAACGGCGTTGTACCTACTGTGCCGTTGAGGGCGCTTATTCCTAAAGGAAGCAACAATTTTCTTGTTGCGGGGCGGTGTGTCAGCAGCGACAGGGAGGCCAACTCTGCTTTGAGGGTTCAAGCCTCATGCATGGGGATGGGACAAGCAGCCGCAGCTGCGGCGGTAATTGCGCATAGGAGAAAAACAACACCCCTGAATGCCCCTATAGATGAAGTGAAAGATTTAATCTCTGGTTCCGGTGGGATTGTTCCTACACGTAACTAAATAATAAACATTAATCATGTATAAAAAATATGCGCTATGAAACGGGTAGCTTTTAAGATGTTCTTGAAACCGGGATTCGAAAAAGAGTATGAAAAAAGGCACACGGCGATCTGGCCGGAATTGAAGAAGTTATTGCAGGAGTCCGGCGTTACAGACTATTCGATTTATTGGGATGAAGAGACAAACATTTTGTTTGCAACACAAAAAACAGATGGAGATAAAACTTCACAGGAAATGGGTGTAAATCCAGTCGTTCAGAAATGGTGGGATTACATGGCAGATATTATGGAGGTGAACGAGGACAACTCCCCCATCTCGACCCCACTGCGTGAGCTGTTTTACATGGAATAGGGAATACAGTTTATACACAGGAAACATCGATCATGATAAAAACAGCAAAACAAAGGATTGAGTCAACGGCATTGATTGCTTTAGCAATTACGGGTACATTCAACAAAGCTAAGGCCGAAAACAATCAAGACAAAAGACCTAACATTATATTCATCCTCACCGATGATCAACGATGGGATGCCATGGGTTATGCGGGAAATGAAATAATTCAAACACCCAATATGGATACCTTGGCCAAGCAGGGTATCTATTTTCAAAACGCATTTTGTACCACCCCGATCAGTGCTGCCAGCCGAGCCTCAATCTTGACAGGTATGTACGAAAGGACCCACGGCTATACTTTTGAACAGGGTCCGTTAAAAAATCAATACGCACAGGTTTCCTATCCTGTTCATCTCAAGGAAAATGGATATTATACGGGTTTCTTCGGTAAATTGGGGGTGACCATTAATCAAGCAGATCAACTCTTTAATGAGGCTGATTTTTTTGATCGTGAGGATATTTATAGGGACAGGAGGGGGTATTATTATAAAACAATAGAAGGAGACACGGTCCATCTGACGACTTATGCGAGTCACAAAGCAAGATGCTTCATACAGAATGCACCGGTCGACCGGCCTTTTTGCTTGTCAATAAGTTTTAGTGCTCCCCATGCTCACGATTCCGCCAAAGAACAATATTTCTCCGATCCTGGTTACGCGCTCCTGTACGAAGATATTGCCATCCCTCCTCCTCCATTGAGTGAGGATAAATATTTCAACGTTTTACCTAAAGAAGTACAGGAAGGGTTCAACCGCGTTCGGTGGCTCTGGAGGTTTGATACAGAGGCGAGGTACCAGGAATATGTGAAAGGATACTTTCGGATGATCACACAAGTTGATAACGAGATCGGTAAAATTTGCAACTTATTGAAAGACCTGGGCATATCGGATAATACGGTAATTATTTTAGCCAGCGATAACGGGTACTTTTTAGGGGAGAGACAGTTGGCCGATAAATGGCTGATGTATGATGGTTCGATCCGCATACCCATGATTATTTATGATCCGAGAGTAAAATCAAAAATAATAAAAGACCCCGTTCTGAATATAGATATCCCAAGTACTATTTTAGATCTGGCATCGATTCCTCAACCCGATTATTATCAGGGGAGCAGTCTTTTGAACTATTATCAACAAAAAAGAAAAATTCCCAAAAGAGATGCGATCTTATTTGAACATCTGTGGGAAAAAAAAGAGATACCCTCGTCCGAAGGAATTCGAACCGATAGATGGAAATATATTCGTTACCGATTTATTGATGCTCCAGAAGAGTTGTATGATCTAAAAAAAGATCCGCTGGAGACGAATAACCTGATTGCTGATCCAAAACATGAGAAAGTGATTAAAAAGCTTAGAAAAGAATGTGATGAACAAATATTCAAGTACAGCGGCAAGAAATTTTCCGGTACCTGATAATACAATAAAAATTACCAACGTCTATTCTGAGGGAACTGTTTAAATTCAAAAAATTCAATATGGAACATCCTCCTTTAAAAACTGTTGCCTGCTTATTTATTGCCTGTTTCACTGCAATTTTCTCGATAGGCGCCCAGAATAACGAGGCCAGACAAAATTTTGAATCATTGTTCCCTGATCAAGATCATGGATATATTTCTTGCGGCATTCCTCCTGTAATTGGTGCCTGGTTTTGGGGAGAAGAACAATTTGAGCCTGGCGGTTATAAGGAATTTATCGACGATGCGAGCAAGCACTCCCTGTATAATCTGTTAACGACAGGTTTTAGGGTTCGTGGAAGAGATATAACCGATATCGATGTCCACAACCAGGTAAAGCTGGCTGTGGAATATGCGAATGAAAAAGGAATTAAGATTGCACTGGAACTTGATCCCCGAATAGCTGTCCGTAAATTCGAGGCATTATATCCGGACGAGCTTCAAGAATCATTGTGGCTTGAGGAAGTACCTCTTTCCTGCAATACCCCAATCGATGCCGTTGTAAGGAGCATCAGCCTCAACGACCATATGACGGGTAGCCGTACGCCCTATGTCTCGCTGAAAGGATCCTTAAGGCATGTATTTGCTTACCACAAGACAGCGGAGGGAATAGATCCGGGAACCTTGAAAGAGATAACGGATGAGTGCGAGGTGGTTTTCTCTTCGAGTGACTCGGTGGTGGTCCGTCTTCCCGAAAGCAAAGGATATATACCGGAACATGCTTGCGTGATGGTCACATATACACATCTCGCCCCGGATGTTTTTGCTCCGCATTTGATGGAGTTTACACGCGCCATCGTTCGATCCTACTCGGATATACCCTTGGCAGGCGCTATGCGCGACGAATGGGGGTTTCCACCCAGTTTTCCCGCTGACAGAATGACTTCGGGAAAACATTTCTGGTATTCTCAACATTATGCAGCCGCGTATGCTGAAAAAACCGGGGGAAGAGAATTGTTAAAGGACTGTTTGCTGATGTATGCGGGCATACAAGGGAAAGAACGGGAAAGAAACCTGGCAATTAATCATTACATGGAGTTAAATTGGCAACAAAATAAAATTTTAGAAGATGATTTTTATCAGACAGTAAAAGAGGTTTTTGGAGTGAATGCCGCTGTGGTTACCCACCCCACCTGGTACCCGTATCCCAATCGCATGGAAAGCAAGAAAAACGGTTTATTCTGGTGGGTGGCGAGACGCGACTGGGCACAAACAGACGAAATAACTCCATTTGGCGTACGTACTGCTCTTTCAAAGAAATGGAACAGTCCGATCTGGTACAATCAGTATTATTCAACCGATCGAATCAACTATGTTGATGAAATCTGGAGTTCTGCACTTGCTGGTGGCAGAATCAATTACCATCCCCTGTACCCTAGTAAAATAAAGCGTTTGGAAAAACACAGACAACTTTTTGCCGATAAATTGATGCAGGCAGAGAGTAAAGTCAGGTTGTTGAATTTTATCAGTAAAAGCCCCATAGATTGCCCGGTTGCTGTCATATTCGGCCATGCGGCTACGATGAACCGAACGATTCCGACATTCGAAGACGTCGGGATGGAATTGGTAAACCGGCTATGGCAAATGGGTATTTTCACGGATTTAATTCCCTCAAGTGAAATAGAGAGCGGCAGTTTGTACATTGATGAAAAGGGATGGATAAGATACGGGGCCCAACGATATGCGGCAGTTATACTTTACAATCCCGAATTTGAAAAAATCTCTACCGCGAACTTCTTCAACTCGGCTTCTCAGGGACAAAGTAAACTCTTTCGCGTTGGAGACTGGACGATGGATTTTGACGGCAATTACTTTGATGGTAATACTGCTTTACCGAAACAAATGACTGTCGGTAAATCCGCAGACACGCTTTGCCCGGCAATAAGAAAACAATTAAGAAAACAGAAGATCGATCTTCAGACTCCGGCAACTCGCACCATAATGGAATTTGGGCACATTTCTAATGCCCCTCCTGTACAAGGTATTGCACGTTTAATTGACGGAACGTTGATACAAGTTGCAAAAAAAGATAATCCCGCAGGCGAGGTAATCCGTTCCAGTAAAAGAATTGGAAAACACACCGTAACTTTTGACGCAGTCGGAATTGCTGCTATCCGCCTCGATAAAAACGGGCAGGTGGAGACATTGGCTGCAGGCGGACTGAAGTATTTTAAAACCAGGGACTTTGTCATCGATCTGAAACAGCGTATCGATCTTGCATTCTGGAAAAACGAAGAGGGAGAGATTGAAGGAATCATTCAGGGAAGTGAGTGTGAAATCCCTGAACAATTGTTGGCTATAACGAATAACTGGAGGTTGTTAAAAAATCCAGTTCCGCTCGAAGAGTGAGTTAATGGAACAATTAGTATAATACATAATGGCAAAAATAAATTTTATCCAGCTGATAATCGTTTTTATTTTCTTCATATTGGCAAGCGGTTCAAAACAGAATACTACAAGGATCACTCCCAATCAATTTGAGGGGAATGATACCGAACGAATTCAAGCTGCTGTTAATAAAGCTGCATGCACTACCGGGAAAGTGGTGATTCCTGCCAATAACTCCAACGGCACCCATATCTGGTTATTGGATAGTGCCGTATTATTACCTTCAAATATAACGGTTATACTTGAAAATTGTACGGTTCAATTATCCGATAGTTGCAGGGACAACATGTTTCGCAGTGATAATGTGGGTTTAGGTGTTACCGATCCGGAATGGAATCGAAACATCAGTATAATAGGTATAGGTGATGTTTTATTAATCGGTGCTGTTAATCCGAGGGCTACGGGTGATGGTGCGAGGACACTGGTTTCTGAAAACCAGCCGGGTCGAGTCAGTTATGGAAGTGATGCAGGGAGGGAGGGCATTAAGCAAAAAGGAGACTGGCGAAATATTATGATCCTGATGGCTTATGTAGACGGCTTTAAACTGAAGAATGTCAACATTAAAAATGCACATGCCTGGGCAGTGAGTTTCGAACGAACAAGAAATGCAGAGATCTCAGACATCACATTTGACTGTCCCAGTGCTCAATTGGTGAATGGAAAAGAGGTATTCATCAGAAACAGGGACGGAATTGACCTCCGCCACGGTTGCAAGAACTTCAGAATTAATAATGTTTCAGGTACTACGGAAGATGATTTTATTGCCCTCTCTACGCTGGGTTTAGATTCAGAGGATATTGAAGGAGGAACGTTGAATTCCACCATGGTAACTTCCAGAAAGTGGGGTGGTACGGAAGACGATACGGAAAATATCTACATTACCAACATTGTTTGTAAAAGTTTAACGCGCGCTATTGCTATCCGGGCAAACGATACAGCCAGTATAAATAATGTATATATTAATGGAGTAATATTCGAGCAAGGGTACAATGCCTTGCTTGTTGGAGGGAAAGGATACGGCAAAGATTCCCAGCCTGGAAAAATCAATAACATCCATGCCATGAACATTATCGGTGACGGCCGTTCTTTAATTCAAATTGAAGAAGCGATAGCTGATTGTAGTTTCATGAACGGTCTGTATCGAGGAAATGAAAACCAGATTGTCATATACAATATTGATAAAATAAAGACGGAAAATATAATCTTCCAAAATTTGGAAAAACTGAACAAATAGTGGCGGTTTTGAGGATACGATAAGTTGAGCGGCTTCTCCACCCATGTTCAGCCGATAGGATATGCTCCACAAAACATTACAGCCGAAAAAAACGAAGTATATGGAACGGCTTCGTTCGCTTTAGCCGGACTTGAAGTGGCAAGATATGCCAGAGGGAATTAGGAATCTTCATACCGGTTGAAAGTGAGGAAGTCACATCTTGTAATTCCACTCGCGTTGCGAATATTTTTCCCGTTGCAACGCTTCTATGGCTTCGACATCGGCTTGGGAGAATGAAGTGAGGGTGCCAACGTCAAAGTATTTCATCGATTCATCCACAAACCGCTTCACAAATTCCCGGAAAGAAAAGGGGTCCTTTTTTTCTTCTTTCAAAAAAGAACTTATGTTTTTCACCGGACTGGGAACCGAAGCCGTTGCCCTGGCTATTAGGTTTCTTTTTTCCGGATTTAACGAACGTTTCAAGTGTTCTATATTGCTTTCATAAAGCAACGTTCCGTGATGTAGTTCACGACCTTTTGATACGTGCGACGCGGTACCCGAGACTTTGTATCCGCCGGGCAACCACAAATCTTTTCGCTTTCCTGCCTCAACGGGAATATCCAGTTGTTGCAGTACATGTATCACCGGTCGGAGAAAATCGGCGTTGAGCGGCGACTCTTTCTTATCGGAGATAAAGGCGTAGTTCAGGTTTCCTGAGTCGTGATAAACCGCTCCACCCCCCGATAAGCGCCGGATGATACGGATGTCGTTTTCAATACAAAAATCCATATCCACTTCGTTCACCACTGCCTGATTGTAGCCAATGATTACGCTAGCATGGTTTATGTACAGGAACAGATAATCTTCCCCTGCAGATAAAAGATACTCTTCCGCAGCCAGGTTAAAAGCCGGTGCGGTTGAAAGAGAGAAAATAAGTTTCGTATTGGAATTGAACTTATTCAACGTTAAAGGCGATACGAAGGTCATCAATCTCCTTGTCTCCGATAGGTTTTAACGGTCCGATAGCGGAAGCCATCACGAGAGAATTGGCCGAAAATTCGGCAACTTCCAGGTAATCGAAAGTGTTGAGCAATTTATCCCCTGTAACAAAAACACTGTCGTTTTCCACCAAAATCACCCTGTTCTTACGAAACATTTTCGCCACACCGTCAATTTCATTATAAATCAGTCCGAACGGAATGGAAGGCACATCCTGCAGGAAGATCCAGCTTTCGGGAATGGTACGTACATCGAATTTACTTCCGCTCACAGCATGCGCCATCAGGTTGATGGGTTGAGTACAGATAATGGAATTGATGTGTGGATTGAGCTGATAAATCCGCTGGTGGAGTGCTACCGAACGGCTGGGCGTTTTTCCGGCTTCAGCCATTCCGTTTTTGATCTGTACAATATCACTCGGCAAAATATCCCAGCGGGCAACATCACGCGGTGTAATTAAAAAGTCGTCGTTACGCCACCGGACACTCACCGTTCCATACGTAGATATCATCAAGCCCTGATCGCATGACCGGCGAATGATATTGACCATTTCAGTACGCAGAGCACGTTCATCAGATGGATATTCTACATCCATAAAGTGTGAAATGTTCTTCGGGATGTGGTTCACATAGCTTGCCACCTGTTGATCGGAAAGATAGTTTATTTTTCCGAGTTTACCCGCATTCACAATAGTGCGGCAGCAAAACTCCAGGGTTTCAAACCGCTGATAAGCATCCATCATATCGGTCCCACCCAGAACAACACCGTGATTTTCCATAATCACCGCCCGAAAACGGTTGTTTTGAAACACGCCGGCAATTTTTTCGCCAAGATCTTCACTTCCGGGTGTGCCATAAGGTGCAAAACCGATATCGCCACAGACATTATGCGCCTGCGGAACAATCTTGGTATCGGGAACAGTACCGGCGATGCTGAAAGCGACCAGCGCCGGCGGATGAGCATGAATGATTGCCGTTATATCCGGACGGGATTCATAAATCGCCCTGTGAAAAGGATACTCTGAAGATGGTTTGTGCAGGCCAACGACGGTTCCATCTTTTTTTACACACATAATGTCCTTGGTGGTCAGGTTTCCCTTATCCACGCCCGACGGTGTGATCCAAACATCTCCGTTATCATCCCGGATGGAAATATTGCCACCGGAAGTGGTGGTCATTCCGCTTCGGTAAATTCGTCCGATAATGATGTTGATCTGTTCTACCGGATGCATTAAATGAATGTCTAGTTGTTTCATACGATGCCAGTTTCGGGTTATGAGGTACGGATTGAGGAATGGTCGGACAAGAGGTATGCTTCTGCTTCTACGCTCCACAAACCGTTATGCCGGTCACAGATTTCAGCTAATTTCGTAAAGAAACCGTCGGCTTCTCCCAGTCTTCCAAAATCGGAAATGGGGGTAAGCGGCATTTCGATATGGGTATAAATCAATTTTTTACCTCCGGGAATATGGGGCAAATTGTTAGTCGCTTCAGCAACAGCATTCAATCCTCCGATATGAGTAACCAATCCGGCAGGATCCAATCCTTTGCTCATGATCTCCAATGCTTCCACCATATCGTCGTTATTTCCACCACTGGTACCGACAATATGTGTATAAGCGTAATGAACATTGTAGAAATTCAACATGGCGCTGAAGTTCGGGTTGTCCGGGCCGGCAAAAAAGTTCAGGCATCCGTCAAATCCAAGAATCGCATCCCCTTGTTCTACAACGGGCTTTACAGGAGCAAACACAAAGACATCATCGAAACCTGTACCGCCACTGATTGCTTTCAGCTCTTCCACAGGATTCTCCATCTTTCCTGTATTGATATACTTCAAATCGATTCCGCATGAAGCAGCGAACTCAACGGTATAGATGGATGCTGCACGATCGAGCCGTACCTGGTCGATATCGGTAACCACCAGCAAGGATGGTTTTACTTCTTCGCGACGGAGCACGAAATTGATCGCGGCCAGTCCCATTGGGCCTACTCCGGCAAGAATAGCCATCTTTCCGCCGTCAACTATTTCCATTTTGTGCCGGTAGCTGCCCGGCGTGGTGTGATAATTGGCGTGCATGGCTCCAATAACACACGAAAGCGGTTCGGCCAATGAAGCAGGATAATACCCCTCACCGTGATAAGCGAGGAGGCAATCTCGCTCCATCACTTCATTCGGAATCACCACATAGGTTGCGTCGCCTCCAATATACGGGTAACTATAACCGGGAGCGCTCAGAATACCAACAGGACCGTTCTCGTAATACAGGGCCGGCTGAATGGAGAATTTATCACCAGCCTTGAACTTATGCGCCCACTTACTGCCAACTTCCAGTAATTCTCCGGCAAACTCATGACCGATGATGATGGGGTTTTCGGCTACATTATCGGGGATCCGTTTGTGTTCCGCGCCTTGCGAGGATGCCTTGTAAGACGACATACACAACGAATCGGAAACTACTTTTGCAAGTATCTCGTCGTCCTTAATGGCCGGCAATTCAAACTCTTCCAGCCGAAGATCTTTTTTGCCGTACAAACGGACTGCTCTTGTTTTCATTTTTTTGCTATGATTTTATTAATTCAACATTACTTGCCCGCCGGTAACAGGCAATGCCTGTCCGGTTTCACCGCACTGCTCCATCAGGTACAGTACCCCTTTGGTAACATCCCCGGGGGTACAACCTTTTCGCATCGGCACCTGTGCCAGATAAAACGCTTTCACATCGTCAATAGTTTTGGCACCGGGGACTTTTCCCGCATTCAGGTATTGCACAAACAACCCGTTTTCGGGATCACTCCACAACGGACCTTCGTAGTAATTGCCGGGGCAGATCGAGTTAACCTTTATCCGGAACGGTGCCAGCTCCAGTGCAAACGACTGGGTGAGCCCGATACCTCCGAACTTTCCTCCGGCGTATGCAAAGTTGGCCTTACTTCCGCGAAGTCCCGATTTTGAATTTATTTGAATGATATCGGCAAAATAATCGCTTGATGCATATTTCGTTTGCAGCTTCATTACTTGGCTCACTACTTTTGTACAATAGAAATAGGCATTGTAGTTGATCTTTGTGACAAAGTCGAAGTTTTCGGGTGTCATATCTTCTAGCCCACCGGCTCTCAACACACCGGCGTTGCTAACAAAGCAGTCAATTCCACCAAAATGGCAGACAGTCTCCTGCACCAGGTTTTCGAGGCTTGAAATTTCGGAAACATTTGTTTTCACAAAAATTGCCCGGTTACTTTTCGCCAGTCCATTAAACTTCCCGATGGTCTTCCGTCCTGCTTCTTCGTTCAAATCCGCCACGACAATATTGGCGCCTTCCCGCAACAAACATTCGGCAATTCCCTCTCCAAAACCTTGTGCTCCACCCGTTACAACTATGGTTTTATTTTCTACTCGCCCCGAAGCATTTCCGGCAGCCACACCGCGGCGGTAATTTTCCACTTCCCAGTTATCGATAAATTCAATCTGGGCCTGTGTCATTGGATGTGCACCGCCAAACGATTGAGAGAGAAAGGCTACTTTCATGGCATCCTCAAATACGTCGAGGATGGTATCGCACTGCCTGGCATTATCGCCCACGGCTACAAGCCCGATGCCTTTTATCAACAATACTTTGGGCAGATATCCGAAACTGTTTACAAATCCGGGAATCGATTCTTTCGCATTTGCAAGAACTTGTTCAGCTGTTTCATCGTTAAAAAACAGGTAGTTCGACTTGCAGTAAACGATCGCATCGGGAGTAAAAGGTTTGTCAATTGCTGCCTGGTTTCCGGGAGTGTCGCAGAAATATTCTATCAATCTGTTCCTGCGGGTTTTCAAGGTTTTGAGGCTATCTTTCGAGACCAACATCCGGATGGCCGGCAGCACTTCTATGGCACTACGGCACACCTCTCTTTCGCCTTCAGGCAAGGGGGTACCCACGGCCTTTTCAAGTGTCGCAAGAATCGAATCATACATTGATCTTACCTCTTCAATACTATCCGCAGCCACGAAAATTCCGTGGTTCTGCAACCAGATTACCTGCGGTTCCTCATTGAATTTCCAGCGATATTCCTTTATCTTCTCGTCCACTTTCTTGAACAGGACATACCCCGGATCAGTATATTCCACGTACAACACTTTCTCACCGAAAAGATTTTTCAACGCTGTAGCTGCATTTACGGCACACATTAATCCATTTACAATCGTTGGATGCAAGTGAACGACAAATGCATAGTTGATCACGTTGTGCATGGAGGTTTCTACCGACGGGCGTTTACCTTTTGTGACAGTGGCCGCGGCAAGATCATTCTTCACCTGCTCTTCGCGCTCGGCGGAGTTTCTGCTATACTGTTTTTCAGACATCGGATTAAGCAGCGAACGATCCAGTATGGCAAAACCATCTTCGGTAATGGTCGCAAGCGATGAACCGCTGGCTTTGACCCAAATTTTCTCTTTGTTCTTGTACGATGTATTTCCCCCTCCGGCGATAACAAAACGGCTATCCTTACCGTAGAACTGCGAAATAGATATTAAATCCTGAATCTCTTTCATCTTTATTGTTTTCCGACTCTGTTTCTGATTAACTCATCTCCCAATTTCACGAATTCACCTCTTTTTGAGCGGTCGGCGCCTCCCTGCTGATCCACATAACCGCTCAGGCCCTGGGCAACCAGATACTGATGAGCCGCGATAACACATGCCCCCTCGTAGTTTATCCGTTTCAATTTTTCCGACAACGGGGTTTGGTTGCGGGCAAAAAGTTCAAGGGGCTCCATTTGCGGAGAATTGTGTTCACTGCCCAAGGTCACGATAAAACCCCGGTCGTGAAGGTACGAAGCATAGTTTTCCAGCAGGTTCACGTCGTTTCGGGTGGTAATAAATTCCACGGAATGAAACCCACGTCCGGCCAGTTGTTCTGCGACATGTTTTAAGTCGCGCTCAAAATCGGTATAATTTCCTTGGACATCATCCGCTAAAAAGGGATAAGTAGGTATTCCCCCGGCTGCCAGAATAATTTTGCACACCGTCTGCATCGGAAGAAAAGCCTCGGCAGTCTCGGGAACAAAAGCCGGACCGCCCGCTTTCAAGAGATTAGCGCGGATCTCGTTCTCTACACCCGCAAAATTTTCAGTATCCGATTTCAGTTCTCTTCCGTCGAAAATTTCTTCTAACAGGTTCTTTATATCGGTTGGGGCATCGCCGCAATTTTCATAAACTTTCAAACGCAGGGCCTTTGCCAAATGGCGTTCCCGAACAGAACCCCTGGTCAGATTATCTTTAATCCAATCCATATCGAGTATAAATCCGACATTTTTACCGGTAAGGATTCCGTTCAGCTTTTCACACATGGCCTCCACCTGTCTATTGGCTTCGGCACGCACATCGGCCAACTGCGAAGCATAGGGTTCATTCAGCCTGAAAGGCTGTGACAGACCCTTTCCACTGATATAGGTCCGTCCGGGATTTCCTGGATCATTCACCCGCAAGCCTGCCTTTTGATCCTCTTCGTTCAGGCTGATAAACTCAATACCGAACAACGGATACAGGCTTCGTTGGCGACAACCTTCGACCCACTCTTCGTAACCTTCGGCAGTATAAAAATCGTTGATGCCGACCACTTTCACCTGCTCTGCAACTGCCCTGTCCAGCGCATCCTCGATATCGCCAAATGCACTGAAAGAGAACGGTGTATGCAGGTGAGCATTTACTTTTGGAAAATCCATGATCAAATTCCTTTTTTTGCTCTCCTGATCATTTCAGCATCGGTGAAATTCTCACCGGGCATATACCCTTTCAGGGGCTGTATGCGTTCGTGGATCATGTCGATGAACCAGCTTGGCTGCGGGAAGAACGCACCTTCAAGTTCGTGGGCCGGAGTGATCCAGTTGCGCGACCCAAGCACCGCAACAGGTGCGTCCAGGTAATCGAAGCAGAGCGAACCGATGGTTGCTGCCAGGTCGTTCAGGAACGAGCCGCGTGCGGTCGCATCGCCTGCGACAATGATCTTGCCGGTCTTCTTGACCGAGGCGACCACTTTTTCGTAATTGAACGGCACCAGTGAACGGGCATCGATCACTTCGGCGCTCATGCCGTAGGCCGACTCCAACTCTTTTGCCGCCTGGAGCGCGGGATAAAGCGTGTGTCCGATGGTCAGGAAAGTGATGTCCTTTCCCTCTTTCTTTACGTCGGGCTCACCAATGGGTATTTCGTAATATCCGGCAGGAACGCCTCCCTCGTGGAATTGCTCGCCGATATCGTAAATGCGCTGGCTTTCAAAGAAGATCACCGGATCGGTTCCCTGAAGTGCCGCATTCATCAACCCCTTGGCATCGTAAGGCGTCACCGGGAAACAGACCTTGATGCCCGGGATATGGGCCACAAGCGAGGTCCAGTCCTGCGAGTGCTGCGCGCCGTATTTGGAGCCCACCGAAACACGAAGCACGACCGGCATCTTCAGCACGTTGCCGCTCATGCCATTTGGGAAGCTGGTTGAACACTTCATCGCCACAACGTCCCAGAAAATCGCAGTACATGATTTCGGGGACAACCCTTCCTCCGCACATGGCGTAACCGATGGCCGTACCTACGATAGAGGCTTCCGATATGGGTGAGTTGAACAGGCGGTGATATGGCAAGGCTTCCGTCATCCCTCCGTAAACGGCAAAGGCGCCTCCCCAGTCGCGGTTCTCCTCACCGTAGGCAACGAGCGAGGCATCCTTGTAAAACCTGTCCATGATGGCTTCGAAAATGGCGTCGCGCAACTGGAACTGCTTCATCTTGCTGCCTTCGGCATCGAACGCAAAACGTTCCTTGCCGGCTATCTTCTTCACGCGGGAGTTCTCCTCCATCGGCATCAGCACGTCGGGCCTTGCATCGGAGAAACTGTCCACGGAACCGTTCGAGAACATCATATCCCCAATCGCGTCGGGATTTTTCATCCGGGGCGAGATTTCATCGTTGATCGATTTCAGGAACATCTCGTGGATGAGCGTCCTTATGTCATTCCAGATGGTGTCCAGCTCGTCCTGGACCGCCACGCCCGCCTCCAGCAGTTGTTTGCCGAACGACGCGATACAATCCTGCTTTTCCCAGGCTTCCACCTCCTCCTTGGTGCGGTAAGAAGACGCGTCAGAGGGAGAGTGTCCGCTGTATCTGTAGGTCAGGACGTCCAGCAAGACCGGCCCGTTTTTCTCTTCAATCACCTTCCGCTTGCGTTTGTAGGCGTCAATTACCGCCAGCGGATTGTAGCCGTCCACGCGTTCGGCGTGCATCTGTTCCTCGTTCACACCTGCACCGATACGGGCTGCGATGCCATAACCCATGGTTTCGCCGCAGGTCTGGCCGCCCATCCCGTACTGGTTGTTCATGATGTTGATGATTACCGGAAGCCCGCCTTTCATGTCTCCGTCCCAAAGTTCCTTGAACTGGTCCATCGCGGCAAAGGTGATCCCTTCCCAAACGGGTCCGCACGCCATCGACGCGTCACCTATATTGGCGACCACCATGCCGGGCTTGCGGTTGACTTTTTTGTATAACGCGGCACCCACGGCAATGTCTCCCGATCCACCCACAATGGCATTGTTGGGATACACGCCGAAAGGCGTGAAGAAAGCGTGCATGGAACCGCCCAGTCCTCTGTTGAACCCGGTTTCACGAGCAAAAATCTCGGCCAACGTCCCGTAAACCAGAAAACGGCGGGCAAGCTCCTTGGTCGTACCACTGAAATCTTTTTGAACGATTTTCAGTACCGAGCCGTCAAAGAAATCCTGCATTATCTTCAACAATTCTTCATCGGCAAGCTTATGGATGGCGGACATCCCCTTGGCCAGGATTTCACCGTGCGAGCGGTGGCTCCCGAAAATAAAGTCATCCACGGTAAGCGTCCAGGCCATCCCCACGGCCGCCGATTCCTGCCCGATGGACAAGTGTGCCGGCCCGGGATGGTTGTAAGCCACACCGTTGTATTCACCTTTGGTCTTGATAAGGTTAAGCATGGTTTCGAACTCGCGGATGAGCGCCATGTCGTGGTAAATGGCTTTTAGTTCCCCGTCGGTAAAATTTCCGCGTTCTTCTTTTACCGTTTTTTGATATTGATTGACAGGAATGGGCTGAAATTCCACAAAGCCCGGTTTCCGGGCTTCAGCCGGATCAATAAATTGAATTTTTGGCATACTGTTTTATTTTTTCGATCAATTTTTCAATCGTCATTTTTCTTGTAAATTGTTATTAGGTTTTGAGCAAGCAGGTCCGCCCGGGCAATCAAAATTCAAAAATCACTTCCTTGAATATTTCACTCACTGTAGGATGCGGAAAAACGACTTCCTTCATTTCTTCGAGCGTCATTTCCTGCTCTATTGCCACACAAGCGCCGTAAATCATCTCGCTGCTCGGGTTTCCCAGCATGTGGACTCCGATAACTTCGCCGTATTTTTCACCCACCAGTACCTTGCATAATCCGACACCGCCTTCGTTTTCTGCAACGAAACGCCCGGCGTAGGCCATGGAAAGCTTGGCTACCTTGTAGGCAATCCCTTTTGCACCGGCGCTTTCTTCGGTTTCCCCCACGCCCGCAATTTCAGGGTTGATGTACACGACTCCCGGAATGGCATTGTAACGCATGAGGTCGTCTTTTCCCGTAAGGTTGTTAACCACTACTTCGCCTTCACGGCTGGCGGTATGCGCCAAAAGCGAAAAACCGGTCACGTCGCCGGCGGCGAAAACATGGGGAACATTGGTACGCATCTTTTGATCGACCTTGATACCTCCCCTATCCAGTTCCACATTCAGGTTCTCGAGTCCAAAGCCTTTCGTAACCGCTCGGCGCCCAACGCTCAACAGGATTTTATCGCCCTCAACGGTGCGTGTTTCACCCGCTTTCTCAAAAATCACTTTATTTCCGTCCACTTTCACTACCTTGGCGTTAAGGTGAAAATCGATGCCTTTCTTGATAAAAATATCGCGAGAAAGGGCGGAGATTTCGTAATCGTTGTTCCCTAAAATCTCGGGGAGCATCTCGATCACAGTTACCTTGGATCCTAAACTGTTGTAGAAACTGGCGAACTCCATCCCGATGACCCCACCTCCGATGACAACGAGGTTTTTGGGCTGTTCCTTAAGTTCAAGAATCTCACGGTTGGTCAGGACAACATCGCCGGCTTCCCTTAACCCGGGAATGGGAGGAACCGACGCTTCGGATCCGGTACAAATCAACAGGTTGCTTCCCAGGTAATGCTCACCGTTGCAAACCACTTCGATTCCGTTGGCGCTTCTGCCTGCGATCCAGGCTTCGCCTTCAACAACAGCAACATTGTTGATCTTCATCTTGGTTTTTACACCGGCAACCAATTTACGTACTACTTTATTCTTGCGGGATACAATCTTATCGTATTCAAAACGGACATTTTCCGTGAAAACACCGTATTTATCCCCATGAAGAGCATTTTCATAGGTTTTGGCACTGTAGAGCATGGTCTTGGTGGGAATGCAACCTTCATTAAGACAAACTCCCCCCAGGTTTTTTTTCTCAAACAACACCACCTTCAGCCCCTTATGCCCTGCACGTTCAGCAGCCACATAGCCGGCTGGTCCCCCACCGATGATCAATAAGTCGTACATTGTTTTGTTATTTTAGATTAATATTCGAATTCAAGATTTTCTATTTCCAGGGCGATCTGTTTCAGGAAGCGCGTCGCTTCCCCGCCGTCAAGCGCCCGGTGATCGTACGTGAGGCTCAGACCGATGTATGGAACAAAAGCATAAACCCCGTCGCCCAGGTCCTTTGGACGCGGAACAATCGTGTTTACCCCCAATATGGCCGATTGCGGCAGGTTAATAACGGGTGTAAAGACTTCCACTCCGTAACTCCCCAGGTTGGACACGGTAAACGAACCGGCTTCGGCAGAAAGGATATCCGGATTGACGCTGCCTGCCTTGCAGGCGTTTGCCACTTCTTTCAGCTGGCTTGAAAGTCCAACGATCGACAAGTCGTCGGCATTCTTTACTACCGGGACCATCAGTCCGCGTTCAGTGTCCACCGCCAGCCCGAGATGCACCTTATTGAAAAGGCGCATGCTGTCGCCCAGAAATTGCGAATTGACGTTAGGGAACTTCTTCAGTGCTTTGATTACGGCAAAACAAACCATGTCGTTAAGCGTGATGTTTGCTGAAAGTTTTCCGGCTTCCATGTCTGTTTTCACCTGTTTCCGAAGCTCAAGGATGCGGCGCGCATCTGCGCCCAAGTGGTGGGTAAGCTGCGCCGAGTTTTGCAGTGAAGTGTGCATGGCCCTGGCAATAAGCTTGCGCATGTTGGAGAGTTTCTTGTCCTCATAGTCGTTGGCGTAGATAGTGTTTGGCGAGGGGATTAAATCGGCCGACCGGGCTGTTCCTGCCAATCCGGTGCCCGATTGCGGCTGCAGGTTTTCCTGCGAGGCAATCTTTTTGGCCAGGGGGGTCATTTTCGGACGATTCTCCAGCGTTGCCAGGATGTCTTTTTCCAGGATGCGACCTTGGGGACCTGACCCGCTCACCGCCGCGGTATCAACCACTTCCTTTGAAGCGAGGTTTTTGGCCCGGGGAGAAATGAAACGGGTTTCAGACCGGGCGCTCCCGGGTTCTGGCTGCTGTCTGGTGTTATTTTCAGGCCCGGCGCTTACCGTTTCCTGTTTTTCAGTTACTGATTCGTCGCTCCGGCTATCTGATTCAGGCTCTGTACTGCTTTGCAGTAAAGCGGAATAATCCTCACCGGGTTCACCAATAACCATCATGTTTTCCAACACGGGAACCTCATCTCCTTCCTTATAAAAACATTCAAGTACCACTCCATCTGCAGGAGACTCTTCTTCAAAAGAAGCCTTATCCGTTTCGTACGAAAAAAGCACTTCTCCTTTTTTCACACGATCCCCTTTTTTCTTGTTTATTAAGCCAATAATACAACTCTCGACCGACTGCCCCTGCTTGGGCATAATTATCACTAT
This sequence comes from Porphyromonadaceae bacterium, assembly GCA_022840285.1. Taxonomy (GTDB): domain Bacteria; phylum Bacteroidota; class Bacteroidia; order Bacteroidales; family Dysgonomonadaceae; genus Petrimonas. Next base: position 39,525 of record JALHIE010000007.1, read on the forward strand.
TGCCATATTTTTTTGATTTAGAAAGCTCTTCAATACCTGATTTGTAACACAATATTAACTATCCTACACTATGCTGATACAAAGTTACCCATATTAACTAAAGTATCCAAAAAACGTGAAATAATATTTATACATCCGTAGTAATCCTTTGTATGTGCAAAAATAGGAGGTTTTCTCCCCCAACAAGTGTAATTCTTGATTTTTGTACTGTAATTTTTGTCATAAATATCAAATAATACAGCTACAAAATCATTTTTATTATTTCTACTTATCGTTGTTATTCTTACTTTTGTAAGTTGTAACTTTTACATTATAATATTTAGCCTCATCATGAATGAAAGCAAACTAACCTCTTTTTTAGCCATCGATCTAGGTGCAACAAGCGGACGTGCCATTTTGGGTACGATTGAGAACAACCGATTGGAAATGAAAGAAGTCAACCGTTTTACAAATCCGATCATTGACGTCAACGGCAGATTATACTGGGACTTATTTCATCTGTACGTTGAGATTGTAAAATCTTTAAAAGAAATTCAACACCAGGGCATTGAAATAGCCTCCGTTGGAATTGACACCTGGGGAGTGGATTTCGTATCTTTCGGCAAGGACGGAGAACCCCTCCGTATGCCGTACAGCTATCGCGATACACATACTTTTCCTGCTCCCGAAAAGTTTTTCAACAAGGTTTTATCAAAAAAGGAGACCTATCTAAAAACAGGAATTCAAATTATGAATTTCAATTCACTTTTTCAGCTATTTACCCAGCACGAGGACAACAACCCCGTCTATCCTGTAACGGACAAGTTTTTGTTTATGCCCGATGCTTTGTCTTACTTGTTGACAAACAAGATGGTGACGGAATATACCATAGCGTCAACGTCTCAACTGCTGAACCCTTTCACACGCTCTTTCGACGAAGAATTGTTACAGGTGTTAAAACTAACCAAGGAAAGTTTTGCGCCGATCGTTTTTCCGGGAACACCGATCGGCACCTTGTCGGAATCTGTACAAAAACAAACCCACCTGGGAGCTATTCCGGTTATTGCAGTCGCAGGACATGATACAGCGTCGGCAGTCATAGCTACCCCGGCCGAAGGTGAACACTTTGCCTACCTGAGCTCCGGCACCTGGTCGCTAATGGGAATTGAATCGAAAGAACCTGTCGTGAATGAGGAAACTTTTTCATTGAATTTTACCAACGAAGGTGGAGCAGACGGCTCTATCCGGCTACTGAAGAATATCTGCGGCATGTGGCTAATTGAACAATGCAAAAAGGAGTGGACAAAGGAAAAAAACATCTCTTACGACGATATCGTTCACGAAGCAACACAATCCGAACCTTTCAAATGCTTTATTAATCCGGATGCACCCTGTTTCGCAAGCCCGGAATCGATGATTGACGAAATACAAAACTATTGCAAGCAAACCCAACAGTTTGTTCCTCAGAGCATAGGAGAAATTGCCCGGTGCATCTACGAAAGTCTTGCTTTCCGGTATAAACAGGTGCTCGAAAACCTGAAGAACCTGGCAGATTTCCCTATAGAAACCTTACATATTATCGGAGGAGGGTCACAAAACAATATGCTGAACAGATTTACCTCAAACGCTATCGGAATGGCTGTGATTGCAGGACCTTCGGAAGCTACGGCTATTGGAAATATATTGCTTCAGGCAAAAGCTTTCGGATTGACATCGGACAAAAACGATATGCGAAAAATGGTCAGAAACTCCGTTGATCTGGTGAAGTTCGAACCCCAGGATACCAGCCTATGGAACAAGAAGTATACTGAATATTTAAACGTCTTCAAAGAGTTATAAAACATAAATCATTTAATGAAAAATAAAAGCAATCATGAAAGAAGAACAAATTAAGAGAGAGTATGCAGCTGCAAAGGAACAGTACGCTGCACTTGGAGTTGATGTGGAAAAAGCCATTGAAAAACTAAACGGTATATCCATTTCTATTCACTGCTGGCAAGCCGATGACGTGTTGGGTTTTGAAAATCCCGACGGAGAATTGACTGGAGGAATCCAAACAACGGGAAACTACCCCGGCAAAGCCAGTACGATTGATGAATTAAAAAATGATATTGAGAAAGTGTTGAATCTGATCCCCGGAAAACATCGCTTGAGCTTACATGCAATCTACGGCAATTTCGGGGGAGAATTTGTTGACAGGGACCAAATTGAGCCTAAACATTTTCAAACGTGGATGGATTGGGCAAAAAAAACGGGTGCAAAACTGGATTTTAACTCCACTTTCTTTTCCCATTCTAAAAGCGGGAATTATTCACTTTCAAGTTTCGACCCGGAAATTCGTGATTTCTGGAAAGAACATTTACGCCGTTGCCGCCGCATAGCAGAAGAAATGGGCCGCCAACAGGGCGATGCGTGCATTCACAACATCTGGATACACGATGGGGAAAAAGACAAAACAGTATCCCGAATTCAACACAGGCAACTGTTGAAAGAATCGCTGGACGAAGTGTTGGCAGAAAAAATCAGCACCGATTACCTGAAAGACTGTGTTGAGTGTAAACTTTTTGGTATTGGCAGCGAAAGTTACGTGGTAGGTTCACATGAGTTCTACATGGGATATGCCGTTAAAAATAACATGTTGCTAACACTGGATGCCGGACATTTCCACCCGACCGAGGGAATTGCCGATAAAATTTCTTCCATGCTGCTTTTTGTTCCCGAAATTACCCTTCACGTCAGCCGCCCCGAGCGTTGGGACAGTGACCATGTGGTCATCCTGAACGACGCTTTGTTGGAGTTATCACAAGAGATCGTTCGCTCCGGACAGATGGAAAAAGTACACATCGGATTGGATTATTTTGATGCGTCCATCAACCGTATCGGGGCATATGTTGTTGGAATCCGGTCAACCCAGAAAGCTCTCTTGCAGGCTCTTCTGGAACCGACCGAAAAACTGCGTGAGTATGAAAAACAAGACCATAATTTTCAGCGTCTGGCATACCTGGAAGAACTGAAAGCCATGCCCTGGAATGCCGTTTATAACTATTATTGTCTCCAACAGGGTATTCCGGTAGGAAATGATTATATAAAGGAGATAGAGAATTACGAGTCGGAAGTGACTTCTAAAAGATAAGCGAGATGAATACCATTATTGGGTTGATCATTATAGCGATAGGGAGCATGGGGCAATCAAGCTCCTACGTTCCCATCAATAAAGTTAAAGATTGGTCGTGGGAGAACTTCTGGCTTGTTCAAGGAGTTTTTGCCTGGCTGGTCTTTCCGGTTTTGGGAGCATTCTTGTCAAATTCTTTTCCTGAATTGATGCAGGTCTATTCGGCAAATTCAGGCGCTGCATTACAATCGGTTGGATACGGGGTTTTGTGGGGAATTGGCGGATTAACTTTCGGGCTTAGCATGCGGTATCTGGGAATCGCGCTCGGCCAATCGGTTGCTTTGGGAACGTGCGCTGCCTTTGGGACGCTCATCCCGGCAGTTATCGCCGGAGATGATCTTTTTTCTCCGAAAGGATTGGTTCTGTTGCTGGCCGTTGCTGTAACCCTGGTGGGGATAGCATTGGTCGGTTACGCCGGCAGTTTACGCTCTAAAAATATGTCGGAAGAAGAACGCAGAAAAGCCATAAAAGATTTTGCCTTGAAAAAAGGGCTGCTCATTGCACTGTTTGCCGGTGTAATGAGTGCTTGTTTCAGTTTGGGACTTAGCGCAGGAATACCTATAAAAGAAGCCGCAATTGCAGCAGGAGCAAAAGAAATTTTCGCCCAAAATCCCGTAACACTTTTAGTTACGATAGGCGGTTTTTTCACTAACCTGGTTTATTGCCTCTATATGAATAGAAAAAACAAGACTGGGGGAGAAATTGGCAGAACATCCAAACCGGTGCTCATCAACAATCTTCTCTTCTGTGCTCTGGCCGGTTTACTCTGGTATTCCCAGTTCTTCGGCTTAGGGATGGGACAAAGTTTTTTTGAACCGGGTAGTGTGATGATGGCATTCTCCTGGAGTATTCTGATGTCCTTAAATGTTGTTTTCAGTAATGTATGGGGTATTATTCTGAAAGAATGGAAAGGAGCTGGTAAGAAAGCAGTCATGTTTCTTGCTTTCGGTATGGCCGTACTGATATTTTCGTTAATTATTCCAAATCTATTTTAGTTCATTCATTCTCTCATTTTTTTCTGAAGCACAATGCTGATTCGATGGATAATTTATAGCGACATTGACAGCATTGTGCTTTGATTTTTTGTATATTTGTACAGGAGATAAGAAGAACATATCAAAAACGGAGAAAATGAGGTACAACGACTTAGGTATAGATTTTAAATACTTGTTGGTTAGCGAAAAAGACAAAGGATTTGGATTAACGGTAAACACCGTTGGTTTTCAACCTGTTGCGCCCAACACGTTATATCCTTCCACGGACCACCCCAAAAGTTATTATTTTAATCCAAAAAAAGGACGCATCTTATCTGAATATCAATTTGTGTATATCTGCAAGGGAAAAGGATTTTTCTCATCTGCATCGACAAAAAAAACGCCGATTAAAAAAGGTCAGATAATGGTCCTTTTTCCGGGACAATGGCACTCCTATCAACCGGCAAGAGAAACAGGGTGGAATGAATATTATATTGGTTTTGAGGGGAGTATCATCGATTCTGTGATTGAAAAAAGCTTTATCTCTGAACAAAATCAGGTTTTGGATGTCGGCGTAAACGAAGAACTGGCCAACCTGTTTTTAACGGCCATTAAAGTTGCTAAAGAAGACAAGAAATCGGCTCAGCAATACCTTGCCGGAATAGTTTTTCACATCCTGGGAATGGTTCTGTCGCTTTCACAAAACAGGTGTTACGATGCCCGCGATTCTACTCAGCTTATTGAGCGTGCCAAGATCATCATGAGAGAAAACATCCACAAAGAGATCGATGTAAAAGAGATTGCATCAAATCTTGGAACAAGCTATTCCTGGTTCAGAAAGTTTTTTAAAGAATATACAGGCTATCCACCCGCACAATATTTCCAGGAATTGAAACTGAGAAAAGCGAAAGAACTGTTGACAGAGACAAGCTTACCCATCAAAGAAATAGCTTATGAACTTAACTTCAGTTCCATAGAATATTTTCTGTCATTTTTCAAACAACGGGTCAACATAACTCCTTCCGAATACCGCAGAATAAGCGGGCACGATAAATAATCAGTCGATCCTGTCAAATCCTGTATAAGGCACCAGTGCCGTTGGAATTTTTATGCCTTCGGGCGTCTGGTTATTTTCCAGAAGCGCTGCAACAATGCGTGGCAGCGCCAATGCACTCCCGTTGAGGGTGTGGCACAGTTGTGTTTTTCGATCCTCGTTTCGGTAACGACACTTCAACCGGTTTGCCTGATAACTCTCAAAATTGGATACTGAACTTACTTCCAGCCACCTTTCTTGCGCTGCAGAATAAACTTCAAAGTCGAACGTGAGTGCCGACGTGAATCCCATATCGCCGCCACACAGACGTAAAATACGCCAAGGGAGCTCTAATTTCTCTACCAACGTTTGTACGTACCGAACCATTTCATTCAACCGCTGATATGAATTTTCGGGCTTATCAATACACACAATTTCCACTTTATCAAACTGATGCAAACGGTTTAACCCACGTACATCTTTTCCGTAAGAACCTGCCTCGCGGCGGAAACAAGCGGAATAAGCCGTATTTTTTATCGGAAGGTCCTTTTCATCCAAAATTACATCGCGGTAAAGGTTCGTGACCGGTACTTCAGCCGTTGGTATCAGGTACAAATCGTCCAATCCCACATGATACATCTGTCCTTCTTTATCGGGTAACTGCCCCGTTGCAAAACCTGATTCCGCATTTACCACATAAGGCGGCTGAATTTCAATAAATCCGGCATCACGTGCATTATCGAGAAAAAAATTAATGAGCGCGCGTTGTAAGCGACTTCCTTTAGCCTTGTAAACAGGAAATCCGGCTCCGGTAATCTTTACTCCCCATTCAAAGTCTATCAGGTCGTATTTTTTTGCCAACTCCCAGTGAGGAAGAGCATCGGGAGAAAGTCTTGGAATGTTTCCCCCCGAACGTTCTATAAGATTATCTTCGGCAGATTTGCCTTCAGGAACCGAATCGTGCGGTAAATTGGGGATGGTAACCAACAAATTTTGAATAGCTGCCTCAGCTTCTCGCAGCCCTGCTTCGTTAGTTTTGGAAAGCTCTTTCAATTCGGCAACTTGCCGTTTGGCAACTTCTGCTTCTACTTTTTGGCCTGTTTTCATCAGCATGCCGATCGACTTCGACAAGAGGTTGATCTCCGATAACTGAGTGTCGAGAAGAGTTTGAGAACTACGGCGTTTTTCGTCCAACGCCACCAGCTGATTAATTATGTCTTCGGCAACGAATCTTTTTTTGGCAAGTTTGCGAATGACTTCTTCGCGATTTTCGTTTATTACTTTGAGTGTAAGCATAGAAAAACAGTTTCAACTATTTTGATTGAGAATATGCAAAGGTAACAAAAATTCCCTCGTCGAAACAGTTGTAACACAAAATATATTTACCGGTATAGCAGCAATCAGAACAATTGGAAATGAACGAAATCCCTCATTTGACGGTCTCTCCTTTTCTTTTTCTGGTAGTTTCGCATCACAATGTATGAAACTGCAGAAAAAGCCGCCACCACCAAGATATCTTTAAATAGATTATTTTTCATTATCGTCGTTTTTTAGTTATAACCGTTTTATCCACCTTTGTGTTTAAACAAAATCAATTTTTCCGCTATGAAGTTACATAAAAATACCTTTTCGTCAAAAAAACAGCGTGAAAATTATACTGAAAATGAATTTATTCAAGTCATTTCATCCTTTTTTAACTCAATTTGCAAAACACGTTCAGTCGCTGGTGTAATTTTGAAACGGTTATCCGACCGATATCCTACGACCCAGACCACATCCTCACCCGAAAGCAAAAGCCATGTTTCTTCCTTTTCTTTCAGGCTTAATTTCTGATTGGTAAAAAAATCGCTCAACTTCTTTTTGCCTTTCATTCCGAAAGGAATAAACCAATCACCGGATTGCCATTTACGCAACTTGAGCGGAAAAGTAAGCTTACCGGCATCAGCGTATAACAGCGTATTTCTTTTATCGATGGACTCAGGCACATCTGTAAATTTAATATCCAGTTGTACCGGAATGAATATTTCTTGCGATACCGCATCGATGACATACATTGGTTCACCAGACTCCGGTTTGTCTGTTTTATCGATCAGGAAACACGTACGATCTTTTATCAACCGATACACAGGCGAAAAATACTGCTTCCCCGGCGAAGCGTCCAACCCGTTTTTCACATCATCGATCACGGCAGGGTGAAACCCCAAAGGTGAAAGGATTTCGAACAAAACCGATAAGGGAGAAACGGTCTGTTTCAGCGCCTCAATATCTATTCTGTCATTATTCAAAACAGCTTGTATATCCGTGGAAACTGCTTTTCTATATACTTTCTCTGCTTCTGCCAGGTTTTCAGCTGTACGAAAAATGGTTTCTCCTACTGAGGGATTTAGCTTTTTCAGCACTGGCAACACGTTAAGCCGGATGTTATTCCGGGTGTAGATATCCTCCTGATTGGTGCTATCGGTCCTGAAAGGAATCCCGCGTTCCAGCAAATAATTTTCGATCTCGCTACGAGAGACACAAAGCATGGGACGGATAACTTTTCCGTTTTGGGGCGAGATTCCGCTCAATCCACTTATTCCCGTACCGCGGATTAAATTCATCAGTACCGTTTCCACCGAATCATCCAGGCGTAACGCAATTCACGTGCTGCCATCTCAATGGAAATTTTTTTATCGGCGGCGTATTGACGGGTATCGAAGTCAATGGAAGTAAATTCGATATCGTTTTCTTTACACCACTTTTTCACAAATCGGGTATCCTCCTCCGACTCTTCTCCACGAAGATGAAAATTGCAATGTGCAGCAATGCACCGGTAACCCAGCAAGGTCAGTATATCCAGTAAGGCCATGGAATCTGCACCACCGCTAAGTCCCGTGATCAACACATCATCGTTCTCCAACAAACGTTTTTCGGCAATATAGGATTTTATTTTCTGAAGCATTGAATAAAGCCAAACAATCAGGTGTTTTTTATATCTACAAAAATACGATATGTTTTTTAAAAATTGCCGGAAATGATTTCTTTCTTCAAAATCAAGGTAAATAGCCAAGAAAAATGTATTTTTGCATGAAATTAAAGAGAATAAAGATCGTATGTTAGATAAAATCCACTCCCTCCTTTCCGAAATAGATCGGCTTTCAGTATCGAACGCCGACGAACTGGAAGCATTACGCATCAAATACTTAAGCAAAAAAGGCATCGTTTCTGCGCTGATGGACGATTTCAGGAACGTTGCTCCCGGACAGAAACGCGAAGTAGGTATGAAGTTGAATGAGCTGAAACAGAAAGCCCAGGAAAAAATCCAATCGTTAAAAGAGATGTTTGACGGCAACAAAGAAAAAAACTTGGATATCGACCTGACCCGGACAGCTTATCCGGTTTCTCTCGGAGCACGTCATCCGATATCGATTGTGAAAGAAGAAATTTGCGATATCTTTAAACGCCTGGGATTTTCCATCGCCGAGGGACCGGAAGTGGAAGACGACTGGCATGTTTTTTCTTCGCTCAACTTTGCAGAAGACCACCCTGCACGCGATATGCAGGACACGTTCTTTATCGAAAGCAATCCGGATATTGTTTTACGTACACACACTTCATCTGTCCAGACCCGGGTAATGGAGAAAACGCAACCTCCTATCCGCATTATTTGTCCGGGGAGGGTTTACAGAAACGAGGCTATCTCCTACAGGGCGCATTGTTTTTTCCATCAGGTGGAAGCCTTGTATGTGGACAAGGATGTGTCGTTTGCCGATTTGAAACAAGCATTGCTTTTCTTTGCCAAAGAGATGTTCGGTAATGAAACAAAAATCCGGCTTCGTCCTTCCTATTTCCCATTTACAGAACCCAGCGCAGAGATGGATATCTCCTGCAACCTATGTGGCGGCGAGGGTTGTCCATTTTGCAAATATACCGGTTGGGTGGAAATTCTGGGATGCGGCATGGTTGATCCCAACGTACTGGACAACTGCGGCATAGACAGCAAATCATATACCGGATATGCACTTGGAATGGGGATTGAGCGTATCACAAACCTGAAATATCAGGTAAAAGACCTGCGGATGTTTTCGGAAAACGATGTGAGCTTTCTGAAACAATTCCAGTCAGCGCACTAGGCATTAAAATTCAATACGACCGCTATTCGTAGTGTCGGGGAACTATTCAACTAAACAATTGAATATCGATTGAATTACAACCGAATATCACCAAACAACAAATGATATGATAAAAATAAAGCTTCTTATATTTTCCGCCTTAATTGTTTCGCTCCCGACAGCTTGCGTACAAGCCCAGCAAACGGTGAGAATGAACGCCATCAAGGCCAACGATTACGGAGTAATCTATTCATTGCCGAAAACATCACTGGTGGTAACGCTGAAAGTAAAAAAAACAGTTTACAACCGCGGTGAGTTTTATCAGTTTGCACAACGATACCTGAACATCGACCCCATCACCGAAAGCAGGACAGAGTTTACGCTGGAAGACGTGATGGTAACGAACCGCGGAGTCGTTGACAAGGATAACTCGTTTATGGTGATCTTCCGATCTAACTCGGTTGCACCCTACGTCTATCTCACACAGGACGGACTGATTTCTACCATAAACACAGACCCTGAATCAGAAAAAACACCCTCTTTCGACCTTCCGGCACCATCGCCCGCCCCACTGAACCCAAGAAGGTTCTTGTCGGAAGAAACGCTGATGGCCGGTTCAACAGCCAAGCAGGCAGAATTGGTCTCGAAACAGATTTTCGAGCTGCGGCGAAGCCGCAACGATATCCTGATCGGCGAAGCTGATAATATGCCGCCCGACGGCGAAGCGTACAAAGTTGTAATGGAACAGATAAACGACCAGGAAAAAGCATTGACTGAAATGTTTTCGGGAAGTACACAAACCGAATATTTCACCAAAGAAATCGTGATTATCCCCACAGAAAAAGAGATCGACAAAATGATAATCGGCAGGTTTTCTGAAAAACTGGGTCCGGTGGATGCAGATAATCTTGCCGGTGCTCCCGTTTACCTGACACTGAGAAATAAAACACAGAAAGTAGAGACCATACTTTCCGACAAGGATAAAGAACGTCTCGCAAAAAAACTTTCCGAAGGAGTAGTATATAATGTTCCTGGAAAAGCGCAACTCACACTGGAGTTCAAAAACAAAACGTTGAAAAATCTGGAAACGGATATCGTCCAGTTTGGCACAAAGGATGTACTCGCAAAAAAAATGTTCGACAACATGAAACAACCCATTAAGGTGGTTTTCTATCCCGATCTGGGTGCTATAAAGCAGATTATTCAGTAAAAGAGATACGCCTCTGATATGAGAAAAAATATTTTTATTCCCGTTTCTATCTTATTATCCCTGTTTTCTTGCACGTTATTTTCCTGCAAAAGAACAGCGCAAAATTCCACAAAGATAGTTTTTGACAGCATTGTGGTTAAGGAACAGATACCTTTGCTTGAAACGAATGACACTACACTGCCATTTGCCGATGTGAAAGTAAGCTTCACCTATCCGGTAAAGTTTGGCAACAAGGCAGATCTTGCCCGTTTACAGCAAATTTTTATCGGCACATTTTTCAACAGCATCCATCTTGACACCCTTTCTCCGCAAGGGGCAGTCGATGCCTATGTTTCCGGTTATCGGGAAAAGTACAAATCACTGTCGAACACCTATTATGCTGAAAAAAGTCGTCTACCAAAAGGTGAGACACCGGCGTGGTACTGGTACTACATGTACAACACCAACAAAGTGATGTTTCAAAACGATTCACTGCTGAGTTACGCTGTAGAGTACAGTGATTATACCGGTGGTGCACACGGCTCGTACCGAATTACCTACACGAATATCGATCTAGGCGAAATGGTTACTGTTTCGGAGGAGGACATCTTTGTCCCCAACTATAAAAAACCGCTCACGGAAATCATCATTAACCGGCTGATGGTTCAACACAATGTCAGCGTTCCTGATTCCTTAATCAGCTTAGGTTTTTTCAATCTGGACGAAGTTTTTCCGAACAATAACTTTTGGCTGGACGATAAAGCGATTCACTACTCATATAATCAATACGAGATTGCTCCATACTCAATGGGCGTAATCGACGTGGATATTCCCTACGAGAATCTGTCATCTATCCTCAAGCCGGATAATGTCATCCAAAAATTCTTTTTAAACCCAGGTCATCGCTGACCTGAATTTATCTTGATTTTCAGTCAATTGGCTACAAACTCCATATAAAGAACAAGATCCACATCTTTTGCAATCGCCTTGGAGTCAGGATCGTATGCTACGTTGTAATCGAATCGGTTTATCCCGTTTTTTGCCGTGAACCCAATGACCTCCTTACCGTTTCCGCCAACAATTTTTCCGCCGTATTGAACATCAAACGCAACAGCCTTTGTTACATCTTTGACGGTTAGCAAGCCGTTTAGTTTGAATTTTTTATCACCGGTTTTCTCGATACCTGTACTTTTAAAACGCATTTCCGGATACTTCACAACATCAAAAAAATCGGCACTACGCAAATGTTTGTCGCGCGGCTCAACCCGGGTATCAATACTTCCCGCATCAACCGTGAACTCTACCCGAGCATTTTCCAGGCTGTTCAGGTCCCCTTCTACAAATCCTTCGAAAGAATTAAAACTGCCGTTCACAAACGATATACCATTATGCTTCACTTTAAAATTGATGGAAGAATGTGCTTTATCTACGGAAAATTTCGTTTGGGCCATTAAGCCGAACATCAAAAAAAACACTGAAAATGTTAAACATACTTTTTTCATCTTTTTATTCCTTTTAAATTTAATTCCACCTTTTAACCTAAACGCCATGGGTTTTGTTCAGAAATTGATGTAATTTTGCGTAAACAAATCAACACAAAGTTTGTTTATCCATGGAGGGGGAATTGGGCTCTCTTCTTTATTTAAGAACCGATCACAGCGATCGAAAATCAATATTTATCATGCAGGAATTAGATCAAGATCAGATATTAACCGACTTAACCACACAAGATTACAAATACGGATTTGTCACTGACGTTGAGACCTATACGATTGAAAAAGGGCTGAACGAAGATGTTGTACGGTTGATTTCTTCGAAAAAAAATGAACCGGAATGGTTGCTGGAATTCCGGTTAAAAGCGTATCGTCATTGGTTGACAATGAAGTTGCCAGACTGGGCACAGTTAAATATTCCGGAAATTGATTTCCAGGAGATCATTTACTACGCGGATCCAACCAAAAAAAAGACTCCAAAATCGTTAGAGGAAGTTGATCCGGAGTTGTTGAGAACATTTGAACGATTAGGTATTCCGCTAAATGAACAAAAACAGCTGACCGGCGTGGCCGTAGATGCTGTTATGGATAGTGTTTCCATAAAAACAACTTTCAAGGAAGTACTTGCCGAAAAAGGAATTATTTTCAGCTCTTTCAGCGAAGCGGTGAAAAATCATCCCGACCTGATAAAAAAATACCTGGCTACCGTAGTTCCTTACAAGGATAACTTCTATGCCGCATTAAATTCCGCCGTTTTCAGCGACGGTTCATTCGTGTATGTCCCGAAAGGAGTTCGTTGCCCGATGGAATTATCAACCTATTTCCGCATCAATGCACAGAACACCGGCCAGTTCGAACGTACGCTTATTGTTGCTGACGACAACTCATACGTAAGCTACCTGGAAGGATGTACTGCCCCCATGCGTGATGAGAATCAACTGCACGCGGCTGTCGTGGAGATCATTGCCCTGGACAATGCCGAGGTAAAATATTCGACGGTACAGAACTGGTATCCGGGCGATAAAAATGGCAAAGGCGGAGTTTACAACTTCGTTACGAAACGAGGCATCTGCAAGGGCAATAATTCTAAAATATCCTGGACACAGGTTGAAACCGGTTCTGCGATTACCTGGAAGTATCCCTCGTGCATCATGGCAGGTGACAACTCCGTAGGGGAGTTTTATTCGGTTGCCGTTACCAACAACTTTCAGCAGGCCGACACAGGAACAAAGATGATGAACAGCTACCGGGGATTGGTGAAGGTTTCTAAAAAAGCGATCAACGCAAGAAACCATTCGCAGTGCGATAGCTTATTGCTTACCGATCATTGCGGAGCTCATACTTTTCCTTATACTGACATCCAAAACCCCACAGCGATTTTGGAACATGAAGCCACTACTTCAAAAATCAGTGAAGATCAGATTTTCTACTGCAATCAGCGCGGTTTAGGAGAAGAAGAAGCCATAGGACTAATCGTGAACGGATATGTGAAAGAGGTGGTAAATAAACTTCCGATGGAGTTTGCCGTTGAAGCGCAAAAGCTGTTGCAGATCAGCTTGGAAGGCAGCGTGGGATAATTCGGTTTACAGGTTGCGGATTGACAATTAGTTTATAAACTACATAACCATTTAAAACCAAAACTGACATGAAAAATGTTATTGTAAAATTGACAACCGCTCTCACAGCACTTGTCGTGGTGTTCAGCCTCATGAGCTGCGGAACATCCTACTACGGGACATCGGAAAACAGCTACTACGAAAACTATTACGATTACAATCCGGCGTGGGCTCCCGATTATTATTTAGGAACGCGTTACTACTATTTTCCCGACATCGAAACCTACTACGATCTAGCCACCCGCAATTTCGTATACCTCTACAACGGACATTGGCTTTTTGTGCCCGCGCTTCCTCCCATTTACTCCACGTTCAACCTGCATAATGCATTTATCGTAATTGTCAATCGCAGCGTGCACACCCCCTGGATGCACCACCACTATTACAATTCGCACTATCCACGCTATTATTACATCGATTATTACGACTTCAGTAACATCCCGTACGTAAGGGGATACAACGAAAACGGGCGCAGGGCAGTATATTGGCGAGAAGCAGAACGAAACCGCGCACGTGAATGGGGCGACAGAAGTATCCGCGAAGGGCGTAAATTCAAATACTCGACAGACGATCGCCGGGTACAGCAGGAAGTTACCCGCCTAAACCGTATTGGTAATGCCGACGAGGGACGTATGACGAGCAGGGATAGCTATCAGACAACCAGTCGTACATCAACAACTACCACGCATCAAACTGCGACTACTCCACAGCGCAGCACGAGTACCAGACGTTCCGAAGAAACGAATTACTACGGCGGAGAAATTGGTCAACCGGTGAAAGTACAGCCACAAATGCGCGAAAGCTCAAGCGGGCGTACCTCTTCATCGAGAAACGATGGGACGTCAACACAAAACAGAGAGACCACAACCTCAGGAAGAAGTTCAGGCTCGCGCCGGTAATTACTCCATGGATATCCTTACCATTTCTGTTCTCGTAGTGCTGAGCATTGTGCTGATTGTAATTCTTACATCCGTTACCAAACTCAACGCATTTGCTTCATTGTTCATTGTCTCTTTGCTGCTTGCGGTTATCGCACTCCCGGGTAAAGACATCGTGGAAATCCTTAAGCAGGGCTTCGGCAACACCGTAGCATCCATCGGATTTCTTATCATTTTTGGGGCAATTATTGCTGTGGTATTGGAAAAAACCGGCGGTGCAGCCAGCATCGCCAATTATATTTTATCGAAGACAGGACATCGTAACGCAGCCTCTGCGATGGGAATCACGGGATTCATTGTAGGATTGCCCATTTTTTGTGATTCCGGATATATCATTATGAGCGGACTGGCAAAGTCATTCAGTTCCAAAGCCAAAGTAGCGCTGCCTTTTATAGCCTTTGTACTGGCCACTTCGCTCTATTCGGTTCATTGCCTCACTCCCACCCATCCCGGCGCTTTGGCCGCTTCCGGGATTCTGGATGCCAACCTGGGTATGCTGATCGTCTTGGGAGCACTTTTCGCTATTCCTGCAGCCTTGTCCGCCTTTTTATGGGTTAAATGGCAAACCCGAAACGACACTTACAAAGAAATGGAAAATTCTCATCGTGAAATCCGGAGCAATGAACAACTCCCTCCGGTTCACCTTTCCTTGTTGCCTATCGTTACACCGCTTTTGCTTATAGCTACCGGCTCGTTGCTAACCGTACTGGATATTTCCAATGTCAACTTTGTAGTAAAGGGATTGGCTTTTATCGGACAACCTATCGTTTCACTGATGATTGGGGTATTGCTATCGTTGTTTCTACTAAAAAACAGGGCAATAAAAAATATCAATACAGTCCTGGAATCCGCCATTGAAAAGGCTGGACCGATACTGATAGTTACCGGTGCAGGAGGAATGTTCGGACTGGTGATAAAGGAAACCGGGGTGGGCGCTTATGCGGGCGAGTTTTTGCTGCAAACGGGATTGGGGCTTGCCGTTCCGTTTCTTATTGCATCAATTTTAAAAACGGCGCAAGGTTCTTCTACCGTGGCAATTATCACGGCTGCATCTTTCGTTGTGCCGATGCTACCCGCTTTGGGACTTGACTCTGAACCGGGAAAACTTCTAGCAATGATCTCGATGGGTGCAGGTTCGATGATGGTATCACATGCCAATGATTCTTACTTCTGGGTGGTTTCCCGGTTCTCGGGAATCGGCTCAAATACA
>JALHIE010000102.1 GCA_022840285.1 Porphyromonadaceae bacterium
CATCAATATCGGACCCGCCATGGATCCGAGATTCGGTACAGGAACCCAGATGCAGCTGAACGACAAGTTCGCCGAAGTGGCGGATATTCAGGATTACATCGCCCAGGAAAAGGCGAGCATGAATGAAGCGGACCAGCAGTTGATGACGGTATCGATCAAGGCGGACGAACAGACGAGGATGCGCTACATCAGTGATGTTAAGCAGGCACTCCGTAAAGCATATGCTTTGAAGATCAGCTATTCGGCACGAAAAGCTGAGAACTAGGTAGCATGTTTCTCCAATAGAAAAACCGGATCACGACAGTGGTCCGGTTTTTTTGATCCATTCCATCACGTTGGCCGGCGGACGCTCCGCCATCAGCTCACGTTTCATAAAATCCATGTAGGGAGCAACGTGATTAAAGAATGTATAGTAGCCTTTACACAGGTAGTTCAATCCGGGATTCCCGTACCTGTCGTTCACAAAGCGGTTCTTGGGGCACTCTCCGTAGCAGGCAAAAAGAAAATCACACTCCCTGCATTGCCGGGGAAGCCTGTCGAACTTGTCGCTGCCGAACGTGAGCTGCTCATCGGAGTACATCATCGAGGCGAGCGGCCGGGCGTAAATATTGCCCAACCGGTATTCCGGGAAAACAAAGTGGTCGCACGAATAGAGATCCCCGTTGAACTCCATCACTCCGGCATGCCCGCAGGTCCGGGCCATCGTGCAGAGCCCGGGCTGCTCTCCCACCCAGTTAGCCAGCGTAGAATCGAAGAGCTGAACAAAAACCTGACCCACATCCTCTTTCACCCATTCGTCGAAAACAGCACAAAGAAAACTCCCCCACTTCTCCGGTGAGACACTGAATGGGGCCAGCTCCGTTTCGCTCTCCACGTCTCCGGCCGTGGCAAGTTTCAGTGGGGAACCTGTCTTGCGTATGCGCTCGACGATGGGGGTGAATTGAATGAAGCGGCTGCCGGTAGTTTTGAAAAACCGATAAAACTCCAACGGAAAATCGGCATTGTAATCGTTCACCACCGCCATGCAGTTATACTCCACACCGTGTTTATTTAACAGCTCCATCCCGCGCATCACCTTGTGGAACGATGGACGGCCCAACTTGTCCCGCCGGTATTCATCGTGAAACTCCTGCGGCCCGTCAATGGAAATGCCCACCAGGAAATTGTTCTCCTTGAAGAAACGACACCAATCATCGGTAAGCAACGTGCCGTTGGTCTGAATGGAATTATCGATCGCTCTTCCGCCGGCGTATTTTTTCTGCAGCTCGACCGCTTTCTTGTAGAAACCCAAGGGACGCATCAACGTCTCGCCGCCGTGCCAGGTAAACATCACCTGCGGCATGGTTTGCGACTCCATGTATTCCTTGATGAACTTTTCGAGCAGCTCGTCGCTCATCACGTGGTTCTTTTTCTCCGTATACAGGTTTGCCTTCTCGAGGTAGTAGCAATAATCGCAATCGAGGTTACAACGCGACCCGACAGGCTTGAGCATCACGTACAGCGGTTTGGCAAAAGGGGCAAATACAGACATATCGATTTTATTTATCGGGCAAATATAAACAATTTGTCCGGTTTTGGAGTTTAGGGCTTGGACATAATGAATGAACCAATAAAAAATTATTACACAATGAGAAAAGATAAAAATTTAAATTTATTACAGGCCGGATTACTCCTCCTGCGAGTAGGTATCGGCGTTTCGATATTTTTTCACGGGTTGCCCAAAATTACGGGGGGACCGGAGACCTGGACGGCTATAGGCGGCACCATGTCGAACCTGGGCATCAACTTTGCTCCCACGTTCTGGGGATTTATGGCGGCTTTTGCCGAGACAATCGGGGGGATTTTGTTTGCCCTGGGACTGTTTTTCCGTCCGGCAGCCCTCCTGCTTATCGGAACCATGACCGTGGCGCTGGTGATGCACTTTTCGCAGGGCGATGACTTTATGAAGTACGGCCACGCGCTCGACTTGCTGATCGTTTTTGCAGCTGCCTTGCTTACGGGCCCCGGCAAATATTCCTTCGATGCCAAATACATCCCGCGCATTGCTTAAAGCCCGCTGTTCCGTACACTGAGCAGAATAAAAAAAGGGTAAGCTTACTATATCGCGCCGCTACAACCAAATACCCTTGCTTCGGTCAAGACCTGGGGGATTCAATGGGAGCTGGCCGTATAGGACTTAAAAGGCTTTTGCTATCTTTGCGGTTACTAAAAGAAAAAACAATGAACATTGTCGAACGGTTTATTAAGTACGTAAAGATTGATACCCAGTCTGACGAAAACAGTTCCCAAACCCCCAGCACACAGAAACAATTCAACCTCGCGAAAGAGGTGGAGCGCGAAATGGTAGAGATGGGCTTAACAGACGTTTCTCTCGACAACAACTGTTACCTGATGGCCACCCTGCCGTCCAATACCGATAAGAAAGTACCCACCATCGGCTTCATCGCTCACTTTGATACAAGCCCCGACATGAGCGGGGAGAACGTAAATCCGCGTATCATCAAAAACTACGACGGAAAAGAGATCGTGCTCAATGAGGCACAACAGATCGTCTCTTCGCCTGCCGATTTTCCCGAGTTGTTAAAATTTATCGGTGACGACCTGATTGTAACCGACGGGACGACCTTGCTCGGCGCAGACGACAAGGCAGGTATTGCCGAAATCATGACCGCCATGGAATACCTGATCGCCCACCCCGAGATCAAGCACGGAAAGATACGTGTCGGATTCACGCCGGACGAGGAGATCGGCCGCGGAGCGGACAAGTTCGATGTGGATAAGTTCGGTGCGGAATGGGCCTACACGATGGATGGCAGCGAGATAGGCGAACTGGAGTACGAGAACTTCAACGCCGCATCGGCAAAAATATCGATCCAGGGAAGAAACGTTCATCCCGGATACGCCAAAAACAAAATGATCAACGCCCTGCACGTGGCCAACGAGCTCGTGCAGATGCTGCCCGTCAACGAACGCCCCGAATACACGGAGAAATACGAAGGGTTCTTCCACCTGATCGCGATCAACGGAACGGTGGACGAAGCGTCGGTTTCCTACATCATCCGCGATCACGACAGGCAGATCTTTGAAAACAGAAAAAAAGAGATGGAGCAGGCGGTAGCGTTCCTGAACGCCCGCTACAACAACCGGCTGAAGCTGGAGATGCGCGACCAGTACTACAACATGCGCGAAAAGGTGGAGCCGGTAAAACACGTGGTGGACTACGCTTTCAGGGCCATGGAGGAGGTGGGTATAACACCGATCGTCAAACCCATCCGCGGAGGTACGGACGGAGCAAGGCTCTCCTTTATGGGGTTGCCCTGTCCGAACATTTTTGCCGGGGGCATGAACTTCCACGGCCGGAACGAGTTCATACCCGTCCGGGCGATGGAAAAGGCAACGGAGGTCATTGTGAAAATTGCTGAACGGGTAGCCAACGTTTAAAAAATTATGAAAAAGACACCTTTTACAGACACACACATCGCGCTGGGCGCTAAAATGCATGAGTTTGCCGGATACAACATGCCCATCGAGTATTCGGGCATTATCGACGAACACCTGACGGTGGTCAATGCCGTGGGCGTTTTCGATGTCTCACACATGGGCGAATTTTGGGTGAAAGGTCCCAAAGCGCTGGAATTTGTCCAGAAAGTAACCACCAACGACGCTTCGAAGTTGGAAGTGGGAAAGATACAATACACCTGTTTTCCGAACGAGCGGGGCGGCATAAAGGATGACTTTCTGCTTTACCATTTCGAACCCGAAAAATACCTGATGGTGGTAAACGCCGCCAACATCGAAAAAGACTGGGAGTGGTGTCAAAAGCAAAACACGGTGGGTGCAGTGATCGAAGATGCGTCTGCCCATACCGCGTTGCTGGCCGTGCAGGGGCCGAAAGCCAAAGATACGCTGCAGAAGATTACCGATACCGACCTGTCATCCATCCCCTACTACACGTTCGCTAACGGAAAAGTCGGCGGAGTGGACCGGGTGATCATCTCCAATACCGGCTATACCGGTGCGGGCGGATTCGAGCTCTATTTTTATCCGGAGGACGGATTAAAGATCTGGAAAGCACTGTTTGAAGCCGGGGCGGAGTTCGGCATCAAGCCCATCGGGCTGGGTGCACGCGACACCCTGCGCCTCGAGATGGGCTTCTGTCTTTACGGAAATGACCTCGACGAGACGACCACTCCCCTGGAAGCGGGGTTGGAAAACGGATGGCGTTACGCGCAAGCTGTGTGGATTTACGTTGTCGGACAAGGGAATACCGCGCCACGGATACGAAATTGTGAACGGAGAGGATGAACTTATCGGAACCGTAACATCGGGAACGATATCTCCCGTATTGAAAGCGGGCATCGGGCTGGGTTACGTGAAACCCGAACATGCAAAAGCCGGAACTCCGATTTACATCAAGGTACGCAACAAGAACCTGAAAGCCGAGGTCACTCAACTACCTTTCAGGAAATAGCACACTCTCATGAGTAAAACGAAGATCGCCACCAACCTGTTTTTCCTGCTGGGACTCATCATCCTGGGTTTCATGCTATATAAAACCGGGATAGGGGTTATCTGGAACAACATAAAACTGACCAATTGGTGGTTTGCGGCAATTATCGGTATCTGGGCGGTGGTCTATTTTTTAAATGCCATCGCGTTCCATACCATTATTCGTGACGGAAGCCCGGAAGCCCGGTCCGTCGGTTTTCTCCGGACACTGAAGCTAACCATCAGCGGTTACGCCATCAACCTCATTACCCCGTTCGGACTGATGGGCGGGGAGCCCTACAAGATCATCGAGTTACAACCGGCCCTCGGCATTCAGAAAGCCACATCCACCGTACTGCTATACATGATGATGCATTTCGTGTCGCACTTTATCTTCTGGATGGTCTCTATCCCCCTGCTGTTTATCATCGTGCCCAACGTGGCCGTTTCCGTCAGGATCATCCTCGCCATAGCAGGCGTCGCATCGCTTCTGCTGCTTTGGTGGTCGTTCACAGTCTACTCCAAAGGATTTGTAAGCAAGGCCCTATCCATTGCCGGAAAGCTGCCGTTCGCCGGGAAAAAGGTAAGGAATTACAAGCAGAAACACCTGGAAAAGATCGAACAGATGGATTTTCTGATTGCCAACCTGTACAAAAACCGGAAGAAAGATTTTGTCACGTCGCTCTCGCTGGAGCTGCTCTCCCGCTTCGTGCTCTGCACGGAAATAATTTTCATGATGCATGCCATCCGGTTTCCCGTTACTTTCGCACAAAGCGTGATCGTTGAATCGATCCAGTCGATGGTGGGGAACCTCTTCTTTTTCATGCCGATGCAGTTAGGTGCCCGGGAAGGGGGATTCATCCTGGTTTTTAGCATCTTATCACTTCCCGCAGCCCACGCGGTTTACGTGAGCTTGTGCATCCGCATCCGCGAACTTTTCTGGACCCTCTTTGGATTGGGATTAATCCAGGTGAGGAGAAGGTAGGTAGATCATCTTCTTCGTCATACCGCCGTCGATCACGAAATTCTGCCCGGTGATGAACCCGTTGGCCGGATCGAGCAGGAACATCACCACCTGTGCGATATCAAAAGCATTCCCCACACGGCCTGCCGGGTGCTGTGCATGATCGGACTCCGACAACTCTACCTGCCGGGCTTTCGCTTTTTTCTTCACCGCCGACACATCTATCCATCCCGGGCTGATGCTGTTTACCCGCACCTGGGGAGCCAGGCTCATGGCCAGGGCGTGGGTGAGCGAATAGATTCCCCCTTTGCTGGCGGAATAGGATTCCGTATCCGGTTCGGACTGAAAGGCACGCGTGGAACACATGTTCACCATGCTTCCGCGCGATTCAATCAGGTGAGGAGAAGAGAACTTGGCGCAAAGGAACGTTCCCGTCAGGTTGGTGCCGATGGCCCGGTTCCACTCCTCCAGCGTCAGTTCGCTCATGGGCTTGAAGACCTCGTAAACCGCGTTGTTTACCAATCCGTAGATCCCGTCGAACTTCTTCAGGGATGCTCTTACCGAGGACCTGACACTCACCTCGCTGGATACGTCGGTAACAAAAAAGGCGCAGCGCTTTTTGTCGAACTGCGGCTTGATCTCTTCCATCGCTTCGTTGTCCATGTCAAAGATGGAGACAGCATACCCCACCTTAAGCAGCGCCTGCGCAATGATGCGCCCGATACCCTGCGCACCTCCGGTTACAATAACGTGTTTCATAGAGCCCTGGTTTTTTTGTTGAGTTTCCAAAAGTAGTGATTTTTTACGGAATACGTAAATCCGCAATTTCTACTTATCTTTGTACCTTTAAAACAACAAGGCAATGAATCAACAACACCTGCTGGGCATGACGCTCTCCGAAATCCAAAACACCATTCTGGAGATCGGCCTGCCGAAGTTTACCGCCAAACAGATTACCGACTGGGTTTACGTGAAACGCGTGAAGAGCATCGATGAAATGACCAACATCTCCGTACGTAACCGGGACATCCTGAAAAAACGCTTCGACGTGGGGCGCGTGGAGCCTGTTGACGTAAAAACATCCGTCGACGGAACGCAGAAAATGCTGTTCCCCGTAAAAAACGGCAAGTTCATCGAATCGGTGAACATACCCGAGGAGGAGCGCCTGACGATCTGTGTCTCATCGCAGGTGGGATGCAAGATGGATTGCAGCTTCTGCATGACGGGCAAAATGGGATTCCTCGGAAGCCTTACGGTGAATGAGATACTGAACCAGGTCTATTCTGTCCCCAATGCCGAGGCACTCACCAACCTGGTCTTTATGGGCATGGGTGAGCCGTTGAACAACTTCGACAGCGTCATGAAAGCCATCGAGCTGCTCACTGCGGATTACGCACTGGCGTGGAGCCCCAAACGCATCACGCTGTCCACCATCGGGGTGATCCCCAACCTGAAAAGGTTTCTCGAGGAAAGCAGGTGCCATTTGGCGGTGAGCCTTCACAGCCCGCTCTCCGTCCAGCGCGAAAAGCTGATGCCGATAGAGAAGACGTTCAAGGCCGCCGACATAATCGGACTGCTCCGGGAGTACGACTGGAGCCATCAACGGCGCCTGTCGTTCGAATACATCATGTTTGACGGACTGAACGACGCCCCGGTGTATGCCCGTGAGCTGAGCAAGCTTTTGTCGGGATTGGACTGCCGCATCAACCTGATCCGTTTCCACAAAATCCCCGGCAGCGACCTTTCCCCCTCCACGGAAGAGACGATGGTCAGGTTCCGCGATTTCCTCACGGCCAAAGGATTTACCTGCACGATCCGTGCATCGCGCGGCGAAGATATTTTTGCCGCCTGCGGCATGTTGTCGACGACTAAAGAACCGGGAGCCAGGACAGAAGACGGATAGCCATCCGTCTTAACAACTACATGTAAATAATAAATAATCCTAAATCAATACGATTGATTTCATTTACAATCAAATAATTGTAATTTTGTTAAAAATAAATCCTAAAGAAAACAGTATGAAACGAATTCATTTACTTCTGTTGCCGGTTTTGGCAATACTCCTGCTCACATCGTGCGACGGCAGCGGATTTCTGTCGGCCTCTTCCATGTCGAGCGAGGTGTTGGTCATTATGGATGAAGAGGAATGGGAAGGCGAAACAGGGCGCGCACTCTTCGACGTGCTGAACTCGCCCGCCAAGGGACTGCCCCAGTTTGAGCCGAATTTCAGGGTCATACAACTCACGCCGGAGAACTTTACCAGTACATTCAAAGTGGCTCGAAACATCATTATGCCGGAAATATCATCCATTTACAGCGTTGCCAAACTTTCTTCCGAACTCGACAAGTACGCATCGGGACAGGTAATCATGACCGTCAGGGCTCCGGACACCGCAACGTTTATCAATTTTCTGAAAGAGAACAAGGAGGGTATCGTCAACTACATCCTGAACAAGGAGATGGAACGCACCGCCCGATGGCTCATCAAGGATTCCGGCACACCGCAGTCGCACATCAAACAGGTATTTGGATTCAATATCTACTATCCAAAAGGATTGTCCAACATTACCGAGCATCCCAACTTTTATTGGGCGACCAACAGTGCCGGCAGGGCCAGGAAAGACATCGTGATTTATCAGTTCCCCTACACTTCCGAATCGGTCTTTGAAAAAGATTCGCTCATCGCTATCCGTAACCGGGTACTGGGAGAATACATTACCGGCTCTTTCGACTCGCACATGACCACCGCCACCCAGGCTTATGACCCCGATTACCGGAAGATGGAGTACAACGGTATCTTCCGTGCCGAACTGCGTGGATTGTGGGAGATGACCAGCGACATGATGGGAGGGCCGTTCGTCTCGCATGCCTTTGTGAATGAAGATACCAACATGGTAGTGGTGGTGGAAGTCTTTGTTTTCGCTCCCGAAGCCGACAAGCGCAACCTTATCCGCAGCATGGAGGGAGCGCTCTACACCATCAGTTTTCCCAAAAAAGAGAAGAAGTAGAGAGCTGATCACGCTCAAACCGATTACTGTTTAACTTATAACTTCCAACGAACAATGTCAGAACAAATAAAAGTGGGTATCACTCACGGAGATATCAACGGAGTAGGATACGAGATATTGCTGAAAACCTTTGCCGACGAGCGTATGCAGGAACTCTTCGTTCCCGTCATCTACGGCTCTTCCAAATCGGCCTCCTACCACAGGAAAGTACTGGACTACAGCCCCATCAACTTTCACATCATCAATCATGTCGATGAATGCAGCCAGGGAAAGATCAACCTGCTCAACTGCGTTAAGGAAGAGGTGAGGATTGAACTGGGAACGGCAACGGCCGAAGCGGGGGAGTCGGCGTTCATCGCCCTCGACAATGCGGCCAGGGACCTGGCGGAAAAGAAGATCGACGTGCTGGTCACGCTGCCCATCCACAAAGACACCATACAAAACGAAAACTTCCATTTCCCCGGGCATACCGAATTTTTGCAGGACCGGTTTGCCGAAAACAGCAAGGCGTTGATGATCCTGGCCAGCGGCTCGTTGCGAATTGCGCTGGTCACCACCCACATACCCCTGGCGGAAGTGTCGGAAAAAATATCGAAAACGCTCATCACCGAAAAGCTGACCACACTCAACTTCTCCCTGAAGCGCGATTTCCGTGTCGAGACACCCCGGATTGCCGTACTTGGGCTGAACCCTCATGCAGGCGAAAACGGATTGCTGGGGCAAGAGGAACTCCAGGTAATTGCTCCGGCGGTAAAAGAAGCGCAAGAAGCAGGGATATTGTGTGCCGGACCGTTCGCTGCCGACGGCTTCTTCGGGACCGGGAAGTATAGGGAGTTTGATGCAGTATTGGCCATGTATCACGACCAGGGGCTGGTTCCGTTTAAGACCATCGCCATGGATTCGGGAGTGAATTTTACTGCCGGGCTACCTATCGTGCGGACCTCACCCGATCACGGGACGGCGTACGACATTGCGGGGCAAAACAAGGCGTCGGAAGAATCCTTCCGGCAAGCGATCTACCTGGCTATGGACATTTTCACCAACCGACGCGACTACGATGAAGCCCGTGAAAACCCGCTGCGGAAAATGTTCTTCGACCGAGGAAAAGACGACGTAAGGTTAGACCTGACGGAAGAGGAAGCGTAGTACGGATCAGCAGTCCCGCTCCCGTGTTATGTGCTTAAGACGGTTGCCCGTCCGGATATTCCTAATCAGTTCGTAACCCCATAAGCTCAGCGCCGGGAGATGCCGATGAACCGGAAGGCTTCGGGGTGAAAATCGGTCGTAACCTGCGAGATGATACGCCAGGCATTGCCCAGATTGAGCAGGATGAAGACCAGCCAAAGCGAGTTTGTTTTCCGAATGTCGATACCCGAAAACCCGGGTACCACCTTGGCGGAAATACCGACAATCATCATCATGATAAAACCGACAGTCAACGCGTGTCGGTAGGCGCCGAAGTAGGCGTGCGAGAATGGGTTTTCCCCTCCCGTCATGGGAAGATAGATGCCAAACATGTAATAGGGCCCAAACGCCAGCAACAGCGTAGCCACAATAAACCAGAGAAAGGCCGCCCGGATAAACTTCAGGCTGCGGTCGCTGCTGCCTGCCGGCAGAGGCCTGAACAACCGGAACTGGATAGGTGTGCCCATGGCCGCCACCAGGAAAATGATGTAGGAAATACCGTTTGCGGCATGCCACCAGTGGACACCGGTAGTCATGCCGGCCGTGAACGAGATGATGCCGAAAAGAACGGCACCGTTCACGCCCCACAACAAAAACTTTCTCCAGCGCCTTGAAGGCGTACGAAATCCATAGGCATGCGGAAGGATATGCAGGGATACCCCCAGGATCATCACGACAGCGATTCCTAACGTTTGGATGTCGCGATAGGGGATGTTGAACGAGGAGACGTTGAAGAGAAATTCCTCCGGGGTTGTTGCCGCTTCAAACAGGTAGAATATCATCGGATTGATGATTGCAGCCGCGAGGAACCAACCAAGCGCCGCATAGACAAAGCCGGTGTGATCTCCCCTGACCGGTGCGCCACGGAGAGTATGAACCATGATCCACACAAAAATGGTCACTGCGATAAACTGTAGCAACCCGGCGAAAATCCCGAGCGGAAAGTAGGGCGGTTGGGGAGCCATTACGTGGGCCAACGCCTGCAGCAGGATCCCCGTAATCAGGAGCGGTAACGTCGAAAAGGCTAAACGGGGACACCGTAACGTCACTCCCGCAAACCGGGGCATTGCCTGAAAGGAAAACCCCATAATGAAAAGCCCCACGAAACCAAAGACCATCGCATGGCCGTGAGCCAGCACCCACGAGTAGTCAATGCTGTGAAAGCTTTCTCCAAGCCCGATCAGGAGCAGATTGACGGCTCCCCACATACAACCCAGCGTAAATATCGTGATTAAGGCGCTGATGAAGAAATAACGGTATAATTGATTGTTTGTCATTGTGCTGTGTATTAATTTCTTGTCCGGGAGACGATTTGGATTTCCGGTTCAATGAACAGGGATACAAATAGAGGCAGACAGCTGTGATTATGAAACGGCAAATGTATACGAATTTTTTAATTTTAGCTAATAAAAAATCCGGAAAAATCATATAGGTTGAGTGTCGAGCCTGTAGTTTTTCAGTGAAAAACAGGCGTACTTTCAGAAAATCAGTATCTTTGCAAATGCGCCGATTCATTATATTACTGATGGTTTGCTGCCTCACAGGAGCCCTGCCGGGACAAGAGCTGCAACGGAAAAAGGTGGGGGTTGTGCTCAGCGGGGGAGGAGCAAAGGGATTTGCGCATGTGGGTGTGCTGAAAGTGCTGGAAGAGGCCGGAATTCCCATCGATTATATCGCCGGCACCAGCATGGGAGCCGTTGTTGGCGGGCTCTATGCCGCGGGTTATTCCAGCGATCTGATCGATTCTCTGATAAAGGTTCAGGACTGGAGCTACCTGATGCGCGATGGTATTTACCGGAAACACCAGCATGCCTCCCGAAGGGATCACCAGAACAGATACATCATCTCCCTGCCCTACCAGTTAAAGTTCAGGGAGAAAAGGGGAAAGGTGACCCTGCCTCCGGGAGTATATGCCGGGCAGAATATCTATACCCTTTTTCTGAAGCTGACTGTCGGGTATCAGCACGACCTTGATTTCGATGACCTCCCCATCCCTTTCGGATGTGTGGCAGCAGATGTCCGCAGCGGCAAGGAGGTCGTCCTGAGGAAAGGCAGCCTCCCGGAAGCGATACGGGCAAGCATGGCGATACCCGGGATGTTCACCCCGGTTGAAAAAGACAGCATGTTGCTGATCGACGGAGGAGTGATCAATAATTTCCCGGTGGACCTGGTACGGAGCATGGGTGCAGACAAGGTAATCGGGGTTATCTTTCCTCCCGACGAAGAGGCTATGGAAAAGAACAGGGGAAGCATTACCGAAGTGACGGAGCAGCTCTGGAACTTCATCGGCCAGGGAAAACGCAGGAGAAACATAGCGGATACCGACCTGTTGATTACTCCCGAGGTACACTCGTTCGGAATGATGGATTTTCAACGTCCCGCCATCGATACCATTATCTCCCGGGGCAAGGAGGCAGCGGCCGGAAAGTGGGACGAGCTGACTGCGTTGAAAGGATCGCTGGGCGCAGAGGTGAGCGTTCCGGCTATCAAGCCCGGAAAAAACCCCTACATCGGCATCGACACGCTGACAATAAACAGCATACGCATCGAGGGCGTCTCGCAGCGGGAGACAGGCCAGATAGCCCGGTGGATTGACATCGACAAGAACCGCGTTACCAGAGAGGAGCTGGATGAGATGACTGCACGAATCTACAGCAGCGGGTGGTTCTCCAGGGTTTACTACCGGCTCGAGGGAGAGCATCCGTTTGACCTTGTTTTCATTGTTGAAGTGAAAGAGTCAAACACCCTGAACCTGGGTATACATTTCGATAGCAACGATATGGCAGCAATACTGGCCAACACAACCATCCGGCTGAACAATTCGCTCAATTCACTGTTTGATATCTCTGCCAGACTGAGCCGAGACCCCTACCTGATGGTCGATTATTCCATCAACAAAGGGATTTTCTACAAGGGGGGAATCAGTTACAAGATCAGCAGCAATGACCTGAGCATATACGAGAGAGGTAGCCTGTCCTACAACCTGGGCGTTACCCGAAACGCGCTGAACCTGGTCTTTTCGGAGTTTTATTTCGGCAACATCATGCTGCAACTGAAAGGGGGGATGGACCATTTTCACTTTTATAAAGCACTGCGGAGCGAGTTCGATCCCCGCCACACGGAGCCGAACGATCAACTGTATATCAACTACCTGATAAACGGCGTGTACGATAACCTCAACCGAATCTATTTCCCCACATCCGGCCAATATTTCTCGTTTCAGTACTCGTTGCATACCGATAATTTCGTTCAATTGAAGAACGATGTTCCCCTGAGCGTCCTGAAGATGAATTTCTACAAGCCGTTAGCATTGACCGAAGAGGTTTGCGTTACACCCCGCATCAACGCCAGGTATGTTATGAACGACAGCGTGCCGCACATGTACCGTAACGTCGCTGGCGGCAGGTTCGACGGACATTACCTGCCGCAACAGATATCCGTACAGGGCACCGCAGGCATGGAGTTTATGAACAACACGGTACTGGCAGCGGATGTGACACTGCACTATAATTTTACCCCGAAAAACTACCTATACGCCAACGTCAATTTTACCGCAGATAGCGACCACCTGCACAACCTCTTTAAAGGAAAATCTTACCCGGGAGCAAACATCGGCTACTCTTACCTTTCAGTAGCCGGTCCCCTGCGGGTGGAACTGGGGTATTCGGGCCTCTCCCGGAGGTTCCATCCCTACCTGAGTTTCGGGTATTACTTCTGATCGCATAATTGTAAGGTCCGGATATTTAAAACCTGTTGCATTTTTTAATTTCAACACTACCTTTGTTAGTGATTGCTCACTTACTTATTATGAGATTAATTAATCGATTGTCATTTTATGTTTGGAATTTTAGTTGGAGTCTATTCACTTACTCTTCTCGGCATAAATTATTTGTTCATCAGTTTATGTTTGAATGTTGAAAATGGAGAAAAATAATCGGGATATGATTGAAAGGAAAGCATTCTTTATTTCCGGGGAGAGACTCACCAGTATTGAGCACAAAAAAAAGATATTGGTCATTTTTGATATGAGTCGGGATGAGGTTGTTGGTGTAGAAACCGTTGATATAGAGGATAGATTCGTTTCAACCGAAGAGTTGTTGCTCTTTCTTCAAAAAAAATATATTCGTGTAATCTATGTTTCGGAAATAGACAGTAAAACGGAAAATTTGTTTTTAGACTCCGGCCTGGTCGTGAAAACGTCCATGACGATAAAAAACGACAAACTATTTAATTCGCTCTATTTGTCTCCTCCGATTTTCTAAAAATGGATAAACAGTATAAAAATCAACTTATTCAATTACTAAAAAAAATCAAAAATCTCAATGAACATTACGATCTTACAAAGTACGCTTCTGGCATGGATGGTCTCTTTGGGCGCAAATCTATCTGCCCAAACCGACGAGTGGAAAACCGCACTCAGTAAAAATGGCAAAATAACGGCGAAATACAATTTTTCGTCGCGGATAAATGAAGACGACGATAAAGTCCCTGTAGTAAAAACTATTACTACAACAACAGAAAGTATCGGCATTGACAACTGTATCGCATTAATGAAAAATATTGCAAAGCATAAAGATTTCCGCGGAGAAAAATCGAGTAAACTCATCAATAAAATCTCAGAAAATGAATGGTCCATCTATTATTACAACGATGGAATGCTGCTTACCCCGGCAGTGGATGGTTCCTACCGAATGATACTTGAAGAAGACAGGAAAAATAAAACGGCCACGTTTACTCTTACGGCAGACCCTACATTGATTGAAAAGACGGACATGGCCCGCCTGACCTATGCAAAAGAGATCTATTCATTTAAGGAAGTAGAAGGGAATCAATTGGAAATAACCATCAAAACTACGGTTTCGCCGGGATTCAAAGTACCGTCTATGATGTTGAAAAAGGCATTTCCCAAAAAATCTTTCGATAATATGGAAAAATTCCTTGAAGCGGCAAAAAAGGAAGCGCCTTGATTGTGGAACTTTTGCCGGACAGGAATTTAGATAATTTTTATACGTACGCTAAAAGAAGGAATGATGATAGTACCCATGAACATTAAACCTAGGCAGCTGGAAATTATTGAAGCAACCGGAAAGCTGCTTACAACCTCCGGCATAAACGGCCTGACGATAAAAAACCTGGCCTCAGAAATGAATTTCTCGGAGAGCGCTATTTACAGGCATTTTTCCAGCAAAGAAGAGATCATTGTCACTCTGTTGAAATATTTAAATGAAAATGTAAACACAATCTTTAAAGAATCTTCAATATCGGGTGTTTTTGAAAAAGATTTTACTGCTCTCTTCAAGGAACTGACGTACTACTTTAAAGAGAATCCGTTCTATGTTGTCGTAGTATTCTCAGAAGGTCTTGTAAATGAGAGCGCCCAGATAGGTGAAAAGATTATACAATTAATGAATAGCCTGACAAAACATGCCCAGGCAATTATAAAGGAAGGTCAGGAGAAGGATCTGATAACCCGTTCGCTGACGTCGGAGCAGATCGTGGAGATTATCATTCCTGCCTTCAGGCATCAACTGTTCAGGTGGAAGATAAGCAATTTTGAATCGGACGTGGCACAGAGCATCGAATCTTTGGCAGGCTCACTGTTGCTGCTTCTGAAGGAGCGTACAGATTAAACGGATTACAACAATAAACAAATAAACAAATAAGAACATGAGATTAAAAATATTCCTCTTTTTTGCAGCATTGATCTGGCTGAACAGTTCGCTTGTATCGTCACAGGTTATCACGCTCGATGAGATACAAAAGAAGGCAGAATCCAATTACCCTGCCGTTGCTCAGTATGGCATCATTGAAAAGACGAAGGATTTCAGCATCGCGAATGCTAACCGGGGGTTTCTGCCGCAGGGCACAGTGAGTGCCCAGGCTACCTGGCAGTCCGATGTGACTTGGATAGATATGGAGATGCCGGAAGGGATACCGCCCCTCTATTTTCCAGTGCCCGACCAGGACCAGTACCGCGTGGTGGCAGAACTGAACCAGCTTATATGGGACGGAGGCAATATCTCAGCACAGAAAAAAAGTCTGAAAGCCGTTGCGGAAGTAGAAAAGAAGCAGTTGGACACAGAGGTTTACGCCCTGAGAGAGCGGGTAAATAATCTCTATTTCGGCATTCTGCTGATGAAGGGAAACCTGCAGCAACATGAGATCCTGGAAAATGAACTGCAGCGCAACTACGATAACGTGCAAACCTATGTGCAAAACGGCGTAGCTAACGACGTTGACTTGAGCACAGTAAAGGTAGAACAGCTGAAAGCAGGACAACAGCGGATTCAGTTGGAATCTACGTTAGATGCTTATATACGGATGTTATCCGTGCTCACCGGAGAACCGCTCGAAAAGAATACGACATTTGTAAAACCAAATCCCGAAGTAGAATTGATATCTCCCATCATCAATCGTCCCGAGTTAAAGATGTTCACCGCACAGGAGGAGGCCGCTGAATCGCAAAAATCGCTCCTGAAAGCCAAAAACATGCCAAAGTTGTCCGCCTTTGCACAGGGAGGTTACGGAAAACCGGGACTCAACATGTTCGACACCAAATTTTCCCCCTACTTTTTGGGAGGGATCCGCCTCTCATGGAACATTGGCAATCTATATACATACGGTAACGACAAGAAGAAGATCGATCTGCAAAAACAGTCGGTGAACACGCAAAAGGAGACTTTCCTGTATAATCTGAAAGTACAGATACCGCAGCAGCAGTTGGAGATT